>CADDYW010000035.1 GCA_902810745.1 Chloroflexota bacterium | reverse complement strand
GTCCTACGGGATCCGGGAGGTCCAGGTCTACAAGCTGGTTAACCCCGGCTCGATTCCGCCGGTGACCTTTACCCCGACCCCGACGCCCACCGCGACGAGCACGCCGACGAGCACGCCAACCGCGACGGCGACTGCTACCCCCTGCACCCCAACCTGTACCCCGACGCCTACAGCGACGGCGACCGCGACGAGCACGCCAACGGTCACGGCGACCGCGACCGCCACGTCTACTCCCACCGCCACGAACACGCCCAAGATGAACATCAGCACGCGCCTCGGCCTCGGGCAGGGTCCGGGCGATGGGCTTGCCGCCCTGGGAACGCCTATCCTGGCGTCCGCCGCACCGATTCTGACGCCAATCGGCTCGCCGGGCGCCGCACCGGACGTGTCTGGCGCCGCGACACCACCCGCGCCAAGCTCCGGCCCGGTCGACTTCACCATCGTCCTGGAGGTCGCCTCCGGGAGGGGGTACCCATGACCTTCTCACCGGCGCAGCGCCTCCTGGCCGCGATCTGCTTCATCCTGCTCGTCGGCTGCGCGGCGCTCGGCTACCTCTATCTGTCCGCTCGGAGCCAGAAGACGGAGCTCGAGGCGAGCCTGGCAACCCTGCAGACAACCGTCAATCGGCTGAATCTCTCGCTCGAGTCGCCAAACGCCAGCGATCCACTGCTGCGCACACCAGCGTTCCCCCGCGACCCACCCGATCTCAGCCTGGTGAGCGCCGTGCTTGCGAGCGCGGCCGAGAGCGGCGTCAGCACCGGTCCGGTTCAGACGATGCAGGGCAGCAGCGAGCAGATCGGTACCAGCACCTATCGGACCACCGTGCTCAACCTGACGATTGGCGGGACGCTGCCCCAGATACTGAACTTCTTCGATCGCATGGAGCGCGCTGGTATTCGCACTCTCGCGTTTGATAACATACGCTTGGAGCCAGCCAACGGACAGTGGACAGCGCAGATGCAGATCATCGTGTACGCGCAGCACCAATGAGAATCGTTCGTCCAAAGACCATGCCGGACTTGAAGACGCTGCTGAGTCGTACGACGGGGCTGGTTGCGACGCGGCGGGCAGCCAGCACGCCCCCGGACGAGTCAGCGGCTATGGTTGCGCTTGACGAGACGGTGGAGCGCCCCCGTCCGGAGCCCGTCACACGTCGTCGGCCCGCGTGGCTGGCGATGCTCTCCCTCGATCGTTCGACCGTCTCGGCCAGCATCGAGGGCACGAGCCTGCGGATCGTATCGGTGAGCGGGCAGCAGGTCGTCGGCTGGGCGAGCATCCCTCTGCCGGGTCATCTCGTCCGCCACGGTCAGATCGCCAATGCTGCCGATCTCGGAGACGTCATCGATGAAACCTTCGCACGTCTGGGACTCTCGCGTCGGCGCGTGGCCTGGGCGTTGCCCGGATTTCAGGCGAGCGCGCGCATCCTGGATCTGCCGGGACTCTCTGGAAAAGAATTACGCGAAGCCGTAACTGAGGAAATCGAGCAGTCACTCGGAGCCGCCGCCGACGAGAGCTATCTCTTCTGGCAGCGATTAGAAGGCCGCGTCCGCAGCCGTCAGGTCTTCGTCCTCGTGGTTCCGAAGTCGACGATCCTGAGCGCGCTCGAGGTCCTCGAAGCAGCAGATATCCATCCGTACACGATGGACCTGCGATCCCTGGCTCTTGCCCGCGCCGTGGGCCGGCGGGACGCGATTGTCGCGAACCTGGAAGACGGCAGTCTGGATGTGGCCATCATTGCCAACGCGGTTCCGGTGCTCCTGCGCAGCACCCCGCTCCCCGCGACGAATCTCGAAGCCGCTCAGAATCGTCTGGTGGACGAGATCGACCGCGCGCTGACCTGGTATGACGATACCAATCCCTCGCATCCACTCGCCGCCGACGTGCCACTCTATCTCACCGGGCGGCTGGCGACCGGAATTTCACTCGCCGAGAAGGTCCGCACGCTGACCGGCCACCCGATCGGCCACCTCGCGCCTGGCTTCAGCTACCCACCGGACTTTCCGGCGAGCGAGTATCTGGTCAACCTCGGATTGGCTCTGAAACACCGGTGAGTGAAGCTGACCTTGTCGCCGCGCTCGAAAGCATGCTCTTCGTCGCCGCCGAGCCCGTGCCGGTCGACCGGCTGCGCGCCGCGCTGGGCTGCACCGCCGACGAGTGCGAGGGCGCACTGACCGCCCTCGCCACGACGCTCCAGGGTCGCGGCATCCGCCTGCAGCGCGGTACCGAGGGAGTGCAGCTCGTCAGTGCACCGGAGTACGCCCCTCAGGTCGAGAAGCTCCTGGGCATCCAGTCGACCGGGAAGCTCTCGGCCGCTGCCCTGGAGACGCTCGCGATCGTCGCCTACCGTCAGCCGATCCATCGCCTCCAGATCGAGGAGATTCGCGGCGTCAGCTGCGAGCGCGTGCTCCGCTCGCTGATCGCCCAGGGGCTCATCCAGGAGGTCGGGCGCGCCGCGGGCGTCGGCCGACCGGTGCTCTACGGCACGACCGACGAGCTTCTCCAGCGGTTCGGCCTCGGATCGCTCGCCGATCTGCCGCGCCTAGACGAGAGCGTGGAGGACGGTCAGTGAGCTGCTAGCCACCGCCGATGTTCACGGACGAGGACGCCCGGTCCGTGACGATGGACACCGCTAGCAGAGCTCACGACCATTCGTCGGCCCAGAGCCGTCCCGTTCAGAGCGGGAGCTTGACCGGCCTCCCTTCCACCGCCGAGCGCTCGGCGGCGAAGCAGACTTCGTGGGTGTTCACCGCGTCCTCCAGGTTGGCGTGCGATTCGACGTCATTGCGGATGCAGTCGACAAAGTGGTCGATCTCGCCCTGGAACGGGTGATGGGCGACGTCGCCACTATTGGGGGTAACCGTCGGAATCGTCGCATAGTCGGTTTGGCCGGGGAAGAGATCGGAGTAGACGAGGTTGTTGCGAATCGTGCCTTTATCGCCGAGCAGCTCCACGTTGAAGATGTAGGGGCTGCGCAGCTCGGCACTCGCCGAGATCTTCCCCATCGCACCGTTGGCGAAACGGACGATCGCCAGCGTGTTCAGCGGCACCGCGACACTGCGATCGACCTGGGCATTGTAGGCCGAGACCTCGACGATGTCCGAGCCGACGAAATAGCGAGCCGCATCGACGGCGTGGCAGCCTCCGCCAAGAAAGGTGCTCATCGTCGGCACACGCCGCGCACGATTGGCGAGCGAGGCGTAGTTGATGGTACGTCCGTGCCAGTAGTCGACCTCGGCCATGAAGAGCTGTCCCAGGGCGCCGTTGGCGATCAGCGACTTGATCGTGTCGAACATCGGATTCCAGCGCAGCACGAATCCGACGACCGTCTTGACGCGTGCCCGACGCACGGCATCACGCATCGCGCGAAGATCCTCGACGGTCGTCGCGACCGGCTTCTCGATCAGCAGGTGCTTGCCAGCCTCGGCGCCGCGAATCGTCTCGATCGGATGACGTTCGGGCGGCGTGCAGATCGAGACGACATCGACGCGCGGGTCGGCGAGCAGCCGATCATAGTCGTCGTACACCTCGCAGGTCAGCCCCATCTGATCACGCTTGATCCGCGCTCCCTCGAGCGTGCGACTCCCGATCGCGACGATCTCGGTGTACGGGTTCTTCAGGTAGGCGCGAATGTGCTCGGTGGAAACCCAGCCAGCACCCTGAATGGCAACGCCAAGCTTGCCGTCGATCATCTCTCCTCCTTCGAGGCCGTATTCTACCTCTACCGAATCAGCGCTGCGCAATCCACGAAGCGCTCCCGCCCTGTGCGCGGGCGCGTTCGTGAGCCGCCGTTTCTTCCTTGTTGTGACGTGCGTTCCGCGTGGCAACGTGCGTGGTGGCCCGATGACGCGCTCCGGATTGCCTTGACGAATCCGCGATGTGAAGTGCAGAATAATGTTGGCGAGCACGCAGACGGTCGTCACGGCTATCTGCCCAGATCATTGCCGAAGGAGGTATCGCCTATCGACATCTGACGCTACTTCGCCGGTTTTTCGCCTGGATGACAAGCCTCCAGCTCTTCCTCTTCGGTTCCGCCTCGACTGACTGGACAGGCACTCTCCCCTCACCGGCGCGCCGACGCAGACCGATCGCCTTTCAACGCCGAAAGAAAGATCGACGTGAGACAAGGAGATTCCATGTCTAGCACTCGCCCAAGACGCGGCTATCGCCGATTTATCCTCTGGCTGCATCTCCTGGCTGCGGTCGTCCTCGTCGCGGCCATGTCGCCGGCTCCGGCGCTCGCGGGAGCTGGCGCCTGGAGCAAGCTGAATCTCGATGGGCTGCGGGTCAACGCGCTCGCCGTCGACCCGACGACCCCGAGCACGATCTTCGCCGGTACCTTCGGCAACGGAATCTTTCGATCCACCAACGGCGGCGCTTCCTGGCAGGCCATCAACTCCGGTCTCGGCAATCTTATCGTCAACTCGCTCTCGATCGACCCAACCAACACCGCGATCGTCCTCGCGGGCACCGGGCGCGGGCCGCTCGTCGGCGAGCCAACTGCCGGGGTGTACCGCACCACCAATCGCGGCGACACCTGGACTGGCGTGCTCACCAATGCGTCCAGCAGCGAGCTCGACCGCGTGCCGCAGAACTCGCAGATCGTTTACTCCGCGGGCGCCGGCCCGGTGCATCGATCGACGAACGGTGGCATCACCTGGACCCGCCTGGTTCCGCCGGCCAACGACCCGATTCGGAACAACAGCCTGACGGGGATTGCCGTCAGCCCGCTGGATTCGAACCTGGTGATCGCGGGTGGAAACACCGAGGGCGGTACCGGCCAGGTCTTCCGCAGCACAAACGGTGGGGCAAGCTGGACGATGGTCCAGGACGGGCTACCGCCCGTGTTCGACGTGACGTTCTCCCCACGGGTCGGCAACAGCGCGACTGTGCTCGTCGCGACACAAACTGGCGTGCTCCGGAGCACCGATGGTGGCCTGACGTTCCAGCGTTCGACCGAGGAGCTCGGCAACATCGAGGTTCGACGGATTATCTTCAACCCGCTCTCGCCGACGATTGCGTACGCCGCGACGAACCGGGGCGTGTTCCAGGGTGCGAACAGCGGAAACGACTGGACGCCCATCGATACAACCCTTGGCAACCTGAGCGTTCGGTCGTTGGCAATCGACACCGCATCGCCGCAAACGCTCTACGCGGGTACCGACGACGGCGTCTGGGCCTTCACCTTCAGCGCGCCGCCGCCACCGTTCACCCCGGTGAGCACGTTCTTCTTTGCCGAGGGCTCGACCCAGCCGCCGTTCGACACCTGGTTCCTTGTCCAGAACCCGGGCGGCGCCGCGGCGAACGTCCGATTCACCTTCCAGTTCCAGGGCGGCGGCACGACCACGCGCTCGTTCGTCGTCGGCCCGACGTCACGCTTCAGCCTCTTCACCAACCTGATCATCCCGAATTCCGCGTTCTCGACCCGGATCGACGCCGACCAGCCAGTTCGCGCCGAGCGGGCGATGTTCGTCAGCTTCGACGGCGACGACGTAACCGGGATCACCGCGCCGAACCGCACCTGGCTCTTTGCCGAGGGCAGCACCCAGTCACCCTTCCACACCTGGTTCCTCTTGCAGAATCCGAACAACGTCGCGGCTACCGCGACGATCACCTACTTCCTGCTCGGCGGAGGCCCACCGCGTCTCCAGACCCTGGCTCTACCACCGCAATCACGAACGAGCGTCTTCGTCAATCAGATTCTTCCGAACGCGGCGTTCTCGTCACGCGTGGATAGCGACCAGCCGATCGTCGTCGAGCGGGCCCTCTACCGATTCCCGGGTAACGCCGCGACCGCCGAGGCTGGCGTGAACGCGGCGGCGACGGGTTTCTTTTTCGCCAACGCCCGCACCGGGACTAACCTGCCTCAGTTCCCGGTCCCCTTCGATTCCTTCCTGCTGCTCGAAAACCCCAATCCGACCCCGGCCACGGCCACGATCACGCTCTTCTTGAGCAACGGATCCCAGATCAGCTTCGCCCAGGGCCTGGCTGCAAACAGTCGCCAGAGCGTGTTCCTGAATCAGGTGGTACCAAACGCATCATTCGGGATTCGGGTTCAGGCCAGTCAGCCCATTCTCGCCGAGCGCTCCATGTTCTTTGGCCGCGAGCCACGCGGCGCGATGAATACTCTCGGCTCGTCTGACCTGGCGACCCAGTGGTTCCTCGCCGAGGGGTCAACCCAGTTCCCCTTCACCGAGTTCATCTACATCCTCAATCCGAACGCGGCGACGATGACGGCGCGGATCGATTTCCAGCTACCGGGCGGCCAGGTTGTCACGCGCAACTTCAACGTGGATCCAACGCGCGCCCTGACCGTCGACGTCAACGACGTCGTGCCGAACAGCCCGGTCTCGGCGACGGTCACGACCAGCCTGCCGTCGGTCGTCGAGCGACAGATGTTCTTCACCAAGCTGGGTGCACTCGGCGGCCACGACTCCCTGGCCGTACGCTAGCGCAAGACCAGGGGAGTGGTTAGGGCTATTCCCGAGCATCTCCCTTGCGAAGACTCTAGCGATCAGCAGCGCGCGGACACACGACAGCCCGCGTGCTGCTGATCGCCCCCGCTCGCCGTGCAGAGGTGACACGGAGAGGTCTAGCTTACCTGCTCGATCGCGACGTGCGAGTCACGGTGGGCCACGATCCCCTGTTGACTCGCTCCCGCCCGAATGTATACTGAACTCGACCATTTCGCGAGCCATCCGGTCCAGAGACCGTCTGGGTGGACACGCACTGTCCGGGAGCTCGGCGATGCTCCTCAAACGAACGAGATCCGGCACCAACGCGGGGGCTCCGTCCGACCGCGTGCCGTGGCAGTGTACAGGAAAGCAGGCATGATCGAGACCTCCGGTGCCACGTCGGCTCGGGTGTCGTCACGCACGGCGATCGTCGACTGTGACATTCATGCGAACGTGCCGAGCGTTCAGACCCTCTTTCCGTATCTGCCGGACTACTGGATCGAGCACATCAACCAGTCTCTGTTCAAAGGGCCCGTCGAGAGCGCCTATCCCCCCAACGCGCCGGTCACCGCGCGCCCCGGCAGCATTCCGGCGGATGGCCGTCCAGCCGGTTCGGATCTTGACCTCCTCCGCGACCAGATCCTCGATCCACTACGCGTCGAGATTGGCATTCTCAACTGTACGTATGCCGTCGATAGCCTGCACAATCCCGACGCGGCCATCGCCCTCGCCCGCGCCGTCAATGACTGGCTGATCGCTGAATGGCTGGACAGGGAGCCGCGGCTGCGCGCGTCGATCGTCGTACCGAGCCAGCTACCGGCGGCCGCGGCACGCGAGATCGATCGAATCGGCGATCACCCGGGCGTCGTCCAGGTACTCCTGCCGGCGCGTTCGCATTTTCCATACGGCAACCGCAACTACCACCCGCTCTGGGAGGCCATCGCGCGACACGATCTCGTCGCCGGCCTGCATTTCGGCGGCGTGCCGGGCAATCCGCCGACTCCGTCCGGCTGGCCGAGCTACTATCTCGAGGAGTACGCCGGGATGGCGCAGGTTTTCCAGTCGCAGGTCGTCAGTATCGTGAGCGAGGGGGTCTTCGATCAGTTCCCGAGCGTGCGCGTCGCGCTCCTCGAGAGTGGCTTCACCTGGCTGCCATCGTTCATGTGGCGCTTCGACAAAGAGTGGCGGAACCTGCGCCGCCTGGTGCCATGGGTCAAGCGTGCGCCATCCGCCTATATTCGGGAGCACATCCGCATCACGATCCAGCCGCTGGATGTGCCGCCGAATCCGGAGCACCTGCTTCAGATCATCGACCAGATCGGCTCGGAGGAGCTCCTGCTGTATGCATCGGATTATCCGCACCTCCACGCGGCGGATCCGGAGGAGACATTACTGAGGCACCTGCCCGAGACGCTGGTGCAAAAGATCTGTAACGAGAACGCGCGACGCTTTTACCGATTGTGAAGGCATGAGGCGTGATGCGGAAAACGTCAGGTGGAAAGAGCAATTTGCAGGGTAATTGTTGGAGCCTCGGGCCAGTGACGAGTTAGGTCCCGAGCATGACGGATTGCGGGTTACGTTTTTCGTTTTCGGTGACGAGGAGGAACGATGGTCGCGACGATGCCCCACCAGGTCGAGCGAGCCCGAACCCGGCCCGCGCTGATCGACTGCGATCTGCACAACGAGCTCCACCACGACGTGGAGGCCCTGCTCCCGTATCTGCCCAGGCGCTGGCGCGAGCACGTCGAGACCTACGGCGCGCACGGGCCCGCGGGCGGATATTACCCGCGCTTCATGGATCATCGGGAGGACGCGCGGCCGCCCTCCGGCCGGCGCAGCGGCTCCGACGTGCACTTCACGCGGGCGCACTACCTCGATCCCTACAACGTTGCCTACGCTATTCTCATTCCGCTCAGCGGCGCGGGGGCGCAGCAGAATCTCGAGCTGAGCGCCGTCCTGTCCACTGCCGTCAACGACTGGCAGATTGCCGAATGGCTTGATCCCGAGCCACGTTTGCGCGCCTCGATCACCATCCCCTTCGAAGATCCGCCCGCGGCTGTCGCGGAGATCCGTCGGCGCGCGAATGATCGTCGCTTCGTCCAGGTCCAATTCTCGGGCCGGCCCCACGAGCCGATGGGTCGTCGCAAGTACTGGCCGATCTACGAAGCGTGCGAGGAGTACGGCCTGAAGGTCATGTCGCACGCCTTCGGGTCCTACGGTCAGCCGATCACCGGCACCGGCTGGCCGTCGTTCTACCTGGAAGAGCACGTCGGCCCTGCCCAGGCGATGCAGGCGAACATCATCAGCATGGTCGTCGAAGGCGTCTTCGAACGCTTCCCGAGCCTCAAGCTCGTTTCGGTGGAGAATGGCTTCGCCTGGCTGCCATCGCTCTGCTGGCGACTCGACAGTGCCTGGAAGCTCCTGAAGAGCGAGGTCCCGCACCTCAAGCGGCTGCCATCCGAGTACATTCGCGAGCACGTGTACCTGACGACCCAGCCAATGGAAGAGCCGCATAAGCCAAAGTACTTCCTCCAGATACTCGAGCACTACGGTAGCGCCGACCAGATTATGTTCGCGAGCGATTACCCGCACTGGGATTCGGACAATCCCGATGAGGCGTTTCCCGCGCCGCTGCCGCCCGAGATCGAGCGGAAGATCTACTTCGAGAACGCGGCGAGATTGTATGGACTCGAGTGAGCGAACAGCAAACGGAACACCGAAACGTGAAACGTGATACGTAAGGCGATTGCCAGCTTTGCCCGCGCAGGATACGCAGCGACTTGCGCATGACGGATTACGTTTCACGTTTTCTTCGCGGGCGTGCATCGGATTTCGCCCGCACCTATTGACATGGTCGACTTGCTCCGCGTATACTCGCGCCACTTGTAGGACGACCTACAATCCGAGCGAAGCGGGGAAAGCGAAGGACCGTTCATCGCGATGCTGCAGTCGCTACGCGCTCCGCCGCTCCACGACGCGATCCGACGCCAGCTCAAGCAATATATCATCGCCCGGGGACTCCGGCCGGGCGACCGTCTACCCACCGAAGAGCAGATCTCGCACGAAATCGGTGTCAGCCGCAATGCCGTGCGGGAGGCACTCCGGGCGCTCGAATCCATCGGCATGATCGAGGCGCGGCGCGGCGAAGGTCGATTCGTTCGCCAGTTCAATTTTGACGCGATTCTCGACAATCTCGCCTACGCCATCTACTTCGATCGTCATTCCTTCGATGAGCTGATGGAGGTACGCGGTGAGCTCGAGACCGCCTTCATCGGACGGGCGCTGCACTCCCTTGACGAATCCGATGTCGAGGCACTGACGGAGATCGTGGTAGCCATGCGCCGAAGGGCCGCGGAAGGAAGTGCATTCCTGCCTGAAGATACTGCGTTCCACGCGCGGATCTTCTGGAGGCTCGGTAATCAGTTTCTCCTGCGTCTCCTCGATATCTTCTGGAAGGTGAGCTCGGCATTGCAGAGCTCGGGGCACCTGCTGCCGCCGAATGCCCTGACTCTGAACGAGGTCTGCGACCATCACGCCCGCATTGTCGAGGCCCTCGCGCGGCGTGACGAGACGGCGGCGCGCAGTGCCATGGAGTATCACTTTACGTACGCGCGAACGGAGCTGGCCACCCGTCTGGGACCGCCCGGTGGCCCGCCGGCAGGCGTGGCCACCGTCGACGATCCAAACGGATGCGTGGGAGACGTTCGCGTCGACAGGCCATCGGTGTAGGATCGGGGGAGTCCGTTCGTGGATTGACTTCAGGAACGTTGAGGCTCCTGACTTTCGTGGATCAGCCTGTCAACCCGTGGACATCTGCGCGGCGACGACGTGAGAACGAATGGAGGAAGGTGGAAATACGAGTGGATCATACGTCGGGATAATGGCCCGCTGGCGTAAGGCGTGACTCTCGCTCGAGACAGAGAGCCCGACCCGTCCGATCGGGCTGAGAGAAACCAGGGAAGCGATCCGGCCATCTCGCCGGGATTCTCGCGACCCGACGGAGCACGAATGAGCAGCGTCTCTCGAGGACTAGAGCAAGGAGTGGAGTTGATGGTTCACAATGCGCACACTGTACCCTTCTCCCGTCGCGGATTTTTGAAGTTTGCAGTTGGCGCCACGGCGATCGTCGGCGTTCCCCTTCTGGCGGCGTGTGGGGGGGGTGAGCAGCCATCTCCAACCGCCGCGCCGCCATCTGCTGCTACGAGTGCACCCGCACCGGCTGGGACACCCCCGCAGCCGACGGCAACGGCAGCAGCGCCAGCCGCCGCGACCACCCCGACTGCTGCAGCCGCCGCGAATCCGGCCGCGACGATGACTCCATCGGGTCCGGTCAAGATGGTGCAGATCGTCGACACCAAGCCCGCGAAGTTCAACGAAGCACCGATGCTCGCCGACCTGGTGAAACAAGGCAAGCTACCACCGGTCGAGCAGCGGCTCCCGGAGGATCCTCTGGTCTACAAGCCGATCGATCAGATCGGCAAGTATGGCGGTATCTGGCATCGCGCCTTCACCGGTCCCGCGGACAGCCAGAATATGGAGCGGATCATGCACGATCACTTCATCTACTGGGATCCGACGGTCACCAAGGTCGTACCGAACATCGCGAAGAGCTGGGATATCGAAGACGGCGGCAAGACCTTCACCTTCCACCTCCGAAAGGGGATGAGGTGGTCAGATGGCCAGCCTTTCACTGCCGACGATATCTTATTCTGGTACGAGGATGAGTACCTGAACGACGAGCTCAACCCGACCAAGGCTGACTGGATGAGCATCGGCGGGAAGCAAGGAAAGGTCGTGAAGGTCGACGACTACACGGTACAGTTCCAGTTCGCCGAGCCATACTACCTCTTCCTGCAGCTCATCGCCTCGCTCGGCGTCGCGGGTCACCTGACCAACGGGAAGAATGCGATGGGGCTCTGGGCGCCCGCCCACTACATGAAGCAGTTCCACCCGAAGTACACGTCGAAAGATCAGCTCGACAAGATGGCCAAGGACGCGAAATACAATAGCTGGGTGGACCTGTTCAAGTTCAAGAACAACTGCGAGCTGAATGTCGACTGCCCGACGACGGCACCCTGGAAGACGGTCCAGCCGATCAACACCCCGCAGTGGGTCCTGACCCGGAACCCCTACTACTTCGCCGTCGACACCGAGGGGAATCAGCTCCCGTACATGGATGGCGTGCAGCTCGGCCTCGCCGAGAACCTCGAGGTCGTCAATCTGCGGGCGATCGCCGGCCAGTACGACGTCCAGGTTCGCCACATCGACATCGCCAAGGTGCCGGTTTACAAGCAGAACGAGCAGAAGGGTGGCTACACCGTTCACTTCTGGCGCTGGCAGCACGGCACCGACGCCGGTCTCTTCGTCAATCAGAACTACACGGGCGGCGACGACGAGATCCGCGAGTGGCTGCGGAACAAGGACTTCCGGATCGCACTCTCACTGGGGATCGACCGCGATCAGCTGAATCAGACGTTCTGGGTTGGCATTGGCGACCCCGGCTCGGCAGCGCCGGGCGAGCTTTCGCCCTTCTACCTCGGGCCCGAGAGCCGCAAGCTCTACTCGACGCTCGATCCCGACAAGGCGAACCAGATGCTGGACAAGCTCGGCCTGGACAAGAAGGACTCGAGTGGCATGCGGCTGCGCAAGGACGGCAAGGGTCCGCTGACGCTGACGATCACCACGGTAGGTGCCGCGTTCGTGAACTGGACCGGCATCGCCCAGATGGTTGCACAGCACTGGGCCAAGAACATTGGAATCAAGGCGACGGTCAATGAGGTCGAACGGAGCCTGATGCAGACGCAGCTCGCGGCTGGCAAAACGCAGTTCCGGGTCTGGTCGAACGATGGGTCAGACAACCCGTTCACCTACCCGTATCACTGCCTGCCCTACGATACCGCCAGCGGCTGGGGCCCGCTCTATGGACTGTGGTGGCAGTCCGGCGGGAAGCAGGGCGAGGAGCCGAAAGGCGACCCGCTCAAGATGCTCCAGCTTTACAATGAGGCGAAAGGCGCATCTCCGGACAAGCTCGTCGAGATCGGCAAGCAGATCCTGCAGCTGTACGTCGAGAACGTCTTCGTCATCGGCACGGTAGGCATCTCCCCGGCGATCCTGGGCGTTGCCGTCGTCAAGAATTACATGGGCAACGTTCCCGACACGGTGGTGGGAAGCACGCCGGGTCAGACGCCGGGCAATGCGCGTCCCGAGACGTGGTTTATCAATAAGTGAGTCGGCGGGCGTGTCGATCGCTCGCGGCGTCGCGCCGAGCGATCGACACGCCCCGGAGTTCTTCGGGTGATCGCTCGTGCTTAGCTACCTGGTTCGCCGAATCTTGCTGGCTCTGCTGACCGTCTGGGCGGTATCAGTACTCTCGTTCATCATCATTCAGCTTCCGCCCGGCGACTACGTGACCGCCTACATCGCCGAGCAGGAGTCGATGGGCAACGTCGTCTCGGAATCAGAGGCAGCAAACCTGCGGGCCCAGTATGGACTCGATCAGCCGATCTACGTTCAGTACGCGAAGTGGATCGGGCGGATGCTGCAAGGCAACTTCGGCGAGTCGTTCGAGTGGCGGCGACCCGTGATGGACGTGATCGGCGACCGCCTCACGCTGACAGTCATTCTCTCACTGGCAGCCGTCCTCTTCACGTGGATCATTGCCCTACCGATCGGCATCTACTCGGCGATGCGCCAGTACTCCCTGGCTGATTACCTGTTCACGTTCTTCAGCTTCGCGGGCGTTGCCGTCCCGGGCTTCCTGCTCGCGCTGGTGATGATGTACCTCGGCTTCAAGCTATTCAACCTGGATGCCGGTGGCCTGTTCTCGCAGCAATACGAGGTGGCGCCGTGGTCCATGGCCCGTGTCTGGGATCTCGCCAAGCATCTCCCGCTGCCGGCGGCGATCCTCGGCCTTGAAGGGACCGCCGGGAGCATGCGGATCATGCGGGCAAACCTCCTGGACGAGCTACGCAAACCCTACGTCGTGACCGCGCGCGCAAAGGGCCTCTCCGAGCTGCGCGTCGTCCTCAAGTATCCGGTCCGGCTCGCGCTCAACCCGTTCGTCAGCACGATCGGCTACATCTTCCCCTACATCGTGTCGGGAAGCATCATCGTCTCGCTCGTGCTGAGCCTGCCAACCGTCGGACCGGTTTTGCTGAAGGCGCTCATCGCGCAGGACCAGTTTCTTGCGGGAACAATCATCCTGCTGCTCGGGATCATGACCGTAGTCGGGACGCTCTTTTCGGACGTACTGCTGATGCTTCTCGATCCACGTATCCGGATGGAGGAGTAACGAGAATGGCAGAAGCGGTTGCCGTCCCCGGCCTGTTTGCCGAGGCTGGCGAAGACCGAATCTCGGTTGCCACCCAGTGGCAGCTCACCTGGTGGCGCTTTCGGAAACACCGCCTGGCGATGATCGGCGCGGCCGTGATTATCGTGTTCTACCTGATCGTGATCTTCGCGGACTTCCTCGCCTACGCCGACCCCAACTCATCACAGGCCCGACGCTCGCTGATCCCACCACAGCCGATCCACCTCTTCGATAACGGTCGCCTCCATCCCTACGTGAATCCGGTGACCGGGAAACGCGACCCGAAAACGTTCCAGCTCATCTATGCGCCAGATCTCACGCGCAAGGTGCCGATCTACTTCTTCGCCCACGGCTTCAAGTACAAGCTGTTTGGCGTTATCCCCACCGACGTGCACCTGATCGGCGTTTCGGGCATGCCTACCGAGGACGCGATCTATCTGTTTGGCACTGACGTCCAGGGACGCGACATCTTCTCCCGTCTGATGTTCGGAACCCGCACGTCGCTCTCGATCGGTCTGGTTGGCGTCGCCTTCAGCCTGCTCCTGGGCATTGCACTCGGTGGTCTCTCCGGATACCTCGGGGGAGTCGTGGACGTCGTCATCCAACGTATCATCGAGATTCTCCGATCGATTCCGACGATTCCTCTGTGGATGGGCCTGGCCGCGGCGATGCCCCAGACCTGGAGCATCACCCAGGTCTACTTCGCGATTACGCTGATTATCTCGCTGCTCGCCTGGACGGAGCTGGCACGCGTGGTTCGAGGACGATTCCTCTCCCTCCGCGAGGAAGACTTCGTGACCGCGGCGGAGCTCGTCGGCTGCGGACGCCTGCGTATCATCTTCGTCCACATGGTCCCGTCGTTCCTGAGTCACATTATCGCGGCGACAACGCTCGCCCTACCGGCGATGGTGATCAGCGAGACATCGCTGAGCTTCCTCGGCCTGGGTCTGCGCCCGCCCGCGATCAGCTGGGGCGTGATGCTTCAAGATGCGCAGAACATTCAGGCGATCGTGCTATCTCCTTGGATGCTGATCCCAGCAATCCCGGTGATCGCCGCTGTGCTGGCATTCAACTTCGTCGGCGATGGACTGCGCGACGCGGCGGATCCCTATGGAATCTGAGAGCAAGACGGCAAACACGGGCCCGACGTCGATCCTGTCGGTGCGCGACCTGAAGACGTACTTCTTCTCGGAAGAGGGGACGATCAAGGCGGTGGACGGCGCCAGCTTCGACGTCAAGCCGGGGCAGACGCTCGGCATTGTCGGCGAGAGCGGCTGTGGCAAGAGTGTAACGGCGCGGTCGATTCTCCGCATCGTCGAACGTCCGGGCCGGATTGTCGACGGTCAGATTCTCTGGCGCCGGGAAACGGCGAACGGGGCGAGCACCGTGGTCGACCTGGCAAAGCTCGACGAGGATGGCAAAGAGATACGGTCGATCCGAGGAGCCGAGATCGCTTTGATCTTCCAGGAGCCAATGACGTCGTTCAGCCCGGTCCACACGGTCGGCGACCAGATTGCCGAGGTGCTGCTGCTTCACCAGCGTATTACTCCGAGAGAGGCACGCGAGCGGGTCGTCGAGCTCCTCCGGCGAGTGGGAATCCCGCGACCGGAGCAGCGGGCCGACGCGTACCCCTATCAATTCAGCGGTGGGCTGCGCCAGCGCGCCATGATCGCCATGGCACTGGCCTGCGATCCCAAGCTACTGATTGCCGACGAGCCGACGACGGCCCTCGATGTCACCACCCAGGCCCAGATCCTCGACCTGCTCCGCGCCCTCCAGGAGCAAAACCACATGGCGGTCATGCTGATCACCCACAACCTGGGCGTGGTCGCGGAGATGGCCGACGAGGTGGTCGTGATGTACCTCGGCCGCGTGGTCGAGAAGGGCCCGGTCGACGAAATCTTCTACGATGCTAAGCACCCCTATACGCAGGCGTTACTGCGCTCGATCCCGAGCCTTGACGCGCCCGCGCGCCAAAAGCTACCGACCATCGCCGGCTCGATCCCTCATCCCAGCCATCGACCGTCGGGATGTCCATTTCATCCACGCTGCCCGGCATTTATGCCAGGCGTCTGCGAGCGCGCGGAGCCCCAGCTCGTGCCGGTGGGAGCGAGACACGAAGTGAGCTGCTTTCTCTATCAGCCCCCAGAACTCAGCGACCAGAAGGCTCAGCAGACGTGAACGAGTCGAACGATCAAATCCTGCTCAACGTTAGCGGACTGCAGAAGTTCTTCCCGATCCGGCGTGGTTTTCTGCGCCGCGTCGTCGGACAGGTCCGCGCGGTCGACGACGTCAGCTTCTTCATCAGAAAAGGCGAAACGCTTTCCCTCGTGGGCGAGAGCGGGTGCGGCAAGACGACGACAGCCCGCTGCATTCTCCGGGCAATTCGACCGACCGCGGGCAAGATTCTCTTCCGAACCGCGCAGGGCTCGGTCGTCGATGTCGCGACCCTCTCGCGCAGCGAGCTTCAGCCGCTCCGTCGCCAGATGCAGATGATCTTCCAGGACCCGTTCTCCTCGCTGAATCCGCGTATGACGATTCTCGATATCGTCGGGGAGCCTTTGCTCGTGCACGGGGTCCGGAGTCGGAGCGAACGAACCGACCGGGTCGCCGAGCTCCTGCGTCTGGTCGGCTTGCGTCCCGAGTACATGAACCGGTTTCCTCACGCCTTCAGCGGAGGACAGCGCCAACGTATCGGCATCGCCCGAGCACTTGCCCTCCATCCAAGCCTCGTGGTCGCCGACGAAGCCGTCTCGGCGCTTGACGTTTCGGTCCAGGCCCAGATCCTCAATCTCCTCCTCGAGCTTCAGGAGGAGCTCGGGCTAACCTACCTGTTCGTTGCGCACGACCTCAGTGTCGTCAAGCACATCAGCGACCGGGTCGCGGTGATGTACGTGGGCAAGATCGTCGAGCTCGCGGATCGCGATCAGCTCTTCCAGACGCCGAAGCACCCGTACACCGCCGCGCTACTATCGGCGGTCCCGAAGCCAGATCCTCGGGCGCGCACCCAGCGCATTGTCCTGCAGGGCGAGGTAGCAAACCCGGCCGCACCCCCGAGCGGCTGCTACTTCCACCCGCGCTGCCAGTTCGCGGTGGAGCGTTGCCGGGTCGAAGCGCCGGCTCTGCAGGAGATCGCCCCGGGGCACTTCGTGAGCTGTCACCGCGCCCACGAGCTCACGCTGCCCGGCGTCACGTCGGGAGGTGCCAGAGCATCTCGTCCATCGACCAGCACAATCAGCACAGGAGAGGGATAAACATGCGCGTCAACACCGCCAAGCAGAAGCTGCTCGAGGGGAAGGCGGCCTTCGGCTACTCTCTTGGCCTGGGCTCACCACTCGTCGCCGAGGCGCTCAGCCGGACTGGTATCGACTTCCTCCAGATCGACAATCAGCACGGTTCCTATGGCCCCGAGTCGACGCTCGCCGCGCTGATCGCCATGGAAGGCGGCTCGGCCACGCCGATCGCCCGCGTCGCACGCAACGACTACACCTTGATTGGGCGTCTGCTCGACGAAGGGATGCTGGGCATCGTCGTGCCAATGGTGCACACCGTCGAGGACGCGAAAGCCGCAGCCGCGGCCTGCCGCTTCCCGCCGGTCGGCACCCGCTCCTGGGGTTGGGCGCACGCGAGTATTTACGGTGCGGACTACCCCGACTGGATCAACGATCAGATCTTCCTCGCCGTCCAGATCGAGAGCGTCCAGGCGGTAGAGAACGCCGAGGCGATCATGGCCGTCCCGGGAGTGGACGGCTGCTGGGTCGGCCCCGCCGACCTCGCACTCTCGATGGGCATCCACCCGCGTGATGCCGCCAATCACGAGGGGCATCAGCGAGCGCTGGAGCGCGTTATCCAGGCGTGTCGAAACACGGGCAAGATTCCCGGCTTCGCCGCGGCCGGCCCGGAGGATGCCGTGCGACGGGCACAGCAGGGCTTTCGTTATGTCACGTCGGGTAGCGATGTCGGGTTCCTGCTGAGTGGCGCCCGAGCCGGGCTGAAGACACTCGGGCTCGCCTGACCCGGTCCACGGGTGGGGAAAAGGCAGCACCTGAACCACGTCGCCAGCACGGAGATACGTCGAGAGATGCGTGATGAGCTGCCCAGGACGGGCGAATCATTCTCGTCACGCATCTCTCGTAGCACATCACTCGCTCGCAGCGCCCGTCCAATGGGAGAGCGTCCAGCGCGCGGATGGGACGACCCCGGCGGCGATCAGGCTCTTCAGAATGTCGCCCGGGAGGAACGGCAGAACACCCTGAATCAGCACGCTCGGAAGTCCGCCGGAGAGGAAGTGAGCGAGCCAGGCCGCGCCAAAGACGTAAACCAGGGCGCTGCCAGCTAGCATCGTGAGAACACTCGTCACAGCGTGTCGCCCGGCGCCACGCTCGACGAGCCAGCCGACGAGCCCGGCACAGGCAACGAATCCGATCAGATAGCCGCCGGTCGGGCCAAGCAGCACGCCGATACCGCTCGTCCCACTCGCGAACACCGGCAGGCCAACCACCCCTTCGAGAAGGTAGGCGGCCTGCGACGCCGCCCCGCGACGCGATCCAAGCGCGGCCCCGGCCAGCAGGACCATGAGCGTCTGGCCGGTGATCGGCACCGGGCTGAACGGCAGATTCACCGCGATTCGTCCGGCGATCGCGGTCAGATTCGCGAAGAGCAGCACCGCGACCACGTCGACGACGAGAGCCGCGAGAGGATGTGCTATGGTGCGAGCACGCGTAGCCATCAGGTCTTCTCCTGGATTATCTGTTCAACGCGAGCGCGTGGGGGCACCGATTTGTGGTGCTCCGCCGCGCTCAGAGGTTCATACTACCGAACCTGAAAACACCGCCCAGGCGCGCCGGTAACGGACGGCTCGTGCCGAGCGGCGTGTATAATCGCCATGACTGGTGGACAGGTGCAGACGGGGAGGGGCTCGCATTGTCGAAAATTCGGTTAATCGTGGTCGACGTGGATGGGACGCTGGTTGGAGATTCGGGCGAGCCCACGCCAAGAGTTCGCGAGGCAGTCGCCGCCGGTCTCAACGCCGGGCTACAGATCGCCCTATGCAGTGGGCGACCGATGGCATCGTGTGGTCGGATCGCACGTTCGCTGCGGCTGCGCGGACCCCACATCGTCTTCAATGGCGCTCTGGTCAAAGATCCTGATCAGTCGCGCGCGGTGCTCGAGAAGCCGTTGCCGCCGGATGCTCTGGACGATCTGATCGACCTCGCGCGTGACGACGATCTGTGTCTCGAGCTGTACACCGAGGACACCCATTTCGTCGAGCGCGACTGGCGGGAGTCGCGTCTGCACGCCCTCTCGATCCGGGTCAGCTATCGGATCGCCAGCTTCGACGGATTCTTTGGACGCCACGATATCATCAAAGGTCAGATTATCACCTCGGACGAGCGCAGTCGCGTGGCAACGCGGAAGCTTGCCGGGGAGCTTGCCGACCGCCTCAGCTTCAGTGTCGCGATTCCAATGGCGCCGTGCGTGGACATGGAGTGCGTCAACGTCGTCGACCGTTCGGTCTCGAAAGGCGCAGCGGTTCGCACTCTGATCAGCTACTACGGTCTCGCGCGTGACCAGGTTGCTGGCATCGGAGACGCCCGAAACGATCTGGCCATGTTCGACGAGGTCGGCCTGCGCATTGCGATGGGCAACGCCGATCCGCAGGTCAAAGCGGCCGCCGACGTGGTGTGTCCGGGCGTCGACGAGGACGGACTGGCAGACGTCATCGAGGATCTGATCACGGGATGATCGTATCGACGAGCCGTCTCTGCTGACTGCTGGCGTCGATGACGTATGCGCCACAGTTGGGAGTATGGTGAGTCTCTTCCCCGACCCAGGCATTGAGCACGGCGCGAATTGCTCCGCCGTGGCTGATGACAAGGACCGTCGCGTGCGGATGCGCCGCCACGATGTGGTTCAGAGCGCCGATCGCGCGCTGCTCCAGCTCGATCTCGGTCTCACCTCCGTGCGGCGCGTGATCACGCGGACGCGTCAGCCAGACACGCCAGGCGTCTGGCTCCAGGTTGACGATATCGTCAACGCGGTAGCCCTCCCATCGTCCAAGAAAACGCTCCCGCAGGTCGCGACGTAGCCGCAGAGGGATACCACGCCCCTCCAGCACGATCTCCGCCGTCTGGCGTGCCCGCCTGAGATCGCTCGAGTACGCGGCGTCGAACGCGACCGTGATGAGCCTCCGGGCGAGAGAGTAAGCCTGGTTGCGCCCTGCATCGTTGAGCGGAGGGTCCAGATGACCCTGGATCCGTCCCTCGTGATTCCACTCGGTCTCGCCGTGCCGAACCAGGTAAAGCCGTGTCATTCTCGTCAGGATCAGTCAGTGGACCGTGTTATAGTCGCCCATGATGTCGGGGATGTTCGACCCGTCGATGTCGAACCGCTTCCACTCGTTGCGATCGGGTGCAAAGAGCCCGAACACCGCCATTCCGATGACGTAGGGGTCGTTGTTCATCTGGTCGGCGACCCAGGTGAAGTCATGGGCCATCTCGGTATCCGTCGTGACGTCGCGCCAGCCGTTGTACAAACCGATCTCGGTGATGATAAATGGGCCAGACTTGACGCCGGCTTTCTCGAGCGCGTCGTGAATCTTCCGGTAATAGAAGACCTGATCGAACGCCGCGGGGTCGCGGAGCGACTTGATATTTGGATCGGGGTAGGCGTGAACGCCGAAGTATTTGCTCGTCCTGATCGCCTCCGCAAAATACTTCGGATACAGATCGGCACGCACGCTGCGCGGACCGTCGTTTCCAGCCACCGCCGGAATTCCGTAATCATCCTGGAGACGGTGAGCGAACGCAACCTGGAAGGCGTTGTAGGCAATCAGGTTCGGGATATCGTCCCCGTTCGCCACCTCGTTGTAGCTCATCCACGCATTGACGACGCCCTTGAGCGGAACGGCAGTCGCGGCAACGCGGTCGGCAAACTCGACTCCCCGCTGAGCGGGATTGTCGAGCGGCTGGCTACCGGCGAAGATGCGACCGACGATGAATGCCTTGGGGAAGCGGCGACGAACCTCCTGTGCAAAGTCGATCGACGGATCCATCAGCAAGATGACCGAGGGACGGGCATCGTCCAGGATTGGCAGCATCGCGCCGCCGCTCTCATATACACCCAGCCCCAGCTTGGTGATGCGAATCGGGCCCCGGGTCGGCGTCGGCGTTGGCGTTGGCGGCGGTGGCACCGGCACCGGCGTCGCGGTCACCACGACCTCCTCGGTCGGAACCGCGGCGACTGCGCCGAGCGAGCCGCCATTCGCAACCGCGGGCAGATAGATCGAAGCTGGAGTATTCTGGCCAGCGGGCACGGGCGACGGATCCGGAGCGGGGCTTTCCACCGGAACCCCGGATGGCTCAACGCTGATCGATGGAGTCACCGACAGGAGTGACGGGCTCGCGAAAGCGGGTGTCGGGCCGGACTGACTCGAGCGAGTCCCACACGCATACACGAACACTCCGACCAGACCCACGACGATCAGAGCGGTGACGAGGCCGGCGACACGACGGGAAACGTCCAATGATCTGGTGACCCTATATCTGGAGGGTGAGGAACTCTTTCATGAACTCGTAGAGCTGCGCGCGATCCGAGGGATCGGCTGGCTGGAGACCATAGTGGTTGACGATCAGCACAGACTGGGCGCGCCACTCCTTCCAGCAGTCCTCACAGACCTGTTCCCACACGGCCTTACCGAGCTCACCAGCAATCGGCGGCTTCGCCAGCTTCGGCCCAACCCGTCCACAGCGCACGCAAGATACCTGGGTCACTTCTGCCACGATTAGCCTCGATGTATGCGAGTTCAGCGCCAGACCGCGGCGCCGCGCATTGATCCTACCACGAATCGACGTGTGCCACAAACTGCTTGCACTTCTGTCCAAGATGATGTATAATTGTTATGGAAGTCCGGGTCGGTCACCTGGCAAGAAAGATGACGGTGAGCTGGCGGGACCAGGGTTCCTCCAGTCAGTAAGTCTCCCCGATGCTCCGCGACCGAGACGGTTCCAGCATTTTTCTGATGACCCCAAGGAGGTCGTTCGTTGCTTTCTTCGTACCAAGATCGGGTTCTCACCTGCAAAGATTGCGGAACCCAGTTCGTGTTCACGGCCGGGGAGCAAGAGTTCTACGCGAGTCGGGGACTGATGCACGCGCCGGGTCGCTGTCCCTCGTGTCGCTCGGCGCGCAAGGCACGACTTGGCTCCGATAGCCAGAGCGTGGGCGCTGACGGCGGCTACCGTCGTGAGCGAAGCCAGCGCGAGATGCATCCTGCCGTCTGCTCCAACTGCGGCAAGGACACTCTCGTTCCTTTCCTCCCACGCGGTGATAAGCCGGTCTACTGCAGCGCCTGCTTCGAGCAGGTTCGCAGCTACCGCTAAAATCGCACTCGCGCTATCCCTCCCCCTCGGGTCATACCCTGGGCAGCTCGAGCGAGAGGTCTAGCAAGAATGCCTCGACGGGCCACCAACAAACATTGGTGGCCCGTCGACATCTTTTGGGCCTGATGCTCCACTATCCTCGCCGCCAGGCCTGTCAGTCAAGATCGTCAACGGGCTCGACCCGGACCCCGATCACCCCCACCGCAGGATTCGCGAGCTGAGCGAATGCCGCGTAGCTGAGATCGGTGACAATCGGGTAGGTGAAGGCTCCACGATCGGTCACCTGGACGACGATGCTCTTACCAGTCGTCAGGCGCGTCACCCGAATCCACGTCCCGAGGGGATACGAATTCGACGCGGCCGTATGCGGGTTCCACATATCATAGGGCTGTCCATTGCTCATGGTCCGCCCCTGAAAATCCGCGCCGTACCAGGTTGAGACCCCGACGAGGATCGGTCCGACGATGGTCGAGGTCGGGGCGTCGGCCGCGAGCTGCTGGGCCATCGTGGTCTTGACCGTGGCGCGATCGCCTGGCGTCACCGGTCGCTGCGGTGCGCTGAGAAGCTGATTCAGCCTGGACGAGGAAGCTGACGGGAGGGCCGCGCGCGCCCCGGTCGCCTCGGGCGCGGGCTCGGGCTGGATTGCCGACGGGGGAATAAGACCGACCTCTTTGAGAAGGTCGCCCGCGAGTCCAACACTTGTCCCACGATCATCCGCCCAGGGTACTGCGGACTTCCAGTGATACACGACCACCCGCTGGAATCGCTCGGCGTAGTATGGGCCGAGATCAACCACCGGTGACGTCGGAAGACCATAGATGCCGTAGTAGTTCGGGGTATCGAAGTATCGGTGGAAGATGGCAGGGTCGGCATAGAGCCACGAAAACCGGTGGTGGGCGAGGACCAGGAATGGCATGGATGGTGTCTCGTGTGGCGTCCACTGGGGTTTGGGGGCAAGGCGGGCGGCAAGGAGCCATTCATCCTTTCCAGCCTGGGAAAGGTAATCGAAGATGTTGGCAAGCTGTACCTGCTTCGTCGCGGGACTCCACTGCAGCACGGCTCGCTGGGTGGCCTGGCAGACATATCCATCCCAGATAAAACGCCTAGAGATCGGATAACCGAGGACGTCGATTCCGCCGTTCTGCGTGAAGAAAGTCCAGAAGGGCACGTTGTCCGCGTCGGAGATCGTGTAGCCGCCCCCCTGCACTCCGCGCGAGGTGCCATTCGTCTGCGTGTAAAAGTGACCGCCCGGTACGCTGAAATCGGGGCCACGATCGGCGCTGGCGACAGAAGGGAGTGGTGCGACGATGAGGCTAAAGCTAAGCACGATAGTGGAGAGTACTTTCCGCATGTCGACTCCTTCGCCGATGGTCAACGATTGTGAGCGAGGTCCGACGTTCTCTCACCACCTCCTCGCGTGTTTCCCGCCGCCCGGCGGTGCTCCGGCACCACGACTCGGACCGACGAGGGACCCACCCGACAGCCAGTCAGCATGCTGGGCGCAAGTATATCATGACATGTCAACATGTCAACCTCTGGTGATATCAACCGGGCGAGGTAACTCCCCCGACCGCGCGTCGAGGGATGCGGCACTTCTGGTAGAATCTTGTCGGTGTCATCGTTGAGAGCAAACAGCAGAAGGATTGGCCTGGCATGTTGATCGGGGCAATGAACCATCCGATGCGCGACGTCGTCGGCGAGATCTACAGCTTTCGAGAGATGGGCTTCGATTTCATCGACCTCACCCTCGAGCCCGAGCGTGCGCACCCGGGCGCGCTGGACGTCCGATCAGTCGCGGCCGCCCTCGCCGATACCGGGCTTTCGGCTGTCGGCCATACGGCGTGGTACCTGCCGATCGCCTCGCCATTCGATCGCGTTCGCCAGGCAGCGCTCGACGAGCTGACCTCGTGTCTGGACGTCTTCGCTCAGCTCGGCATCCGCCGGGCAAACGTCCACCCGGATCAGCGTGTCTCGCTCTTCGACCGGACGTGGATCGTCGAGCGCAACGCGGACTCCTTCCGCTACCTGGTAGAGCGTGCCACCGAACGCGGGCTGCAGGTGATGGTGGAGAACATCCCCGGCCTGTTCAGCCAGGTCGAGATGCTGCGACGGCTGCTCGACGCGGTCCCCGCCCTCGCCTGGCACCTCGACGTCGGCCACGCGAATCTCGCCACGCCAGTAAATCTCTCCGAGCAGCTTCTCGAGGCGATCGGGGAGCGGCTCATCCACGTCCACCTGAGCGACAATCGAGGCGGAGATGCGGATCTACACCTGCCGCTTGGAGCCGGCACCATCGACTGGCGCCGGACGATTGATGCGCTGAAACGGCATCAGTACGACGGGACGATCACGCTCGAGGTGTTCTCGCCAGATCTCGAGTACCTCGCGATCAGCCGTCGCAAGCTGCAGCGCCTCTGGGACTCGGAGCAGGCGGTCGGATAGCAGGAGGCGACGCGCGCTCCAAACACCTGGAGGCACCTCTCCAGATCCGGTCAGAATCTGCGGCGGGCAGGGCAAGGTCTGGCGAGGCCCACGCGGCGGAGCGAGTGACCGACAGGGCCTCGAGATCTTAATCTCTCTTTAACACGCTCGCGCTTGCACTTTCGCTCGGCACCGGACTATGATGGAACCAGTGGTCGGAGGCTGAGGGGCAAGCACGATGAGGCGATGGGCACCGGTTCGCGCCATGGGAGGGGTCCTCGCGCTACTGGTCGCCATGGTCTTGACGCTGATGCCAGCCGAGGCGGCGCGCGATTTGTCCGTTGGTGGCGGGGCGACGGTCACCGCCGATTGGCTGAATCTGCGCGGTGGGCCGGGGCTCGATAATCCCATTCTCGACGAGCTTGCGTATGGGACAAGCCTGCTCCTGCTCGGCGGGCCGGTCGAAGGGGTCTGGTGGCGTGTCTCCGACGGAAGCAGGGTTGGGTACGTCTCGGGAGACTGGCTCGCTCCCGCCGCTGCCCCCAGTGATCAGGCCGCGTTCGACCTCGACCTCTCGTTGCCATATCACCGTCAGCTCACTTCGATCTGGTGCGATCCGGCAGACCTGCAGACCTGGGTCGAGTACGATCTGGGGAGATCGCTCGGCCCGAGCTACGATGTGCAGCAGCGCTTCTGGAACTGGGAGCTCAGCCACAACGATGGTTTTACCGTCGACCAGTGGGATGCGTCCCCATTCGCCATCGCCTCGGCCGCTCATCACTGGCTGCCGGACCGCGGGTTCAATCACTTCATCTACGACGATCCCACGACCGCGACCGCGACCGTGGCCTGGCTCCTGGCCAACCCAAAGTATCGCGAGCCGTCGGTGGCGACAATCTGGTGGGGCGATCACTACGTCCTGGTGCGCGGCGTTCGGGCAACCGCCGATCCTTACCGCGCCTATCCGCACGCCCGGATCCTCGGCGTCTACGTGATGGATCCCAACAAGGGGCGGCCGTCGTGGCTCGGCGAGGATCGGTACATCCCGATGGACCGCTGGATCAGCCGCTACCTGACTCCGGTGAGCTACCTCACGCCCGGGTCCGGAGTTCCGGGGGATGTGTGGCAGGGAAAGTACGTGACCGTCCAGCGCGATTGGACGAACGCAGGACCAACCCCGGCTGGCCGGGTGAACGCGACCCCCCAATCGTACCTCGACGCGACGGCTAACTGACCGAGAGGCTTACCGTCGAGCTCCCGAGCGCTCTTTTCAGCCACCCGAACACGGCTGGAGGCCGGTCTCTGCCCTCACCCTGCCTGTCACGGCGTCACTCGGAGGCACCACGCCTCTCACTCGCTCGATCGTTTACTCCAGCTCTCCACCAGGCGGCGCAGGACCTCGTTCGCGTGGTCGAAGGCGATCCGTTCGGGCAGGGAATCCAGGGAAAACCAGCGGAGCGAAGCAACGTCATCGGCTGGTCGAGCATCGCCGCCGATGACACGCGCGGCGTAGTATACGTTCAGCGTGTAGTCCTCGGATTCGCCGTAGCGATCGATCAGGATCGCGAACGGCGAATCCTCGATCTCGATCTGAAGGCCCGTCTCCTCCAGCACCTCGCGTCGGGCGCCATCGGCTGGGTGCTCGCCCGGCTCGAGGAATCCGCCCGGAATATCCCACCATCCCCGAAACGGCTCGATCGCGCGCTCCGCGAGGAGAATGTGGCCGTCGCGCACAATCAGCGCTCCGGCCGTCGGCTTTGAGTTATGATAATACGTTGCACCACAGAAGGAGCACGATTGCGGCGCGTGCGGATTGCTCGGATCTGACGGAAGGCGCGCCGCGCAGTTTGGGCAATAGGTAAAGGCGGACATCGTGACCGGTATCCTCCACGCGCGGGACCGACGAGCGAACGGGCAGATCTCCTGCATCCTCTTCGATCTCGACGGGACCCTGATCGATACGACCGATCTGATCTATCAATCTTACCAGCACGCGCTCACGTCCGTGCTCGGCGAGGCGATGACGCGCGACGAGCTCTACATTGGCTACGGACAGCCGCTCCCCGAAGCCTTCGCGGCCATTCTCGCCCATCGGAGTGTCCGGCTGCCCGATCACGAGCAGTCTGAGCTGATCGATCGGCTCATCGTCTCGTACCGCGCGTTCAACGTCGCGCATCACGATGTGCTGGCGAGGGAATTCCCTGGTGTTCGTTCGACGCTGACCGAGCTTCAGCATCGAGGCTTCCCCCTTGGCCTGGTTACCTCGAAGGCCAGGGGCATCGGCGAACGGAGCCTCAAGGTAGCCGGACTCGATGGAATATTCGACGCGGCCGTATTCATGGAAGATAGCGAGCGGCACAAGCCGCACCCTGATCCAATCTGGATCGCGCTTCACCGCCTCGGCTACCGCGATCAGCCCGCGCGAGCACTCTACGTCGGCGATAGCACTCACGACTTGCAGGCGGGACGTGCTGCGGGCACGCGAACGGCTGGTGCCCTCTGGGGCCCGTTTCCACCGGAAAGCCTGGCCGCGGAAGATCCAGACTACCTGCTCGGATCTGTCGTGGAGCTCCTGGATCTCTGCGAGCCCTAGTCTGACACTTCGATGACCGGGCAGATTCCGACCTGGCTGTCGAGACGCCCGCCCGGGAAAATCGTAACGGCGTAGCGTCCTGCGCCCATACCACCAAAGCGCGTCTGCATCCCGCCGAAGCGGTTGCTGGTGCGCGTCCACTGACCGCCGAGGAAGCTCGACTGGCCGGTGCGTACGACGTACTCCAGCAACAGCTCGACCGATCCGAGGCAGAGACGGAGACCAGTCTCGCGCGGGTCGCCCGCGAGCATCTTCTGCAGTGGCTTCAATCGCTCTTCCTGGGCCCACAGCGCCAGCCCGGTGGAATCTGGCAGCAGGGCGGGACGAATGAAGTAGCGCTTGCCTGTCGTCGGCTGACTCGCCCCCTGCTCAGCCCATTCGTCCGTCAGTGCGAACGTCGTCTGGGCCTGGAGTCCCTGGGCCGCCGCCTCCTCGGCAATCTCACGAAGTGTGCGTCCCGTGCTCGCGACGTACTCGTGCCAGCCAAATCGACGCAAGCGCTCGACGTACTCGCGCTGCTTCGACGGATCAAACCGCCGCGGCAGATCTTCCGGGGCGAGAGCGTCCGCCAGCAGATCCCGCGTACGCGCAATGCGATCGAGCTGGGCATTTGCCGTGGCGAGATCGACGACCTTCCCGAACTGGTCGACGCAGGCCTGGGCCAGCAGCGCGTAGAAGGTGCCCGCCTCGCCGTACGCCACCGCGCGCAGCCAGCGAGGATCTTTTGTACTGTGCGCGCTCACCCGCGCGACCAGCACGTCCAGGAGCACACGCAGCTCCGGGTCAGGCACGGCGTCCGACTCGACGAGCTCCTGCGCACCGATGAACGCGGCGCGTCCCCACTGAGCAAGCCGCACCGCGACCTGACGGTCCGCCCGCTTGAGATCCTCCCGCGAGAGAATCGGGAGAATCTTTCCCTGGCCAGGCGCGGACATCGCGAGCCCGAGGTAGACGAGTGCCCGTGCGAGCTGCCCGATCTCCGGTAGCTTGCGATCCGGAAAGAGAAGATCGTGCAGCTCCGGCAGATGTGAGCGGACAACTGCCGATGCCGTTGCCAGCGCCACGTCTGGAGCGAGCCAGAGCAGCCGCTCGAGGGTCTCGCGATCCGCGCGTGTCAGTGTCGGAAGCGATTGGAGATCGTGCAGATCGGCACTTCTCAGAATCTCGGACATGTCCAGAACCCTTTCACCACAGAGACGCAGAGAACGCCGAGATTTCTCGGTTTTGTAAGTGCGCCAGCCAGCATGGCAATCCTGAACTCCGGACTCCAGACGTATCGCTGGGCCCTCCGTGCTGAACGTCGCCTCACGTCGCCGTCAGAAGCTCCCGCAGCACCGTCGGTAAGATTCCTCCGTGCCGATAGTACGTGACCTCGAGAGGCGTATCGACGCGCGCCACCACCGAGAAGCGCACCTCGCTGCCGTCCTGGCGAACCGCGCGCACGGTGAGCTCTTTCCCTGGCGCGAGATCCTCGGCGATACCAAGGACGTCGTAGGTTTCGCGACCGTCCAAGCCGAGCGTCGTCAGGTTTTCGCCCGCCCGGAACTGCAGCGGCAGTACGCCCATCCCGATCAGATTGCTGCGATGGATTCGCTCGTAGCTTTCGGCAATCACAGCCCGAACGCCGAGTAGTGCCGGCCCTTTCGCCGCCCAGTCCCGCGAGCTTCCCGAGCCGTACTCCTTCCCGGCGATGACGAGAAGTGGCGTCCCCTCTTCTGCGTAGCGGACCGAGGCATCGTAGATCCGCATCTCCTCACCCGAGGGCAGGTGAACAGTCCAGTCGCCCTCGCGTCCAGGAACCAGTCGATTACGCAGCCGAACGTTGGCGAAAGTACCACGAATCATGACCTCGTGATTGCCACGCCGCGCTCCGTAGCTGTTGAAGTCACGGGGCTGGACGCCGTGCTCGATGAGATACTTACCGGCCGGGCTATCGGGTGCGATCGCGCCAGCCGGCGAGATGTGGTCGGTCGTCACCGAGTCGCCCAGAACCGCCAGCACTCGCGCTCCCCGGATCTCCGTGAGACGACCCGTTTCCAGCGCGGAGCCCTGGAAAAATGGCGGCTCCCGAACGTAGGTCGACGACGGATCCCAATGGTAGAGATCCCCACGTGGGACCGGCAAAAGCTTCCAGCGGTCATCGCCGTCAAACACGTGGGCATATTCTTTCTTGAACATGTCGGGCGTCAGCGAAGCCGAGATTGTCTGCTGCACCTCCTCCGCCGACGGCCAGAGATCCCGCAGGTACACTGCTTCGCCGTTCGGATCGGTTCCCAGGGGATCACGCGTCAGATCAATCTCGACGGTACCGGCAAGGGCGTAGGCGACGACAAGCGGCGGCGAGGCCAGATACGACGCCCGGACCTGGGGATGGATCCGCGCCTCGAAGTTACGATTCCCGCTCAGCACGGCCGCGACCGCCAGATCCTGCTCTCTCACCGCCCGCGCGACCGGCTCGGGCAGCGGGCCACTGTTGCCGATACAGGTGGTGCAGCCGTACCCGACTAGATGGAACCCGAGCGCTTCCAGGTACGGGAGCAGGCCGGCGCGATCAAGGTAATCGGTGACGACCTTCGAGCCAGGCGCGAGGCTCGTCTTTACCGACGGCCGAACACGCAGTCCTCGTTCGACGGCACGCTTCGCCAGGAGACCCGCCCCGACCATGACCGTCGGGTTCGACGTATTCGTGCAGCTCGTGATCGCCGCGATGACGACCGAACCATCGCCGATCGGAACGCGCTCCGAATCCACCGCGATCTCGACTTCTCGCATCGTCGCCGTGCGTTCGGGAAAAGCCGAGACAAAGCTCTGCTTGAGCCCGGAGAGCGGGACCCGGTCCTGGGGCCGCCTGGGGCCGGCGACGCTCGGCTCGACGCTCGCCAGATCCAGCTCGATAAGCTCGCTAAAGACCGGCTCGACGCCGTCGTCAGTCCGGAAGAGTCCCTGCTCCTTGGCATAACGCTCGACCAGGGCAAGGAGGCTCTCATCGCGGCCGGTCATGCGCAGGTAGCGAAGCGTCTCGGCATCGACCGGAAACAGTGCTGCCGTGGCGCCATACTCGGGCGACATGTTTGCCAGCGTCGCACGGTCGGCCAGGCCGAGCTGGCTCAGGCCAGGGCCGGTGAACTCGACGAACTTATTGACGACGCCGGTCTTGCGCAGCAGCTCGGTAACGGTGAGCACGAGGTCGGTTGCCGTCGCACCCTCGCGGAGCTGTCCGTGGAAGCGAAATCCCACGACGACTGGCGTGAGAAGCTCGAGTGGCTGGCCAAGCAGTGCCGCCTCAGCCTCGATACCGCCGACACCCCAGCCAAGGACCCCAAGGCCATTGATCATCGTCGTATGAGAGTCCGTCCCAACAAGAGTGTCGGGGTAGGCGGTCAGCTCGCCGTCCATGGGCCGTGCCTGCACCACCCGTGCAAGGTACTCCAGGTTGACCTGGTGACAAATGCCAGTTCCCGGAGGCACGACTCGGAAGTTATCGAACGCCTGCTGGGCCCACCGGAGCAACGCGTAGCGTTCCTGGTTCCTTTCGTATTCGCGCTCGACGTTGAAGCGAAAGGCGAGCTGGGTGCCAAACCGGTCGACCTGCACGGAGTGATCAATGATCAGATCAGCCGGCACCAGTGGATTGATCTTCTTTGGATCTCCGCCGGCCCGCGCCGCCGCCGAGCGCATCGCCGCGAGATCAACCACCGCCGGAACGCCGGTAAAGTCCTGCAAGAGCACGCGCGCCGGCCAGAAAGCCAGGGAGCGCGACTCCTTGTTCTCCGGATTCCATCGCGCCAGCGCCAGGACGTCATCTTCAGTCACGCGGTGCCCGTCACAGTGGCGCAGCAGGTTCTCGAGCAGAATCTTCACCGTGTGAGGCAGCCGGGCGAGGTCGAGCCCGACGTGGTCGGCTAGCGCAGCCAGCCGGTAATAGACCGGCGAACCCGGTGCACCCTCCAGATGCGTCCGCGCGCCGAACGGATTATTCCGCCCATGCTCACCGCTCATCTCTCACCTATCCTCCAGCCAGGGCAAGAGCCAGCTCATCCCGAACAGTCGCCAGGGGAAGAGGACTCCACTGCAACCGGCGAGTAATCCTGTCGTGGCCATCTAGGCCACCAGGGAGTGAAAACATCCTACCAGGTACGCCAACATTATAGCGCACTCGGCCATCAACCGCCGACGGACAGCACGAGCCAGCGTCCCTGTCACCCCGGACCCGGCGATCACACGGCCAGCCAATCTACACGTGCCAGGCGATGCCGTATAGTAGTCGGGGACGAGCTATACCGTGTCCGACGCGCCCCTGCGCGCCCGCGCAACCGGGATGCCTGGCAGCGCGCCGCGACGGTACGTCCCGAACCGAGAGTCACGGGCGATCGGGTGACGCGCTCAGGGGATCGCCCGGTGATCGACAAGAGGTATCTCGTGAACGTCTCCCAGCACCACGATAAATCGGGATGGCCATCAGGCTCGGCTGCCGGATTGCTGAAGCATCAGTCCATGGCTCAGGCGGTCATCACTCTCGACAAGATCGTGACCGCGCGATCCTGGCTACTGGAGGCAGCGACGGTCCTCGTCCTCACCGTGATCGGGTTGACGTTTCGCTTGCGTGGCCTGGTCGTCCCGACCCGTGGGCTCTGGATTGACGAAGTATTCAGCATCTGGCTGGCCAAGCTCTCTCCCTGGACCGCGGTCCAGGTGATCGCGTCCATTGACCAGCATCCGCCACTGTACGCCTTGCTCCTGCATTTCTGGCTCCTCCCGCGTGACGACCCCTGGTGGACACGGCTCTTTTCGGTCCTGCTCGGGACGGCGACGATTCCGGTCGGGGCCCTGCTCGGCCGAGCGGCGGGCGGACGGCGGCTTGGGCTGATCGCCGCGTGCCTCGTTGCCCTTTCCCCGGAGCTCGTCCGCTACTCACAGGAAGCGCGGATGTACGCACTGGTGGTATTCCTGGTCTCTCTCGGGACGTTCTTTCTTATCCAGGCAATCGAGCGACGCTCGCGCGCGTCCTGGCTCGCCTTTGGCGCCGCGACGGCTCTCCTCGTCTACACGCACAACGTGGCCCTGCTGCTCATCCCTGCGCAGGCGATTTTCGTCTTCTGGAAGACTCGCCAGGATCCACCGGCACGTCGTGCCTACACCGCGACCATGGTCGGGGTGGGGGCTCTCTGGCTTCCCTGGGCTCCGATCCTGCTGCATCAGGCCGCGGGCGTGATTCAGCGGTTCTGGACCTCGGCGCCCACGCCATCCTCGGTTGGGCAGACGATCCTGGACCTCCTGGCTGCTTTCCCCCCCGGAACAGCGACGGTCGTCGGGCTGCACATCCCCCTCGGTGCTCTGGGCTTCTGGCTGTTGATACCGCTGTGCGCGCTCGGCCTGGTGGGGCTCCTCGGCGGCGCCTCCCGCTATCGCCTGCTCTTTCTGGCGAGCTTTCTCATTCCCATCGCGATCGATCTCATCCTGAGTATCTGGCGCCCGATCTTCGAGGAGCGCGTTCTCCTCTACACCTCGGTTGGCGCGCTCATACTGATCGCGATGGGTATCGCCGCGGCGCGTCGTCCAGCGGTTAGCGCGCTACTACTCATACCAGTCGTCTGGCTCTACCTGGTCAGTCTGAATAACTACGACGCCACCTTCCGGAAGGAGCTCTGGCAGTCTTCGGCCGCGTTCGTTGCTCAGCATGCTCAGCCCGGTGATCTGATCCTGTTCAACGCGACCTGGACGCAGCTTCCTTTCGACTATTACTACCAGCGGCTACACGGTCCGCCGCTCACCGAGCACGGTCTACCCGTCGATCTTTTCGACCGGGGTGTGCTGGAGCCCGAGATGCTCCCAAGCGACGTCCCCACGATCGCCCGCCTGACCAGCGGCCAGCAGCACGCCTGGGTCCTGCTCAGCCACGACTGGTACAACGACCCACGGCACCTGATCCGCCCGGCGATGCGCGCGCTTTTCTCCCAGGAGACCGTCTACCCGTTCGACAATATCCTCGTGATTTACTACAGCCGCTGACTCAGCCGTCGATGACGATTGGCAGAAAGATGCGAAACGGCGTCGCGGTCGGCGTCTCCGCTGGCACGGGAGTGCCGGTCGGCGTCTCCGTCGCGGACGACGTCGGAGCTGGCGTCGGAGTATCGGTGGCTGCGGGCGCAACCGTCGGCGTCGGTGTGGACGTGCTGGTAGGCGTGCGCGTTGCCGTCGCCGTGTTGGTCGGCGTCGGCGTTGGACTCAGAGTGCTCGTGGGCGTGTACGTCGGGGTACTGGTGCGCGTCGGAGTGCGCGTGATCATGGGCGTGCTCGTAATGGTCGGCGTGGCGGTCCCGGTCGCGGTGGCCGTTGGCGTCGGCCTTGGGCACGCGGAAAACTTGAAGCTACCGATCCGCGTGTTCCAGTCGCCGCCGGAGGTGGTGTAGTACTCGTTCGTGTACCAAAACGTGCAATCGTCCGACGGGTCGACCGTCATTGCGCTGTAGTCACCCCAGCGCGTACACGGGCTGCCTCCGCAGTCCACGATCTGCGACCCACTTCCGTCCACGAGCGTGGCTTCGCCCTGGGACAAGGTGTTGAGAGGGTCATTGTACAGGCGTCCCGAATATCGGATACCGGGATAGGTGGTCGCGCTCGACACGCTATAGCCGACCGCCATGTTGCCCGCGCTATCCACGGCGAGACTCGGCAGCCAGCGGTACAACGAGGTGTCAGGAAAGTATTCCTGCTGCTGAAGGGGCGTGGTTACGATGGTGCCGCCGCTAACGTCGATCTGGGCCCACTGGATGCCGGTGTTCGAGGAACGTGACGTCTGGACAGTGTGTGCGACCCAGAGTGATTCTGCACCGTCGACGTTTCTGTACTGATTCTGCATCATCAAGCGATCGTTGAGCGAATCGAGCTTGGTGTGAGTACCGGGTTGCGGAACAATCGCCCCATTAGGCACCGAATAGGACGCTTGCGAGACCTGGATTGGACCGCTGAAGGTGGAGCTATTCGGCGTCGTCCAGTCCACGTGAAACTTGAAGACGTCGAAGCTGTATGAAAACTGATCTTCGGAAACGAAGAAGCTGGGTGTTCCAGACGGCGGTAGCGCTCCCCGCAAGTTGCTCGGTAGCAGGGAGAAGTAGCTCGTCGAGCTGGTATCCACGACGACCGACTGGAGGCTTTGTCCAGCCTCCATCTGTTGCCGATTGAACGCCCACGCGCGCACTTCCTGGAACGTGCCAGAACCGCCGGAGCACCCCGACAGCTCCATGCAAAACATGTTGGCGGAAAAGTAGATACCGTCTGGCCAGATGGCGCCCTTTGGGTAGTCGGGTAACCACGGATGGGCGTCGTCGTCGGCGCGGATGGCGTAAAGGTAGTAGCCCCCGCTAACAGGGTCGGCGGTCTTCGAGACCGCGAAGCAGAAGTAGTACGGCCCCGTCTGGAGGTTGAGGTCGTCCCAGGCGAAGTCCATGAAAATGAAGCGATCGGCGAGCGGGTCGTAGAGGACGACCGGATCGCCCTGGTTGGCGTAGTCGCAGGGCGTGCCGGTATTGGCGGTCGCCCAGAGTGAATTGTAGGTAAAGGCCGCCTGACGGGTGCCGGTCTTGCTAAAGATGCCAATCGAGGTGTTGACGGCCTGGAGGTAGTTATTCGGACCAACGTCGCCGTTGGTATCGGGTGGGTACCCGGCGCCACATTGTCCCCCGGTGCAGCTCCCACTGAACGAGAGCCCCGCGAAGCTCTGGGTGGGGCCAGGCATACTGACAATCGGCGCCTGAGGTTGAGCGGGTGGCTCGGCTGCTCCCGAAGATGGGTGCTTACTCGGACTGACCGGAGGCTGACGGACCGGTATAACCCTTGTCCCAGAAGCCGTTCTGATCTGCGGCAAGGACCGCACGTCGCCGGGGAATTCGGAGGGATAAACCACCTTGCCCGGCCTGATCGGGAAGCTCTCGGCGCTGACTGCTGCCGATAAGACCTGCGCGTTGGCCAGATAGCCGGTCAGGGCAAACAGCACAAGGCTTGCGCCCGACAGGACCAGGAGCCAACGCTTCGCTTTCACCGAAAACCAGATTCTCCGACGTCGTCGATGGGCGTGGGGCCGCTACTGTATATGTCGTGACGGGAACGGGTCCAGCATCGCAGCCTGGGCCGGCTGGTGTCAGCGCCGAATCGACACACTCCATCCCGTTCTGCGGACATCCGTGCAGATGGAGTGTAGGCAGTTCGAAGGCAGGCGACAAGTGAACGTATCATGAGAGAAACAAAAGTCACGCACTCCATCCGCAGATGGGATGTGGATCCTGCATAATGTAGCTATGCACCACCGGAGTCTGCTGACCGACGACGACCTGCATCTCTTCAACGAGGGCTGTCATTTTCGTCTTTATGAAAAGCTAGGCGCACATCATCTGACCGTCGACGGCGTCGACGGGACCTACTTTGCCGTCTGGGCACCAAACGCCCGGCAGGTCTCGGTGATCGGCGATTTCAACAACTGGATCCCTGCCACTCATTGTCTTTGTCCCCGTGGGCAGTCTGGCGTCTGGGAAGGCTTCATTCCAGGCGTCGCCGTCGGAACGCGCTACAAGTACCACCTCGTGTCCCACCACGGCAATCATCAGGTCGAGAAAGCCGATCCGCTCGCCTTCGCGAGCGAAGAGCCGCCGCGGACGGCGTCGGTCGTCTGCGATCTGGATTATACCTGGGGAGATGGCGAGTGGCTGGAGCAGCGCCAGTGGGCAAATTCGCTCGACGCGCCGATCGCCATCTATGAGGTTCACCTGGGCTCGTGGATGCGCGTGCCAGAGGAGGGCCACCGCCCGCTGACCTACCGCGAGCTCGGGCCGAGGCTCGCGGCCTACGTGCGCGACCTCGGCTTCACGCACGTCGAGTTTCTGCCGGTGATGGAGCATCCCTTCTACGGGTCGTGGGGCTACCAGACGACTGGCTACTTTGCCCCGACCAGCCGCTATGGAACGCCGCGCGACTTCATGAGTCTGATCGACTGTCTGCATCAGCACGGCATCGGCGTGATTCTTGACTGGGTGCCCTCGCACTTCCCTACCGACCAGCATGGCCTGGGCTTCTTCGACGGGACGCACCTCTACGAGCACGCCGACCCGCGCCAGGGGTTCCATCCTGATTGGAAGAGCTTCATCTTCAACTATGGGCGCAACGAGGTGCGGAGCTTCCTGATCAGCAGCGCCATCTTCTGGCTCGATGTCTACCACGCCGACGCGCTTCGTGTCGACGCGGTCGCATCGATGCTCTACCTGGATTACTCACGCAGGGATGGCGAGTGGATTCCGAACGAGTTCGGCGGCCGCGAGAATCTGAAAGCTATCGCGTTCTTGCGACGCCTCAACGAGGAGGTCTACCGGAACTATCCCGATGCTCAGACAGTTGCCGAGGAGTCGACGGCCTGGCCGATGGTCTCGCGGCCGACCTACGTCGGTGGCCTCGGCTTCGGCATGAAGTGGGACATGGGCTGGATGCACGATACCCTGGCGTACCTGCGTCAGGATCCGGTGCACCGCAAGTTCCACCACAACCAGCTGACCTTCCGCCAGCTGTACGCCTTCTGGGAGAACTTCATCCTCTCCCTGTCGCACGACGAGGTTGTTCACGGGAAAGGATCACTGCTGGGGAAGATGCCTGGCGACGACTGGCAGAAGTTCGCGAACCTGCGGCTCCTGCTCGCCTACATGTATGCCCAGCCAGGCAAGAAGCTCCTGTTCATGGGCGGCGAGTTCGGCCAGTGGCGCGAATGGAATCACGACGAGAGCCTGGACTGGCATCTCCTGAGCAGCCCACCTCACGCCGGGGTCCAGCGGCTGGTAAAGGATCTGAACGCCCTCTACCGCTCCGAGCCAGCGCTCCGCGACTTCGATTTCAGCCCCGCGGGCTTCGAGTGGATCGACTGCAACGACACCGAGCAGAGCGTGCTCAGCTTCCTTCGCAAGGGAAAATCTTCCGACGAGATCGTCCTGGCGGTTTTCAACTTCACGCCCGTCCCACGGTCCGGCTATCGCCTGGGAGTACCGCGTCCGGGCTTCTGGAGAGAGATTCTGAACGGCGATGCTCGGGAGTACGGCGGGAGCGGCCTGGGTAACCTCGGCGGAGTTCGGACGCACCGTCTCCCGTTCCACGGGCGGCCGTACTCGCTGAGTATTACCCTCCCGCCGCTCGCCGCGACGTTCTTCAAATACAGCGGGTCTGCCTGATCTCGCCGAGGTCAAGCAGGGGTTCGGTCCAGCACCAGATCCAGCGACCGCGCACGGATCACGTCGACCGCCATCGCCGTGAACTCGGCGATCGGCCGGGGACCGAGGTTCTCGCCCGTCCGCAGCCGTACCGAGACGGTGTTACTCTCGATCTCCTTGTCGCCAATGACCAGCATGTACGGAATCTTCAGAAGCTGCGCGTCGCGGATCTTCGCATTGACCTTCTCCCGCCGCGCATCGACCTCGACACGCACGCCCGCCTCGCGTAGGCCATTGGCCACCTGCTCGGCAAATTCGGCGTGACGATCCGCGATCGGTAGGACGATCACCTGGACCGGCGCCAGCCAGACCGGGAATGCGCCAGCGTAGTGCTCGGTCAGGACACCGATGAAGCGCTCGAACGAGCCAATCAGGGCACGATGGATAATCAGCGGGCGATGCCGCTCGCCATCAGCTCCGACGTACTCGAGGTCGAACCGCTCCGGATTGTTGAAGTCGATCTGCACCGTCGTGCACTGCCAGAGCCGACCAAGCGCGTCCTTGACGTGGATGTCCAGCGAGGGCCCGTAGAACTTCGCTTCGCCGAACATGATCTCGGGCTGCAGTCCGTGACGATCCGCGACCCGTTTCAACGCCTGCTCGGCATTGTCCCACTGCTCGTCGGTCCCGAGGAACTTATCCGTGTTCGCCGGGTCGCGAACGCTCAGGCCGACCGAGAACTGATCGAAGCCGAACGCCCGCAGGATGTAGAGTCCGAAATCGACAACCGCGTCGAGCTCGTCTTCGAGCCCCTCCGGCGTGACGAAAATATGGGTATCGTCCTGGACGAACTGGCGGACACGGAAGAGCCCGGCAAGGGTGCCCGAAAGCTCGTTGCGATGCAGGACGCCGGTCAGCTCGGCCAGACGCAGCGGCAGGTCGCGGAACGAGTGCAGCTTCTCGCGATAGATCACGAAAGCGCCGATGCAGTTCATCGGCTTGACGCCGTACTCGCGCTCCTCCGTTTCGGTAACGAACATATTCTGCTTGTAGAGCTTCCAGTGGCCTGACCGCTCCCAGAGCGTCCGGTCGAGCAGGACCGGTGTGCGCACTTCTTTGTAGCCGCGCTTGCGGTGCTCGACCCGCAGGAAATCCTCGATTGTCTGCCGCAGAACGGTCCCGTTGGGCAGCCAGAAAGCAGCGCCCGGACTCTCCTCGTGGAAGCTGAACAGCTCGAGCTGCTGGCCCAGCCGACGATGGTCCCGCTTGCGTGCCTCCTCCAGGCGCTCCAGATAGGCGTCGAGGTCGGCCTGTGTCGGCCAGGCTGTTGCATAGATGCGCGTGAGCTGCTCGCGCTTCGCATCCCCTCGCCAGTAGGCGCCGGCCGTCCGCAGCACCTTGAACGCACCGATCTCGCCCGTCGAAGCGACGTGGGGGCCACGGCAGAGGTCGATGAACGGTCCCTGCTTGTAGATGCCAACGGTCGTGACCCCCTCGTTCGCGACGAGGTCGTCGATCAGCTCCACCTTGTACTTCTGGCCACGTTCTTCGAAAAACTTTCGCGCTTGCTCGACCGGCCACTCCCAGTGCTCAAACGGGAGGTTCTCCTCGATCTGCCGGCGCATGCGCCGTTCGATCTCGGGAAAGTCGTCGGGAGTCAGCTCACGGGGTAACTCGAAATCGTAGTAAAACCCATCCTCGATCGGCGGTCCAATCGCCACCTTGGCACCCGGGAACATCTCCAGGACTGCCTCGGCCATCACGTGCGCCGCCGAATGGCGCATGCGCTCGAGATCGTTCACATCCTCCTCCTTTCTCCTCTTTGCCGTGCCGCCGTGGGCACCGTGTCCGACACGGCACGTCACTCGATACCCAACGAAAAAGCTCTCACCCCACTGGGGCGAGAGCTCATTCTCGCGGTTCCACCCAATTTCGCCCGCCCACGTCACGGGCGAGCGCACTCGCATCCCGCGTAACGGGCGGGTTCCGGGTCCAGCTACTGACTCCGCGAAGCACTCCGCGGCGTTCGCCGACCGGCTCGCAGGGGGTTTTCCCCGTGTCCGCTAACGCCGAGGGCTCGCAGCCGGTGACCCCCGTTCTCTGTCGCGCGTGACGCGGGTACTCGTCCTGGTCTTC
>CADDYW010000034.1 GCA_902810745.1 Chloroflexota bacterium | reverse complement strand
GGTCGAAGGACCGCTCCGACGGGCCGGGCAGCCTTCGCTGTCTACCCGGCCCGGCCGAACCATCCCACGGATCGCCCTAGTGGTGTGTCAAGCAGAAATTGATGGGTGGACGCATTTGGGAAAATTGCTACCCCTCATATTTCCGTTGGCGGGGCACTAGCTGCCGATATCGATCTGTGCGCGCTGCAGGTGCCCGGAGTAGTCGATGAAGAGCGTCTTCCACTCCGAGAAGACGTCCAGAGCGGCCGTACCCGCCTCGCGATGACCGTTGCCGGTCGCCCGCGTCCCGCCGAACGGCAGATGAATCTCCGCTCCAATCGTCCCCGCGTTGACGTAGACGAGGCCGGTCGTCAGGTCGCGCATTGCCGCGAACGCTCGGTTCACGTTGCGCGTGTAGATCGAGCTGGATAGACCGTAGGCCACGCCATTGTTGACGGCGATCGCCTCGTCCAGGGTATCGACCGCAATGATCGCGGTGACCGGCCCGAAAATCTCCTCCTGCGCGATGCGCATCGTCGGACGAACGTCGTCGAAAATGGTCGGCTCGAAGAAGAAACCCTTGCCGAGTTCGCCATCACGAGCGACGTGCCCGCCGACGAGCAGCCTGGCACCCTCTTGCTCTCCGATCTTCACGTATCGTTCGATCTTTTCGAGCTGACTCTGATTGATGACTGGCCCGACGTCGACGGTCTCGTCCAGTCCATTGCCGAGGCGCAGCCGCCTCGTTCGCTCGACCAGCATCTGGACCAGCTTATCGTGTACGTCGCGCTGTACAATCACACGACTCGCTGCCGTACAGCGCTGGCCGCTCGTCCCGAAGGCGCTCCAGATGATCCCGTCAACCGCGAGGTCGAGGTCGGCATCGTCAAGCACGATAATCGCATTTTTCCCACCCATCTCGAGCGAAAGCCGCTTCATCTCGGGTGCAGCCTCGATCGCGAGCTGGCGCCCCACCTCGGTCGAGCCGGTGAACGATACCAGGATCACCTGGGGATTCCGCGCAAGCGCGGATCCGACCGTCGTCCCCGGCCCCTGGACGAGATTCAGCACCCCGGGCGGTAGGCCGGCCTCTTCCAGCACGTGAACGATCATCGATGAGGTGATCGCCGTTTCGCAAGACGGCTTGAACACGACGGTATTCCCGAGCACCAGCGCGGGGAAGATCTTCCACCCCGGTATTGCCAGGGGGAAGTTCCACGGAGTGATCGCCGCTACCACGCCGATCGGGTCGCGGACCGCCATGGCAAATTTGCTTGGTAGCTCTGATGGGGTCGTGTAGCCGAAGGAGCGACGCCCTTCACCGGCCATGTAGTAGGCCATGTCGATGGCTTCCTGCACGTCGCCACGCGCTTCCTTGATGACCTTACCCATCTCCATGGTCATCAATCGCGCGAGCTCTTCTTTCCGGCGAACAAGGATCTCGCCCGCGCGAAAGATGATCTCGCCGCGACGCGGGGCGGGAGTCCGTCTCCAAGAATCGAACGCCCGAGCCGCAGCACTGCAGGCAGCGGCGACGTCGTCCGGGGTGGACAGCGTGACCTCGCCGATCGCCTCTCCAGTCGCGGGATTGATGCTGGTGAACGTCTTTCCGCTCGCCGACGGCACCCAGCTTCCATCGATGTAGTTCCAGTGACTCGTTGCCATCACTCCTCCGTGATCAAACGCGCCCCCTCGCGCGGATTCAGACCAGGACTTCTACGACGCTCGTTGAATGTTCCCGTCGATCATACGTTGATCCATCGGCCCGACATTCATGGCGCGGATCATCCCATCGGGTCCGATAAAGAATGAGGTGGGAAGAACGTCGACGTGGTAGAGCGACGTCACCTCGCCGGAGCTATCCAGGAGCGGCTTGAAGGACAGGCCAAGTCGGCGCGAGTAATCATTCACGGGAACGACGCCTTCCTGGACGTCGACCGCGAGGACGACCACGTTCGGGTGCGATCGGATCGTCGATTCGATCGCGGGCATCTCCGAACGGCACGGCAAACACCACGTCGCCCAGAAGTTGAGGAGGACGGTCTTGCCCCGATAATCGGAGAGGCTGACGGCCTTACCATCGACATTCTGGATCGTGAAATTGGGCGCGCGCGCGCCGATCCGGGGTGCTCCGCGAGGAGGGGCGATTCCCCCTTGCAGAGCCCAGGTCGCCAGCCCCACGACGCCGAGCAGGAGCAGGACGACAAGGATGCGCACGAGTGGAGGTCGACGGCCCTTCGCTTCGTTCTGATCGAGTATCTCGGGTTTCTCCACGTCAGGCCTCCTCTCACGCAGCGCCAACCACCATAATTATATGCAGTATGGGAAGACGACGCGTAATCCGTGGGCCGGCTCGCCAGGGTAGCCGCCGTGCCCCGTGCGGCCCGCGCCCTGTCCGCGGCCGGTCGCTCAATCGCGCATGCGCCGGTCTCTGGCCCGAGCCCCGAGCGGCGCGATCTTTTCCTTTGCTTTCAGATCATTTACAATAGCCACCAACGCTGACTGGCGTCGGCTTCTGGTCGACGATCGTGCCGAACGTCGTCATGCGCTTAGAGTGTGAGGATTGCCACCGATGTCTGCCAGGACCATGTTCCAGAAAATCTGGGAAAGCCACGTCGTTCGCGAGGAGGCCGGGGAGCCAGCGTTACTCTACATTGATCTGCACCTCGTCCACGAGGTTACCTCCCCGCAGGCATTCGACGGGCTTCGGCTCGCGGGTCGAAAGGTGCGTCGACCGGATCTGACGGTCGCCACAATGGATCACAACGTCCCGACGTGGGCTCGGTCTCTACCGATCACGGACGAGATCTCGCTCAAGCAGATGCAGGTCCTGGCGAAGAACTGCGAGGAGTTCGGCATTACGCTCTACGATCTCCACAGCCCGCGGCAGGGAATCGTCCACATTATCGGTCCCGAGCTTGGTCTCACCCAGCCGGGGATGACCATCGTCTGCGGCGATAGCCATACCTCGACGCACGGTGCGTTTGGTGCCCTCGCTTTTGGCATCGGGACCTCCGAGGTCGAGCACGTTCTGGCGACGCAGTGTTTGATTCAGGCACGACCCCGGACGATGGAGATCCGGGTCGAGGGGACCCTGCCCTACGGCGTCACCGCGAAGGATGTGATCCTCGCAATCATTGGTAAGATTGGCACCGGTGGCGCGGCTGGCTACGCCGTCGAGTACACCGGCTCGGTGATTCGCTCTCTGTCCATGGAAGGACGAATGACCGTCTGCAACATGTCGATCGAGGGCGGGGCCCGCGCGGGAATGGTCGCACCGGACGACGTTACCTTCTCCTACCTCGAGGGTCGTCCTCACGCTCCAAAGGGGAAGGATTTCGAGAAGGCTCTCGCGGAGTGGCAGACACTACCAACGGATCCGGGGGCGCAGTACGACCGATCCGTCGAGATCGATGGATCGTCTCTCGTCCCCTACGTGACCTGGGGAACGAACCCCGGGATGGTCGCTCCCGTCACCGGGACGGTACCGGACCCATCGTCCTTCACAGATCCGGCCGACCGTCGCGCCGCCGAGCGAGCCCTGGAGTACATGGGGCTGATGCCGGGCACGCCGATCCAGGAGATCGCCGTCGATCGCGTTTTCCTGGGATCCTGCACCAATGGCCGCATCGAAGACCTCCGCGCCGCGTCTAAGGTGGTCCGCGGACGCAAGGTGAACCCGAGGGTCCGGGCAATGGTTGTCCCTGGCTCAACGACCGTCAAGCGGCAGGCAGAAGCCGAGGGGCTGCACCACATTTTCGAAGCTGCTGGTTTTGAGTGGCGCGAAGCCGGGTGCTCGATGTGCCTCGGGATGAACCCGGATATCCTGCAGCCCGGGGAGCGCTGTGCCTCCACCTCGAATCGAAACTTCGAGGGGCGTCAGGGCAAAGGAGGACGAACCCATCTCGTCAGCCCGGTCATGGCGGCTGCAACCGCGATTGCTGGACACTTCGTCGACATCCGCGATTGGGATATCGACATCTGACCGCCTGGCGAGATACGGGAGACCACTCGTGCGGCAGGAGAGTTCTGATCACGCCACGACGATTATCCGCGAGCCCTTGCCCCCTGCCGGACGGGTCACGGGACAGAACGAAACGGGCTGGAGCCCGCGCGGGGAATATTGACTGAGGACGTGAGCACATGGAGCCATTCGTGCGATTGACCGGCGTTGTCGCGCCGCTGGACCGAGTAAACGTCGACACCGACCAGATCATTCCCAAGCAGTTCCTCAAACGTGTCGAGCGGACTGGCTTCGGCCAGTTTCTGTTCTTCGACTGGCGCCTCCTCCCGAACGGTGAGCCCAATCCAGACTTCGAGCTGAATCACCCGGGCTACCAGGGTGCAACGATTCTCGTGGCGGGGCGCAACTTCGGCTGCGGGTCGTCGCGCGAGCACGCTCCGTGGGCGCTCCTGGATTACGGGTTCCGCGCGATCATCGCCCCATCATTCGCCGATATCTTCTACAACAACTGCTTTCAGAATGGGATTCTTCCGATCACTCTGCCCGAGCAGACGGTAAGCGAGATCCTGGCTCGCGCCAAGGCCGCTCCGGGCTATCGACTGACAGTCGACCTGGAGCGCAACGTCGTCGAGGATGACCAGGGGCTATCGATCGCGTTTCAGATCGACCCATTCCGCCGCCACTGCCTGCTCAACGGCCTCGACGACATCGGACTGACTCTTCAGCACGAGGAACAGATCACGGCGTACGAGGCACGCCGCCCGAGCTGGAAACCGGTCACGACCGGAGTGGGAACGTCGACCGTGCATTCGTAGGCATTGCGCCGAGCCTGCACCCCCAGCATCCGGCGGCTTCCGGGCACACGACAGCGCCGGAGCGCCTGCGCCCGTCGATCGTCCGGGCTCGGGCTAGGTGCGCCAGTCGAAGCGCTTGAAGATCCGGAACGACCGGGAATAGCGCTCGGAGGCGTTCGCCTTCCCGTCCGGGCGATGGCTTCCAGGTTGGCCGCCGTGCCCGTCTGGCTGGTTGGCCGCTCCCGGGGGGCTGATGGACTCGCCACCGGCCGCATCCGTGGGGAGCCGTACCTCTGATCCTTGCGCCGCGGTGTCGCGGGGAGTCGCCATCTCGGTCGCGGAGGCGGCCGGAGCAGCGTCAGGCGCGGTGGGGGTTGGATACGTGCTGAAGACCGCGTCGAGGCTTCCCGAGCTCAGATCTGGCAGCGGCACGACGCCCGGAGCGAGCCCGGTCTCGGACGGGCCGGTGAACCGCGCCGCAGGAGCGCTCGGGGCTGGAGTATCTCTGCTCACTCCCGGCGGACGCGGGATCTCCCAGGTTGGCTCGAGGGTCTGCTGCCGCAGGCCAAGCCGCGCCGCCAGCGAGACCGTCTTGACCGACCTCCCCATCTCGACCTCGCCCGCCTTCCGCGGCACCGTGGCCGGTTGCGACGCAACCGTCTGCGTCGGTAGATCATGGCTCGCGGTCGGAATCTCCGTCAGGGCTGGCTTACCACTGAGCATACGCCCCACTTCGACGGCCAGCGCTCGATAGGCCTGCGCGGAGCGACTCAGCGAATCGTACCGGAGCACACTGATTCCCGCCCGAGAGCTATCCTTTAGCTTCACGTCGACCGGGATCTGGGTCTCGAACACCGGTACCTGGCCCGGAAGCGTCTCTCGCACCGCGGCGACCACTTCACGGCTATGTCGAGTCCGAGCGTCGACCATTGTCAGGAGTACACCCCAGACCGCTAGGCGCGGATTGAGGCGCTCACGCACCAGCGCCACGTTTTGGAGAAGCTGAGCGAGGCCATAGACCGCCAGGTACTCGGCCTGCACCGGGATGATGAGACCATCTGCCGCGGCGAGCCCGTTGACCGCGAGAAGGCCGAGCGTCGGCACGCTATCGATGATGATCACGTCGTAATAGTCGCGGGCGACAGCCAGGGTGTCCCGCAGCGCGTACTCGCGCCCGTACACGGTGTAGAGAGCCGCCTCGGCAGTCGCGAGCTGCTGGCCCGATGGCACCAGATCGATTCCCGCGGGGGTGGTGACGACGACGTCACGCAGCGAGACAGGACGGCTCACCGGCCCATGCACCGTGGTCAGCACCGCATCGGCAATCGTCAGTCCGGAGCCAAGCCGCCCGGGCTCGCTGGACCCACAGCAGGTTGTCAGACTACCCTGTGGATCGAAATCGACGACGAGTACACGCCAGCCACCTTCCTGCAGGGCTGCCGCGAGATTCAGCGTGGTCGTCGTCTTGCCGACCCCGCCTTTCTGGTTCATGACGGTGACAACCCGCATGCAGACACCTCCCATTCCCACTCTATTCCAACCGCCAACGACCGGTCGAACCGCGGCAGTCGCGTCATCCCGAGTGATCTTCAACAGACCCACCGGTGTCTCCGCCAGGGAGAAGCCTGGGAGCGGCCAGACGGGAAATGGCCCTTACGGCCATAGTCCCATAAGCCAAACCTTAGCCACTCTCCTGGTCCTGCACCAGGGCACCCACCGCCAGCCCCGACAGAAGCCTCGGCGACAGCCGTAGGTTTCCGGACCGCACGCCACTCGTGCCCCCGCCTAGAATGCCAGATCAACCCCGTGACAATGGACCAATGACAGTATAGGCTGCAAGAAAGTCGTTAAAGCCGTCTGCCATAGTACATTTGGTGGGGTACATTCGGGGGGGCGCGCGTCACGCGAATCGTGTGCTGCCGCTCTGAACCGACTACGGACGGGCGACGATCACCGCGGGGCCCTCGTTCGCATCGACCGGTCTCTTGCAGCCATCACGGCCCGCCCGCGCGATTCGGCGAGTGCCGTCGCTCGTTGGGGAGTAGCGATGGGTGGTTGGGAGTCTTCTCACAGGCGCCACTCCAGCAGATCAGACGATCTGCTGGAGACACCCTACGGCGAGCTGGCAGCCTTCAGATCGATCACCCGCGCTCCGGTGACCTCGACCAGCTTACGTGGCTCGATAGCGAAGTTATGATTGGGTGTGCCCGCTGCCGCGTAAACCACGGGGTACTGCAGGAGGTCCGCGTCGCAGACCACCAGCGAGCCTTTGCCAATCGTAACCGGGGGGACGCCGCCGATCGCAAAGCCAGTGATCTCGCGTACCTGATCCGCGTTTGCTCGACTGACCTCGCGTCCCCCGAGGGCATGTGCCAGCTTGTCCGTGTCCAGACGGTTCGATCCGGAGACCAGCGCCAGGACCGGCTCTCCGTCGACCAGAAACACGAGCGACTTGACGATCTGACCGACCGTCGTGCCGAGCGAGGCTGCTGCTTCCGCCGCCGTGCGGGTGCTCGTCTTCGATTCGAGGATCTGGACATCAATACCACGTCTTGCCAGTTCGGCGACGACTCGCTGGGTCGCCGCCGGATACTCGCTCATCGCTCAACCTCCTGTGATCTCGCGCACATTCCCGCTCTCGATCAGATCCTCGCTTGCCCTCGCCAACAGCCACCACGGGGCAGCACCATCACGCGGGTCGTTCCACAATCGGGCGAGTCGGCTGCCCTCTCGCTCGTGCCTCAGAAATGATCCCGGCTGTACGGCGGATAGGCCGTTGTGAGCAGGGCACGTAAGCCATCAGCGGCGTCGGCCGTGGCTCGAAGCGCTCCGATGTTCATTGCCTGCCGGACATCGATGGATCCGCAAAAGAGTGCCGACAGCGTCGCGATGTCCACGCTGGCGTCCGGAGCGCGTCCCTCCGCCCTCTCGCAGATCCATCGGTCGGCATCCCAGCCGATCCGCCACGTGCCATTGTTCCAGGGAGCCGCCTCGTCGCGTACCTGCAACGTGAGGCTGGCCGCTTGCGAGGGAGGGACGCTGCTCCGGCTGCACAGTGCCTTCTCTAGATCGACAATTCGAAAGAGAAAGTGTCCCGACACGGGTACCTGAACGTCGAGGAGGTGAGGATTCTGGACGAGCGATTGTACCGGAACGTCGCGACCACTGTCCAGCACGATTCGTCGCCACAGATGATGCGCCGACAGGAACGTTAGAAGGGCGCGGTAGCTCTCTGGTTGGAGCGAGATAAGCTCATATACCGACAGCTCTGCATCCGGCGTATCTCCAAGCGGACGCCCGTTCAGCGTATACAGTAGGTAGCCCGCGAGCTGCGTTTCAGCATCATACCAGAGAGCGAGCCAGCGGGGCGGGGTCGATCGACGGAGACGCAGAACGTTATCCTCCCAATACCAGCGGGGTCGATCCAGATAGCCAGACCTCGAGCGGGCAAATGCCCGGTAGATTGGCTCGAGGAGCTCCACGTCCTCGACTCGGGCGAGGCGGCGCTCGATACGGCCACCGTGATCGTCGGGAAGCAGGGCACTCGGGTGAAAGGCCGCGGGCGGCCCGCTGTAGCGCACGGCGTCTCCGCCCGGCGCCCACCCGAGGCCGTGGTACAGGGGATAGACGGTGGGATAGAGTGTCGACACGCTTAGCCCCAGCTCGTTCCGCATCCAGGCGAGCGCCTCCCTGAGCAGGCGATGAGCGTACCCGCGTCGGGCCTTCTCCGGAACCGTCGCTACATTGGCGAGCCCGCCGGTAGGATAGCGCACGCCGTCGATCCAGACGCCAAACTCGTAGATCATCACCTGCGACACGATCTCGCCGTCTTCGAGCGCCACGAGCACGTTCCGCTCGGGCGTGATGCGGCGGATGAAGTCCGTCGATCTCTCGTCGGGTGTTCGACCGCTGAAGGCGTAGTAGCTAAGGTTGACGAAGCGATCGATCTCGTCTGCTTGGAGTGGGCGAATCTCCAGCTCCCTCATTCGGTCAGATCCTCCTCGTGGAAGGCGCCGAAGCGCCAGGCGGGCGGCGCCATGGGCAGCGCGGATTGGCCAGCCTCCGCGGTATTGTACGGCGCGAAGGATCGTCTGACCAGCGTCGAGGGGGTCGCCCATGCGCACCCCGCCGCGCATCGGCGCGCGCCATTTCTATGATATAATGTTCGCGTGTCGTACCCATAGCCCGTGCTTGCCCTGAAGGCTACCTTGGAGAACAGTGTGAAGGTCACTGCTGAGAAGATTCCTCAGAGTAAAGTTTTGCTGCGTATCGAGATTCCACCGGAGCAGGTGCAGGAAGCAATCGACAGGACCTATCGCGACATCAGTCGCCGGATTCGCATTCCTGGCTTCCGACCGGGCAAGGCTCCGCGGAGTCTCGTCGAGCGCTACGTTGGCGGACCACAGACGATCCAGGAAGAGGGGATCGAACGGCTGATCGACGATTCCTTCCGGAAAGCGCTGCGTGAGACCGACATCCATCCGATCGGCGAAGCCGACCTGAGCGAAAGGCCGGAATTCCATCCGGGAGAGCCTCTGGTCTTCGAGGCCGCCGTGCCGGTCGCACCTACCGTCGAGCTCGGAGACTACCGGTCGATCCGCATGCAGCCGGTCGCCGTCGAGGCAACACCGGAGCAGGTCAACCGCTTCATCGACGAGCTTCTGGAAGCCAGCGCCCAGTGGGTACCGGTCGAGCGCGGTGCCCAGGTTGGCGATCACGTCGTGATCGACGTGCACGGCGTCGTCGGAACGGTGCCAACGCTGTTTGGTCCAGGCGGTGAGACGCTGCTGCACACGGCGGGCGGTCGCGAGGTGTACAACGACAAGGAGCACGAGCACCTGATCAACCCGCAGGGATCACCAGAATACGCACCGGGTTTTGACGAAGAGCTCATTGGACTGACGCCTGGAAGCGAGAAGACCTTCGGCCTGACCCTGCCGGTCGAGTTTCCAGATCCTAATCTCGCCAACCAATCGATCATCTTCACGGTCAAGGTGCACGCGGTCAAGGAGAAGCACCTTCCGGAGCTCAACGACGAGTTCGCGAAGTCGATTGGTGGCGGCGAAACTGTGGAAGAGCTGCGGGAAAACGTGCGCAAGCGCATCCAGGCGCGACTCGAAGCCGAGGCCCGTGACGCCTACGACGATGCGCTGGTCGATGCGGTCGTGAGTCGCTCCACTGTCGAGATTCCCGACGTCCTGATCGAGCGTCAGATCGACTCGCAGGTCGAAGACCTGAAGGCCGCGCTCGCGCGTGAGCGGGTAAACTGGGATGACTACCTGCGTGAAACGCACAAGACGATGGAGCAGGTCCGTGCCGACATGCGCGAGTCCGCGATTCGGCGCCTGCGGAACTCTCTGGTGCTTCGCGAGGTCGCGCGTCAGGAGCACATCGAGATCAAGCCGGAGGACGTCAGCGCCGAGATCAACGCCGTCGCGGACCAGTTCGGCGCCGCGCGCAACATCATCCGTGATCGTCTAAGCACACGCGATCAGCGCGAGCAGATCGAGGCACGTCTGGTCTACCGGAAGACCGTCGAGCGTCTGGAGGAGATTGCACAGCAGCCAGCCGCCACCGACGAAGCCGCTGCGGAGCCCGCGCAGGCGCCAGCAGCTGCTCCATCGCAGACGGCGCCAGAAGCAACGGCCCCCACCTCGGCGGAGACTGAAGGACACGCGGCGACGGCGGAATCTGACGTCGAGGGATCCGCTGCGAGTGCATCGGCTTCCGTTCCGGATGCGACGGCGGACTCGGAGAAGAGCTAACGGTACGGCATCACTGGCCTTGCTTGTACAAACGAGGAGACTAATACGCCATGGCTGATCTGATTTTGCCGCCGAGCGACATCGTTCCGATGGTGATCGAGAACACCGGGCGGATTGAGCGTGCCTTTGACATCTACTCGCTCCTGTTGCGGGAGCGGATCGTGTTCCTGGGTACACCGATCGACGCCCAGATCGCCAATCTGATTGTCGCTCAGCTGCTTTACCTTGATCGTGAAGATCCCGAGAAAGATATCAATCTCTACATCAACTCGCCGGGTGGCGAGATCTACGCTGGCCTGGCGATCTATGATACGATGCAGCTGATTCGACCGCCGGTCTCGACGATCTGCGTCGGAATGGCTGCGAGCTTTGGAACGATCCTTTTGGCTGCTGGGGCCAAGGGGAAGCGGTTCGCTCTGCCCAATGCCACGGTGCACATGCACCAGCCGCTGGGTGGAGTGCGTGGTCAGGCGACGGACATGGAGATCCAGGCCAAGGAGATTTTGCGCCTGCGTAGCCTGATCAATAGCATTCTGGTCGAACGGACGGGACAGGACGAAGAGCGTATCGTTCGGGATACCGATCGGGACTTCTTCCTGAATGCCGAGCAGGCCGTCGCCTATGGCATCGTGGATGAGGTCCTGGCATCGACGAAGTCCACCCCTACGAAGGTTGGCGCCTGACCGGACGTAAGCTCGGGGACGCGAGAAGCACATCCAGATAGCTGCCGGCTCGCTAGCGACCCCCGCGTCGGAGCAAGCCGGCACAGTTCTACTCATCGAGGGAAAAGAGGGGAATGGCGACGACCAAGGGACCCCGCGGGCAGTATCATTGCTCGTTCTGCGGGAAGGGGCAGGAGAGCGTTCGCCGGCTGATCGCCGGCCCTGGATCGGTTTACATCTGCGACGAATGCGTCGAGCTGTGCCGCGAGATTATCGACGAGGAGCAGGCTCCTCAGGGTCGAAATCAGGCGCCGATGACCAAGGTGCCAACGCCGCGCCGAATTGTCGAGCTCCTGGAGCAGTACGTCGTCGGACAGGAGCGCGCCAAGAAGGTTCTGGCCGTCGCCGTCTACAACCATTACAAACGCATCAACGCGGGCATGCAGATCGATGACGTCGAGCTGCAAAAATCCAACATCCTTCTGATTGGCCCAACGGGCTGCGGTAAGACACTGCTCGCGCAAACCCTGGCGCGGATCCTCGACGTCCCGTTCTGCATCGCCGATGCCACGGCCCTCACCGAAGCCGGCTACGTCGGAGAGGACGTCGAGAATATCCTTCTTCGCCTGATCCAGGCTGCAGACTTCGACCTCTCGCGCGCCGAGCGGGGGATCGTGTATATCGACGAGATCGACAAGATTGCCCGAAAGAGCGATAACCCGTCGATCACCCGCGATGTCTCCGGAGAGGGCGTCCAGCAGGCGCTCCTGAAAATCCTCGAGGGTACGATCGCCAACGTCCCACCCCAGGGAGGCCGCAAGCATCCGCATCAGGACTTCATCCAGATCAACACGACCAACATTCTCTTCATCTGTGGTGGAGCATTCGAAGGGCTCGACAAGATCGTCGGCGATCGCGTGGGTGGCAAGCGGACTCTCGGTTTCAAGGCCGATCACTCCGGCCACCCCACCGCCGAGACGGCGGCGCTGCTCCAGCAGGTGATCGCCGACGACCTCCTGAAGTACGGACTGATCCCCGAGTTCATCGGGCGTCTGCCGGTCGTCGTCAGCGTGGATCCGCTCAATAAGGAGGCACTGATGAAGATCCTGACCGAGCCCAAGAATGCGATCATCAAGCAGTATCAGAAGTTCCTGGCGCTCGATAAGGTCGAGCTCACGCTCACCTCGGATGCGCTCGAAGCGGCGGCCGAGGAGGCACTGAAGCTCAAGACCGGCGCACGGGGACTTCGCACGGTGATCGAAGACGTCCTGCTCGATGTGATGTACGAGATTCCCTCGCGTAGCGACGTCAAGAAGTGCGTGATCAACGCCGAGACGATCCGCAGCCGGCGCAGCCCGATTCTCCTGAACCACGCGGGTCGCCCGGTCGAAGATATTCACATTCAAGGACGGTCGGCCTGATGGATCCGAAGACGACACGCGGTTCCGAGGTCGCTCCGACTCCAATCGCCGAGGGGTCGTCTCGCAAAACCCTCGGCTGGGGAGAGAGGACGCTGCTCTCGGAGGTAACTTTCACCGCAGGTGGCATCGTGCCGTTGCACTCCCACCCGCACGAGCAGATCGGTTACGTGGCGAGAGGGGCGCTCGAGTTTACGATTGGGGATCGCGTCGCGGTACTGCGGGCTGGCGATGCCTATGTGATTCCAGGGAACGTGCCTCACGCCTGCCGTGCACTCGAGGATAGCATCGCCATCGACATCTTCTCGCCAGTGCGCGAAGAGTACAAATAGGCTACGATAGCGCCCGTCGTTCGGTCTGCCAATCTGGCCTCTCGCCGTGGACACGTGCCGACTGCGGCGGTCGGGGAAGCGTCAGGAAGGCGATGACGCCCAGCAGGGCCGTGGCCGCGATCAGGCCATCCACTCCCCAGCGCACCGCGAAGATGCCGCCGATCGTCGCGCCGACGAGCTGGCCCGCCCCGAGCAGCATCGAATAAACTCCCATAACCGCACCCCGTCCCTGCGGAACCGTATCCGACCGCGTTGCCAAGAGGGTTAGCGCGGCCGGGGTGAACGCAGTCTCCGCGGCTAGCGATACAATGCCCAGTCCCAGCAGCACGATGAACCAGAGCCCCGAGACATCCTCGGTATGATTGATTCCAAGGAGGGATGCCGAGGCAGCCAGCACGCCAAGGGTTCCAATGCGCATCCCCTTCTCGACCGAAAGGCGACCGATCGCCCATCCCCAGCCGATGGTCCCGGTCGCGAAGAGTAACGTGTACAGACCGAAGATGATACCAATCGTGCTGCCGGAAAGGCCAGCCGTCAAAAGCTGGTGCGGACGGGGGTGGGCTCCGGAAAGCTGGTACGCGGCCTGGCCGAACCAGATGCCAATCGCCGCGCTCAACGCGAGCCAGGAAGGCACCAGGTCACCGGTGTGACGGAGCGCCTCCCACGTCGCTGACGGTGGGCGCTTGGCTGGCCGGCCACGGTCCACCTGGACGAGCACAAAAAGACCTGCCGCGACGCCATAGACGAGAATCAGATCCCAGAAGGCTTCGTGGTGCAACCGATCCCAGAGAAATCCGCCGACGGCGTACCCAACCGCGAGTCCACCAATCGAGCTAGCCTCGAAAAACCCCATGATGCGCCCGCGCCCGCCAATCCTTTCCTCGGTCGCACCGCTCAGGTAGGCAAGTGCCGCGGGCACCGTGCAGGCGGTCGTCAAACCTTGCAGCAGCCGGCTGGCAGTCAACAGACTGAGCTTCGTCGGAACACCCATAAGGATCGTGGCGATAACCCCGAGCGCTGGACCAGCGAAGAGCAAGGGACGCAGGCCACGTCGGTCGATCAAAATCCCAGCGATTGGCGCCCCGACCAGCTCCGAAAAATAGAAGGCGGCCGTGAGCAAGGACACGACCATCGCCGACGAGTTGGGGATTCCGCGCCGCGACATCGTGGAGAGGAGTAAGCCGAGCATGACCCCGGTCGCCGCACCGCCCAGGCGAACGAGGAAGCTGCCGATGATCGCCGCGGTGATTGACGTGGTTCCTCCCACCCGGGCCGAAGCGCCCTCCACCCGGCACGTCTACTGGATACGCTCGTGCACAAGCGTATTCGGGCAACTACCGGAGGTGAGGATCCGGCATCAGATTCCGTCTGATACTGGCCCCCGGCTGCGCTCCGGGATACCCCCGCCCGAAGACGTCGGGCCGCCCCCGACGCGAGGGACGTATCCTCCACTGTGCTGTCGACAGACCATAAGTGTAAGGACATCGTCAGACGTGGTCAAGCCGGTCCGCGATTTGCTCCAGAGCCTCGCTCCCGACGGGAGGATGGATGGAGATCACGTTTCCAGATTCCTCGTTCGAAGCGGTTCAGGTGCCGGAATCGAGCCTGGTGGGTGTGTGCGGACCAGGCGTGCTCGCGACTGCACAGCCACTCGAGGACCAGCTTGCCGTTGCACTGGCGCGCCCCGTGGGTACCGAGCCGCTCTCGGTACTCCTTCGCCCGGGGATGCGCGTGCTGGTCGTCGTTGAGGACCACACCGCGCCGACCCCTACCGCGCGGATTCTCCCCGTGCTCCTGGCTGCGATTCAGAGTGCGGGCGTCGCACACCGCGACATCGAGATCCTTGTCGCCACCGCCTCGCGGCGGCAGATGACCGAGACCGAGCTCCGACAGACGCTGGGCGATCGAACTCTGCAGGAGTATGCGGTGGCTCAGCACGACTGGCGCCACTGGTCCGAGCTCGCGACAATCGGAGATACCGCCGACGGCTACCCGGTGATCGTCAACCGGCGCCTCGCCGAAGCTGATGTCGTCGTCGGCGTCCGCCACGTTGTCCCCGATCGTGTCACCGGCTTCACTGGCGGATACGAGATCGTCGATCCCGGATGCTTCGGAGATACCCACAGCACCCGCGACATCAGCTGGCTGGCCGCCCTCTATCCCACCCGCGACATTCTCGGACGCGCGTCGAACCCAGTGCGCCAAACCGTGGAACAGATCGGTCGTCTCACCCGACTGGCCTTCGTGGTTCACGTCGTTCTCGATGGCCGAGGGGACGTCGCGGAGATCCTCGCCGGTGATCCGGTTGCGGCCTACCGTGCGAGCGCGATGACCGCCTTCCAGGTGTACGGAATCGATCCTCCGAGTCAGGGCGAGGTCGTGATCGCCGACGCGCGATCTGACAGCGCGGACCTCCTGCAGGCTGCAAGGGCCCTGTATGGTGCCAGTCTGGTGGTTCGTCCAGGAGGGGCGGTAATTCTTGTCGCCGAATGCCCTGAAGGGGTCGCGCCGAACCATCCCCAGGTGCTACGCCACCGCGTCAGCCCACTCGCTGACCTCGAACGAGACCTCTCCGTCGGCACCATCACCGATGTGATCGGGGCAGCCTTCCTGGCAATGGTCGGCCGTTCGCTCGAGAGTCTCGGATCCTGCTTCCTCGCCAGCCATCACGTCTCCCCTCAGGATGCCGCCTGTCTCGGGATCCACGCCACCACCTCGCCTCGAGAAGCGTTCGAGCAGGCGCGCACTCTGATCGGCCACGAACCGCGCGTGCTCGTTCTCCGCGACGCCACGACCACCTTTCCGCGCCAGCGATTGCAGGCCAGGACGGTCTTTCGGTAGAATCCTCCCGTGCCGCCGGGGAGCCGCGCGGCGTCAGGGGGATGGAATCGGGATGAAGGAACGCCGCGCCATCGCAGAGACCGATCGCAGTACCGACACGAAGCCGACACTCAAAGATCTCGATCCTTCCGAACGGCCACGAGAACGCCTGCTTGAACGTGGCGCGGAGGCACTTTCGAATGCCGAGCTACTGGCGATTCTCTTGCGAACCGGCGTTTCCGGGATGATGGTGACCGACCTCGCGCGGGATCTCTTGCACGAGTACTCGGGCCTCGGCGGATTGGCTCGCGCTTCACCGCAGGAGCTAGCCCAGCGCCACGGCCTGGGACCAGCCAAGGCGGCACAGCTCAAGGCAGCGCTCGAGATTGGACGACGCCTGCTACGCGAAGAGACAGCAGCGCGAGAGCCCGTCAGGTCGCCCGAGGATCTGGTCCGGCTGGTCGAGCTGGAGATGAGCGTGCTCGAGCAGGAGCAGCTTCGGATCTTTCTTCTCGATACGAAGAACCGCGTTATCGCAGTTCGGACGCTCTATACCGGAAGCTTGAACCAGTCGACCGTCCGGGTCGCCGAGGTCTTCAAAGCAGCGATCCGGGAGAACTGTGCGGCGATTGCCATCGCGCATAACCACCCATCTGGAGACCCGACACCATCGCCCGAGGATATTCGCGTGACCCAGGCTATTGTCGAGGCCGGCAAGCTTCTGGATATCGAGGTGCTCGACCACGTGATCGTCGGGCGGGGCAAACCGCGCTACGTGAGCCTACGCGAGCGTGGCCTCGGCTTCCGACGATGAAGCCTGCGTTTTCACGCACCGCGGACGTGCTCCTGCGGTAAACTTCTCCGGTGGCAGGATCCACGCTGCCAGGGTTCTGATCGAGGGGAGTCGTCGTGGGTTGGTGCGAACCGTGGCTCACTCCGAGATGGCCAGGACACCGTGAGCCTGCTGGACGTCTACCACGTGCTTGTTCGGGAGAGATCGATGAGGTTTTGTCCAAGATGCGCCTCCGAGCTGACGACGCGGCTCGAGGGGGGGCGCGAGCGTCTTGCCTGCCTGTCCTGTGGGTACGTTTTCTTCGGAGAGTTCAGCATCGGAGTCGGCGGCGTCGTCATCCGCGATGGGAAGGCCCTCTTGATTCGCCGTGGGCAGGAGCCGCGACGCGGCTGGTGGCAGATTCCGGGGGGCTACTGTGAGCACGACGAGCCGATCCACGAGGCAGTCACCCGCGAAGTCTACGAGGAGGCTGGCATCCGGGCACGCGTCGAGAACATTCTTGGGCTGCGCCACTCTCTGGGCGCACCGAGCGCTAACGTTTACGTGATCTTTCGCCTGACACCGCTGGAAGGCGAGCCGCGCGCAGACGGCGAGGAGATCACTGGCGCGGGGTTCTTCTCGCCTGCCGAGATCGAAACGATGGACAAGGTCCAGAGCCTCTCGAAGTGGGCGATCAGCACGGCGCTGGCTCGGCCGGACGGGTTTCACTACGTTTCCGAGCCGGCCGACCTCGCGCGCCCGGGCTATGCACTTTTTGGTCTTCGTACTTGAGGGCTAGGCGGGCGAAGCTCGCGACCTACGGACCGGTCGCCATGAGCGCATCCCAGTTTCGCAAGCACTGAATGGTCGCCATCGCGGCCTTCTCCGAGAAAGCGCGGCCACCGGGAAGGCGCACGACGTCCTCATCCAGCGCGGTGGGTCGCCAGTGTGTCTCCAGTGAAACGAAGCCAGTGTAGCCGTCACGCACCAGCGCGCTGAGCTGGCCGGCGACATCCGTCGCTCCTTCGCCCAGCGGGGTCAAGCGCGGTTTTGCCACACCTGGATCTCGAGCCGCATCTTTCAGGTGTACGTGGACGATCAGGTCACGAACCTGGACGTAGCCGTCGGGATAGGGTCGCTCGGCGGCGCTTTCGTAGTACGCGTTGCACGGATCCCAGAGTGCGCGCACCTCCGGGCGATCGATCTGTCGGACAAAACGCGCCAGGTCACTGCCGGTTCCGACCATACACGCGGCTTCGTTCTCGACCGCCAGCGTCGCGCCCATCGCCCGCGCGATCTCGGCGGGCTGCTGATACGCATCGATTAGCTGGTCCCACACCTCCGCCAACGCGCGCGTCTTCCAGAAGGTGAACGTCCTTACCAGGCGCGTGCCGAGGCGCTGACCAACGTCGATCGCGCGGCGGAGAATCTCCAGATGTTCCTGCCGTTCTTCGGGATTGTCGACGTCGCATTTGAAGAATGGGGGCGCAACCGCGCAGATCACCAGCCCAGCGCTCTCGGCCGCCTCTCTCAGTCGGCGCACCGCTGCCTCGTCGAGAAGGTCGACACGCGTATCCCACACCGAGCGGATCTCCAGGCCTTCCAACGAGAATGCCCGCGCGACGTCGAGGACGGCGTCAAAATCCTGGGAGATCTCGTCGGTGATCACGCTGCGACGGTACATCGCGGGCCCTCCTCCCGGCTGGAGAATTGTCGTTCCATTGCGGCGCCTCGTCGCCCACCGTGCCAGGGTCGCCATCGCGGCTCACGTGGAATGCCTGGGAACACGTCAAGGCCCGCGCGCCGGAATAGGTAGGAACAGTCAGGGGCTCATTAGCCCCGACGTAGTAATATTCAGAGACAATGGTTGCCACCGCTTGACGTCGGCTCACCGTCCCGACGAACCGGGACCCCTCGACTGGCGAGATAATCCTTGACGTCGCGAATCCGGAAGTCGCCATAGTGGAAGATCGAGGCGGCCAGGACAGCGTCGGCCCTGCCAGCTGTCAGCACGTCGTAGAAATGATCCAGCGCTCCGGCCCCTCCCGACGCGATCACGGGAACGGATACCGCCTCCGAGACCGCCGCGTTCAGCGCGAGGTCGTATCCCGCGCGCGTACCATCGGCATCCATCGAGGTCAGGAGAATCTCGCCCGCGCCGAGTGCCTCCACCTGCTGCGCCCATTCCACCACGTCGCGATCGGTCGCGCGGCGGCCGCCGTGAGTGTAGACGAGCCACGACGCCGCCTTCGCGTCGGGAACCCGGCGCGCGTCGATCGCGACGACGACGCACTGACTCCCGAACTGCTCGGCTGCCTGGCGGACGAGGTCGGGCTGAAGGACCGCCGCCGTATTCATTGCAACCTTGTCTGCCCCGGCCTTGAGCATACGGCGGACATCTTCGACAGATCGGATTCCGCCTCCGACAGTCAAGGGAATGAAGACCTGATCGGCGGTACGCTGGACGACGTCGATCATCGTTGCGCGCTGATCCGAGCTAGCCGTGATGTCGAGAAAGACCAGCTCATCCGCGCCCTCGCGATTGTAGAGAGCCGCCATCTCGACCGGGTCTCCGGCATCACGGAGTCGAACGAACTCGATCCCTTTGACGACCCGGCCGCCGGTAACGTCGAGGCACGGAATGATTCTCCTGGTAAGCACGCCCGCTCTCCGCTTCAATCGTTCAGCGCCAGCGCATCGGCAAGGCGAATCGCGCCGGTATACAGCGCACGACCGACGATCGCGCCGTCGACGCCGACCGCGTGGAGCCGCCGCAGGTGCTCCACGTCGGCGACCCCACCCGATGCGATCACGGGGACGGGTATCGCGGACACGATCTCGGCCGTCGCGGTGTAGTTCGGCTCGGTGAGTGTGCCATCACGCTCGATATCCGTGTAGATCACGGCCGAAGCCCCGTGCAAGACAGCCTCCCGGGCGAGGCTTCGCGCCTTGATCTCCGTGGAGTACTGCCAGCCGCGCGTCATCACCGTCCCGTCCCGCGCGTCGATCGCAACGGCGACTTTCCCCGGCCAGCGCGCGCCAAGCTCGTCGAGAAGTGCGCGATCTTCGACGGCCGCCGTGCCGATGACCACCCGACTCGCACCCAGCTCCATCACCGCACGCACGGCGTCGAGCGAGCGCAGGCCACCGCCGACCTGCACCGGGATATCGACCGCGTGGATGATCTCGCCGATTGCCTTCAAGTTCGCTGGCACTCCGTGATAGGCCCCGTCCAGGTCGACGACGTGGAGCAGGCGTGCGCCTTCGTCCTCCCAACGCTGAGCAACTTCGTACGGGCGATCCGAGAATACCGTGACTTTATCGTAGTCGCCCTGATACAATCGCACGCAGCGTCCATCTTTGATGTCGATCGCGGGAATAATGAGCATACCTCGATCTCCCGTGACAACGTGGTTGGTCTGCCGTCAAGGCACGCTCGAGGGTCGCGTCCTCGCCACGACACCGAAGCGGAGCGAAATCGGCTGAGCGCATTATACCACGTGCCCGGCACGGGATTCCTCGGGTGCACGGCCAGGCAATGCTCCGCCGGTGTCGGGACCGGCTGCCCTGAGCGGGATTCCTGCACGTGGCTTACCACGATCGGAGATCGATCCACCGACGAGAGGAGAGAGTGGTCGCTTCCTCTGCGCTCGTACAGGAGCTGCGTCGCGCCATTCGACTGGGAAAAGTACTGACCAGCCCGGAGGAGCTGATCGTCTACGGCTACGATGGGACCTGGCTCGAGCGAACGCCAGATGTCGTTGTGTGCCCTGCCAGCGTCGCCGAGATGACAGCGGTACTCACGATCGCCCGGCAGTACCGCGTGCCGGTTATACCACGCGGTGGCGGTTCCGGGCTTGCCGGTGGCTCGGTACCCGCGGAGGGGAGTATCGTGCTGAGCACCACCCTCATGGACGAGATTGTCGAGATCGATCGTGAGTCCCTGATCGCGGTGGTCCAGCCTGGTGTGATCAACGCCACGCTCCAGGCAGCAGTAGAACGCCTTGGTCTTTTCTATCCGCCAGACCCTGCGAGCTTAAACCAGGCAACAATTGGCGGAAACGTCGCGACGAGTGCGAGTGGTCCGCGCTGCCTGAAATACGGTGGGACGAAGGATTATGTCATCAGCCTTCAGGTTGTTCTGGCGTCGGGAGAGGTGCTGCATCTCGGTAGCCGCTCCCACCAGCCGGGACCGGATTACCACCTGCTTCAGACCTTCGTGGGCTCAGAGGGGACACTCGGGGTGATCGCGGAGGTAACCGTCCGGTTACTGCCACGGCCCAGCGCGCGCGGGACGGTCATGGCCACCTTTGATCGCCTCGACGATGCCAGCCGTGCAGTTGGTGCAATCCTCGATGCAGGCATTGTTCCGCTGGCGCTGGAAATGATGGACCGCGTCACGTTGCGCTGCGTTGAAAGCTATCTGCGGGCCGGCCTACCGATCGAAAGCGAGGCGATGCTGCTGATCGACGTCGACGGCGATGCGGCGTCGGTCGCGGAACAGGTTGCTCTGGTCGGACGAGTTTGTCGTCTGGGGGGCGCATCGATTGTGCGGCCGGCGGAGACGCCGGAGGAGAGCGCACAGCTCTGGCGCGCGCGGCGATCCACCTCGTCGTCATTCGGGAGAATTCGGCCAAACAAGCTTGGAGAAGATATCTCTGTTCCGCGAGGAGCGATACCCTCGATGGTACGTGCCGTGCAGGATATTGCCCAGCGAACCGGGCTCCTCATTCCGCTTTTCGGGCACATCGGCGACGGCAATCTCCACCCAAACATCCTCTGCGACCTGCGGGACAAAGACGAGATGGCCCGCGTTGCCGAGGCCGCGCAGGCCATCTTCGCAGCGGCGATCGAGCGCGGTGGCACAATCTCCGGCGAGCACGGCATCGGTCTCCTCAAACGCGACTTCCTGCCCGCCAGCCTCGATCCCCAGGCGATCCGGGTAATGCAGCGGATCAAGCAGCAGCTCGACCCGTGCGGAATCCTGAACCCCGGCAAAGTGCTGGGGTGAGAAGGTGCAGTAGGACGTGGCGTCTTGGCAGCCATCAGAGCCCCTCCAGCGTCCAGACTCTGCACGCTGGACGCTGGCATAGACGATTGCCGCCAGGACCCGGATCTGGTATGATTGAACCCGATATTCTGGGCAATTAGCTCAGCTGGTTAGAGCACGCGGCTTACATCCGCGAGGTCGGGGGTTCGAGTCCCTCATTGCCCACCCCGGACAGAAACCTTCTCAGAACGACGGTCTCCACTGCATTACCCGCCCGCGGCCGTACGTGCGTCCTGAAGAGAGAGGCCTACTCTCACTGCAGCGCGCCTTGCCATCGGACCACGCCGACCCCCTGCTGTACTCGACCGGCTGCGTCGACACAAACACGGTGCGACCCAATCGCCAGCGTGATTGACCCGATAAGGTTATCTCTGGGAGTAGAGCCTCCTTGATCGTGGACGCCCGACCGCACCGAGATCATCGATGCCGCCAGCAGAACGCCACTCGCGTTCGATCCTCCCGCCCGCCTCCGCCTCGCGCCTGCCACGGCGACACTCCGCGCAAGCTCGTCATAGCGGCAGCATCACCGCCGTCGCCGATACGGCTTCGAGCCAGGAACCCGTCCCGCGGGTGACGCGGGCAACCCTCGACGATCCACGGGCGCGTCTTTGTTCGTCCTGACCGGGGACGTGACCGAAACGATCGAGATCCGTCTCGCCTTCAGACGAGCCGGGCTCTCCGGCCCTCGGAGGCATGGTATTTGCGCACGAGGCAAGGCGGAAACCTGGTTCCGCCTCGACAGGGGACAGACCGATGAATCGACGCTCGTTCCTCGTTGGCCTGGTCGTGGCCTGCGCGCAAGGGTCACTTGACGCCTGCGGAAGCCCGGACCTCTCCAGCTCGGCCATATCACAAACCGTGGGCGGCTCGCTCTCGAGTGGCGTCACCCCTATCGTGCCATCGCCAACAGTGCCGCCTCCCACGCCGACCCCGTCGCCACCAAGGAAGATCGGCACCGCATCGCCCCCAACGGTCAGCGGTGTCTCCGTTGCCGTGATTGACGGGGGCTCCGGCGCGCTGCTCTACGGTTTGAGCCCGCACCGTCGGCTCCCACCGGCCAGCCTGACCAAGATTTTTACCGCCCTCGTCGCCCTAGAATACGGTAATCCCCGACAGCAGATTACCGTCCAGTTCGATCCATCGCAATTGCCAGACAGTACGCTGATGGGGATTCACCCCGGGGAGACCTACTCGCTCGAAGACTTGCTCTATGGGCTCATGCTTCCGTCCGGAAATGACGCGGCCGTCGCCATTGCCAACGCTATCGGTGGGTCCGAGGAGCACTTTGTCGCGATGATGAACGACGAGGTGGCCCGACTTAACCTTCACGACTCCCACTTCGTGAATCCTCACGGCCTCGATGCGCCAGATCACTACTCGAGCGCCTACGACCTAGCGATGGCCTCTCGATTCGGCATGCAGCACTATCCCGAGTTTCGCAAAGTTGTCAGCACACGGAACTGGATCGTCCACGGGAGCCGAAGCTTTCGCATCGAAAACCTCAACCCTTTCCTCGGGAGCTACCCCGGAGCCGATGGGGTCAAGATCGGCTTCACCGACAACGCTGCGCGGACGATCGTCGCCTCGGCAACGCGCAACGGTCACCAGGTGCTCGTCGCGGTCATGAAGGTGGGGGACTGGGTCAGCAATACCGCGCCCCTGTTCGACTGGGTCTATCAGGACTTCAGCTGGTAAACCGGGATGGCACGGGCCAGGGTGCACCGGACTCACGTTCCCGACGCCGGGGTCAATCGATCGTCGCTGGGCGCTTGATCGCGGTCGACGGGCAGACGCACGACGAACCGCGCTCCTCCTGATACGGGGAACTCTGCTCCTATCTCCCCACCGTGCATCTCGATGATCCGTCGACAGAGATACAGCCCGAGGCCGATACCACTGAGGTAGTCGTCGGTGTGCGCCGAAGAGAAACGCTCGAAGAGGCCATCACGCTTCGCGATCGGGAGCCCCACCCCGTGGTCTCGCACGGACAGCTCGGCCATCCCCGGCTCGCTCCGCGCCAGGATGACCTCGATCGGCCCGCCAGCCGGGCTGAATCGAATCGCGTTGTCCAGCAGAGAGGTCACGACCTGCTCGAATCGGAATGAATCCACCAGGGCCGTCAGAGAGGATGGGGTTTCGAGCTGAATGGTGTGACGGTCACTCCAGGCACTCGCACGCGAGGCGACGCGTGTGACGAGGGGAACAAGGTCAGCCGACCGTCGATCCACCGTAAGTGTCCCGGCATCCAGCTGAAACCCGCCGACGATCTGATCGATCCGACGAGCGAGCTTCTCTCCCTGAGCCGCGATCTCATGCAGCGACCGCTCGATCTGACCGGGATCTGCCACGTGATTCCGCGCGAGCCGCCGAGTGAGCAGCTGGATCTGGCCCAGGAGAGGAGTCAAGGGGGTCTTCAGCTCGTGCGCGGCGACAGCAATGAACTCATCGCGCAGGCGCACCGCTGCGTGGGCAGTCTGACGTGCGATGCGCTCGGTTTCGAGAGCAGCCTGAAGCCGCTCTTCAGCTTCCTTGCGACGGGAAATCTCGTACTCCAGCCAGTGCGCCTTCTGTTGAAGCAGGGCAATGGCGCGCAGCTGCTCCGCCGCACTGGTGAGGTCGGTAAAGCTCTCGGCAGGAATGATCTCGGCGTGGTGTGCGCACAGGTTGAGCAGCATCGTGGCGCGCGCTTCCCCGACCAGCAGATGCACTGGGTAGGCACAGACGAGCGAAAAGGAATGCGTTGGGACCAGATCGCCCCAGATCTGCTCCAGGCGGATGGTATTCTCCGGATCGCCTTCGACGGCGAGCAGCGCACCCATCTCATCGAAGACGCGCACACGGTACCGCCGCTGTGCTGCCTCTTCGATCACGCCGCCGAGAACACGCGCACCGGTCTGCGTGTCCAGCTTTCCATCGACCATCACGCGGGAGAGCATCTCCGCGGCATTGTGCGCCAGGTACTGGCACTGAGCCCGAGCGACGGAGATATCCACCCCGGATGCCCGCAGTGACTCCTCGATGTGCGCGTGGTGCAAGGGCGTTGCAATGATCACGGTCGTTTCACGTGCCCGCATCCCCGCGCGGATAAAATCGCAAACCGCCCTAATCAGGAACGAGTCCGACTCGTAGAACTGAACGACGTGATCCGAGGCCGCCTTCGCTCGTGTCGCTCGGTTGGCACGCTTCTCGGGCCAGCTATCGGGGGCATCGCGATCGACGTCCGGCTCCGGTCCTGCAGTGGCTGGTACACGGCTCCGCTCCAGGAGCCGCTCGACGTCGGCGCGGTCAATGCGTACGGTCCGGTGCCCCAGTCTGGCTGCGGGCAGCCTACCAGAGCGAATCCAGCGCCAGATGGTCATGCGACTGACACCGAGCATCGCCGCGGTCTCGGCGACGTTACAGTAGCCCGGTGCATCGTGATCGCTCACCGGGGGGAGACGTCGAACCGGTACGTCACGATGATGATCCATTTGTTTCAAAGTATCACAATCAGCCCCGCTGCCGTCAAGAGAGACGTGAAACGGCGGCTCGTCCTCGCCCTTGACGCGCGCTCCGTCCTGAGTAGACTTGACGTCCGGACACATCTTGAAGGAGGACTACTTTTGATGATGGCTGTCGACGTCTGGCTCCACCCTTCCTGCTGGAATCGAAGACGGTAGTGTTCGATCGGGCGTCTGTCGAGAGGTCCGCTCCATCTCATTCGTGAAACGCGAACGGGCAAGGCGCTCAGATGCACAAAAACGTCTCCGTGATTGTCAGATCCAAGAATGAAGAGACGACTGTCGGTCTTACCTTGCAGCTCATCCGAGATCAAACCGTCAAGCCAACCGAGATCATTCTCGTCGATAATGCCTCGACCGACAGAACCACGGCAATTGCACGGCGCTACGGCTGCAAGATCGTCAACATCGAAGATCGCGAGTTCAATCACGCCCACTCCTGCAATCTCGGAGTGCAGCATAGCTCCGGCGACCTGATCGTGTTTACCAACGCGCACGCTTTCCCGAGCAGCTCGTCGTGGCTCGAGAACGGACTTCGCCATTTTGCCGACTCGACCGTGGCTGGCGTCTACAGCATGCCCACGGTCGACCATCGAGCCTCGTTCTCGGAGAGGCTTGTCGAGATTCTGAAGCGCGCAGTGTTCGGACAGGCGACACTTCGCGTTCTCGATCGGGCATCGATCTTCGTTGGTCTGGGCTTGATGAACACGGGCAGCGCAATCATTCGGCGCGATCTGTGGGAGAAGCACCCATTTGACGTGGAGCTGTCCTCGCACGGCGGGGGCGAAGACTCGGAGTGGGGATTTCACTTTCTGCGACGCGGCTACCGGGTGATCGAGGACGCGGCGTTCGGCGTCTACCACTGTCACGGCGACAGTCTCGGCCGGTACCTGTCCCGATCCCTGTCGTACTACTACACCTATCTCCTCGCCTACAGCAAGAACTCGGGGTCGAACGGCCACACTCCTACCTTGTCGAGCCGACGCTAGCGCAGGGCCAGGGCAATGACCAGGGCTTAGCTCCCAGCCCGCTCCCTTGCAAAGACACCCGGGAGCGGGACGGTGCTGTCGTCCTCCGGACTGCTCCGTCAGGAATTCCCCGGCGCTCCCGCGACGAGGATGCTCTCCTGAATACCTTCTGCCGCCGGTGTGCGCGTTGGTGCGCCCGACACGTCAACCGGTGGTTAACGAGGTCCTTCTCCGGCGTCAGCCAGTGGCTTTACCCTCAGGAGCGGGTCGAGACTGGCCTTCGATACGTCTCGATCAGGATACGAGCCTGCTCGCCGACCCCGGCGTCGATGCAGCTCATATAGAGGCTCGCAATGCACGTGTCTACCAGGAAACGAATCTGCTTGCTGGTCGCGTAGTCGCGCTGGGCAAGTGCATGATGGAGTCGTCCAAGCTGAAATGACTGCAGCCGATAGGTACTGTCAGGGCACTCCATAACCACCCCTCTGTTCTCGCCGATCTCGAATCGGCAAGAACTCCGCTTCCTCGGTCGCGCTACCCGGTCCAGGCCAGGTGATGTGCCGCGGTCCTGGCATTGGTTGACGGTCGTCGATACGTAGGATAAGCGGACCACGAGAGCAGGCAATGAGTAGTTCTCCTAAAAACCTTGTCGAAAGTTCGTGATTGGTGGCGTGGAAAATACGTGCCTCGCGACAGGTCCGCGGGCACGCCGCAGCGGACGCCGGCTGTGCCGAATGGCCGTGGTCAGACGTGCTCGAGGGGGTTCTCGGATGCCGCCCGGGTCATCCGACGATCCGCGGCGAACAGCGCCGCAAGCCTCGGATCCCCGGGAAGCCAGGCATCGGCCAGGCAGCCGAGGACCACTGTCCAGCAGCGCGCCACGTGCTCCGGGGCATAGCCCCCACCAGCCACGGCAACCATTCGCCCATCGCAGAGCTCCCGCGCAAGCGTCCGAAGCCTTTGCGCCAGGCGGGCGTAGCCATCCAGTGTGAGGCCGAGGCGGACCAGCGGATCTGCCTCGTGACTATCCGCTCCGACGACGACGAAGAGCAGCTGCGGGAGATAACGCCGGACAGCGGGCGCAACCCACCGATCGAAGGCGCGAAGATAGGTCTCGTCGTCGGTACCCCTTTCGAGTGCAACGTTCAGGTTGTAGCCGAATCCAGCTCCGCGCCCCACATCGCTCGGAGACCCCGTGCGCGGGTAGAAGCGACCGTCAAACCGATGCATCGAGATCGTCAGGATCGGCTCGTCGTAAAGCAGCGCCTCGGTGCCATCGCCGTGATGTCCATCCAGGTCGACGATCGCGATGCGGCGGTATCCAAACTCGGACTGAAGGCAGCGCACCGCGATGACGATGTCGTTGAACGGGCAGAAACCGCCGGCCCGGTCGCGTTGCGCGTGATGGAGCCCGCCCGCTGGATTGAAGGCGCAACGGAACCGACCGCCGGCCACGAGCCGCGCGGCGAGCAACGTTCCGCCGACGGCAAGCGTTGCCCGGCGGAACACGCCGCGCCAGGCGGGCGTATCGCCATAGTCGAGAAAGCCTGTTCCCCGCGCGTCGGCCTCTCGGACACGCGCAAGGTGCTCCGGCGTGTGGACGCGCAGGATCTCGTCGTCGCTGGCCGCGTCGGGACGGACGACGCGGAGCGGATAGCTCTCCAGGGGAGCACTCACGTCCGGCGCGTCGACGGGCGGAAGGAATCCGACGTCACTCAACAGCTGACGCGCGAGGGAGTAGCGTCTCCAGCTGCTCGAGATTTTCGAGAAACCGCGCCCATCGAAGACCTCGTGATAGATAAAAGCCACCGGCGTCGTCACATCCGGACCCGAGCTGCAATCGAGGCTTCTGACATTATGCCTCAGAGCGAATGGCGCCGGGCAGATTCCGAAACTGGGTCCGGTAAAGGCTGGCGTAGAGCCCGCCGCGGGCGAGGAGCTCTGCGTGCGTTCCACGCTCGACCAGTCGGCCGCGGTCCATCACCAGGATCACGTCAGCGGCGAGAATCGTGCTGAGCCGGTGAGCGATGACCAGGCTGGTTCTCCCCTTCATCACCCGTTCCAGTGCTGCCTGGATCAGAGCCTCGGACTGGGAATCGAGGTGCGAGGTTGCCTCGTCGAGCACGAGGATCTTTGGATCCTTCAGGATGACACGCGCGATGGCAATCCGCTGTTTCTCACCGCCAGACAGCCGGTATCCTCGTTCCCCGACGACCGTATCGTATCCGTCGGGAAGGCCGGCGATAAAGTCGTGGATATTCGCAGCTCGACACGCTGCCTCGAGGTCATCCTGACTCGCACCTGGCCGGGCGTAGAGCAGGTTCGCCCGAATCGTGTCGTGGAAAAGGTACGTCTCCTGTGTCACCATTCCGATCTGATCGCTGAGCGACAGCAGCGTGATGTCGCGCAGGTCGTGACCATCGATCAGGATGCGGCCTCCGGTTGGATCGTAGAGGCGGGGGATCAGGTAGGTGATCGTCGTCTTGCCCGCCCCGCTGGGACCAACCAGCGCAGCGAGCTGCCCCGGCTCGATCTCGAAGCTGACCCGGTCGATCGCCCAGTAGCGCGCCTGATTGGCAGAAGCCGTCGCGGTCGGCACCCGGAGCGGCAGGTCAGCAGGCAGCGCTTGTCCGTCGGAAAGTCCAGGTGAGCCCCCGTCAGCCCGCACGCGCAGCGCGTGGCCGTTCCCCACCTGTGGGAGCGGCTGATCTTCCCCGACTCGCACGATCGGCACGTCTCCATCGGTCGAATCCGCGCGTGCGGATTCTTTCGCCGAGTCGCCGACCTTCAGCTGGCTGAATCCGTCGACGCCCTCGGAAAGCGGCCGATCACTCATCCGAGACCAGCGGCGCTGGACCGGGCGAAGCGAGGCAACCGGTTGATCAGAGCTCGCAGCGGCGCGGTAGGTGAACGAGACATCTTCAAAAGTAACGCGTCCCGCGACATTGGTCAGTGCGATGGCGTCCGGTCGCTCGGCAATCTCGACTGGCAGATCGAGGACTTCGAAGACACGTTCGAAGCTCACCATCGAGGTCGCGAAGTCAACGCGGGCGTTTGTCAGCGCGGTCAATGGCCCGTAGAACTGCCCGAGATAGGCCACGAAGGCGACGATGGTGCCGATGGTGAACTGTCCGCTCAGCACGAGATGGCCACCAATCCAGAAAACCAGCGTCGTCCCCAACGCACCGACCAGGCCGAGACCAAAGAAGAACCAGCGGCCAATCAGCGTCTGACGGATCCCGGTGTCACGGACGGCCGCCGCCCGCTGCGCGAAGCGCTCCGTCTCCAGGGGAGCCCGGCCAAAGAGCTTGACCAGCAGCGCGCCACTCACATTGAGCGTTTCATTCATCAGAGCGTTCATCTGGGCGTTTCGCTCAAGCTGCTCGCGCGCGACCTCCCGCAAGATGACGGCAAAGCGTCGCGCCGGCAGGATGAACAGGGGCAGGATCATGATGGCAAGAAGGGTGAGCCGCCACTCCAGCGCGAGCATAATCGCCAGCGTCGAGATGAGGGAGAGCGAGTTCGAGATGACACTGGTCACGGTCGAGGTGACGACCTGCTGCGCGCCGATCACGTCGTTGTTCAAACGCGACATGAGCTCGCCAGTCTTGGTCGCCGTGAAGAACCGTAGCGACATGCGCTGCATGTGGGCGTACAGAGCCCGCCGGAGGTCGCAGATGATCCCTTCGCCGATTGTCGAGCTGAGGTAACGCTGGAGCACGCCGACGAGGCCATTCACAATCGGAACGCCAATCATCCCGAGAGCCAGCAGGTTGAGCCGACCGTAATCCCGATGTGGCAGAGCGTTGTCGATCAGATCGCGATAGAGAAGTGGCGGGATCAGTGAGAGGACCGTGACCACGAGGATCGTGCCCAGCATCAGTACGATCCTCAAGCGGTACGGCCAGGCGTAGGACGCCACGCGGCGCAGCAAGCGGCGGCTCAGATTGAGCTTCGCGGGCTCGTCGTCGCCGTGGACCATTCGCCAGAATCCGCCGCCGCCACTAACGTGAATCATGACACAGCTCCCCTCCTGTCTAATCATAGCAGCGACTGACGGCAAGGCAACCGATCCGGCCTACCCCTTCGGGTAGTCTTCGGCATGCTCCTTGCGACAGCTGCGTCCGGATCATTGGTCCACGGTCGTTGATCGAAGGAGTAGGATAGGCGTGGTCACTCCGACTTCGGCGATTCCGCGGATTCGGCCAGAAGCGCTCAAGGCACTGATGGACACCGGTCAGGCGGTAACAATCGTGGACGCGCGGGAGGCCGAGGACTATTTCTCCAGTCCCCTGACTATCCTTGGCGCAATCCAGGTGCCACCAGACCAGATCGCGCAGTTCTATTGCCAGATCCCGCGCGAGCAGCCAGTCGTGGTGTTCTGCGAGGGCCCGCCGGGGGGCGCGAGTACCCGTGTCGCCCAGTTCCTTCGTAGCCACGGCTACGCGGACGTCAGAGTCCTCGACGGTGGCTTCACTGCCTGGGAAGCGTTCGGTTATCCAACCGAGCCTCGGAGCTCATGATCCCGGCACACCCATGCCGCGCAGCAGGTCACGCATTCGCCGGACACTGCTTCGCGCCTCGGCCGCGTAGCTGGATGCATCTCGTCGCGCCACCTCGAATGAAATGCGCCCGTCATAGCCCGCGGTGACGAGCGCCTGGAGAAAGGGGCGCTGATCCCACGCTCCGAGGCAGGGGAATCCACGCTGATCATCGGAGGTGTGGGCATGAGCGAGCCACGCCGCGGCGCGCTCGATATGCTCGAGGGGCTCGTTCTGCTTCATCACGTGATAGTAATCAGCGATCACTTTCAGGCCCGGGCGATTGATCGTCTGGACCAGATGCAACGCGTCCGAGACGTAGTAGAGAATGTTCGTCTCGCGTGGGTTCACTGGCTCGACGACCACCACGATCCCTGCTGCTTCGGCCAGGTCAGCAATCATCGCGGCCGCGTGCTCCAGCTGCTCCCAGGCGCGCGACATCGGCCATCCGTCCGGAACGCGTCGAGATTCGGCACTGCCCCAGTTGATGACCGTGACGCCAACCTCGGACGCTCGGCCAATCGTCGTCTCGAGGTAGCGCCGCACCTGGTCCCAGTCGACTGACGGTCCAACGATGCGCAGGGAGCCAGGAATAAAGCCCGCCATCGCTTCGATCGGTGTCCCGGTCGCCTGCAGGCGTGATTTTACCGTGGCAAAGGCTCGCTCATCCTCGAATGGCACGACTGTCCGCGCACCGATTTCAACGTAGTCGTACCCCCAATCGACCGCCTGGCGGATAACGTCGAGATCGCCGGTGCATAGCCCAAACCGCACGTCGAGACCTCCCCTTTCTTCTTTCGGAGCGATCGATCCGGGTAGTGCTCACCAGCATCGCACCAGGAACGCGAAGGCAAGGACCGAGACACGTCTCTTTCCCTGCTCCGTCGCTCCTGGGCTTCGGTCGGCAACGTCCCTGGACGGACCGCTTCACGGCCTGCCATACTTCACCCTTCGGGCGACTCTAGCACACCGGGCGGTGCTCGGCGTGCGGCGTTGACAACCAGTGTCGTTCCCGCCGACAATCTGCTTCGACCGAAACGCGGAGGATCACAATAATGGACGTGGACAGCCAGGCGGGCCAGAGTGAGGCGATCCAACTTCTCGCCGATCTCGTCGCGATCAACAGCGTCAATCCATATTTCCCGGGCGGAGACCGCGGCGAGGCCGACGTTGCCGCCTTCGTCTCGGACTACTGCACCCGGCTTGGCCTGGACGTACGCCAGCAGGCTGTCTTACCCGGCCGGTCAAACGTCATCGCCGAGCTGAGGGTCGCGGGAGCCACGCGCACGCTCCTCCTCGACAGCCACATGGATACCGTCAGCCTGGATCTCATGGGGCCAGACGGGCTTCGCCCGCGCATTCGCGATGGCGTCCTCACGGGCCGAGGCTCCTGTGACACCAAGGCATCACTGGCGGCAATGCTCACCGCACTCGCCGCGCTGACACGCGATCCCTCCGGACTGCGCGCAAACGTCCTGCTCCTGGCCTCGGTCGACGAAGAGTACTTGATGCGTGGCGCCGAAGCATTCGCGCGGTCCGGTACGAAGGTGGACGCGGCGATCGTCGGCGAGCCGACGTCTCTTGACGTGGTCATCGCGACCAAGGGATTTGTTCGCTGGAAGATGCATACCGTTGGCAGGTCAGCCCACAGCTCCACCCCGGCCCGCGGCGACAACGCAATCTATCAGATGGCCGAGCTGCTTCAGCAGCTTCGGAGAGAGATCGAGCCACGCCTCGCGGCGCGCGCCCACCCGCTGGTCGGCGCTGCTACGTGGAGCGTTGGCAGGATCTACGGTGGCGCATCCGTGAACATCGTCCCGGAGCTCTGCACGGTCGAGATCGATCGACGGCTCCTGCCTGGAGAGACCAGCGCGGGCGCACTCGCCGAGATTGATGAGCTGGTGGACAAGATCCGGCAGTCGCTCCCCGGCCTCACGGTCCGTCGGGACGAGCCATTCGGGGACGTCTCGGGTCTGGATACCCCAGCGAGCGCGGATATCGTCCGCGCGCTCGAACTGGGCTGTGGCCGCGTGCGGGGCGAAAGCAAGCTGGTGGGAGTCCCGTACGGAACCAACGCGAGCAAGTTCGCCGACGCTGGCATCACCTGTGTCGTCTTCGGCCCGGGCGACGTCGGTCAGGCGCACACCGCCGATGAGTTTGTCTCGATCGACCAGGTGGTCTCCGCGGCGAGGATCTACGAAGCAGCCGTGCGCGCGTTTTGAACCGTGGCAGACGGTGAGCGAGGAGATCGGGCTCAGCTCGGCCTCACGACGGTGGAGCATCACGTCACGCGCTATGCTGGGAGGGCGCATGGGTCGCGCACGTCCGCTCCCTGGCGTCTTCGCGAGGGAGGCGCCTGGGAACTGCCGACCCCTAACCACGCCCCTGATTCTGCGCCAGACCGCCCCGGACGATGGTCCGCAATGCCCTGGAAGGGGTCGCGGGCGACCGCCGGCCATGGGCACTTACCAGGACTCGTTACCCTGGTGCGGCGACCGTAGCGAAAATATCAAAACTTGAGGAGAGAGCAGATGAAGAGCTGTTTGAATGCGACGACGCTGAGCAATCGGCTGTCGTTCAGCGAGTTCGTCCAGGTCGCGGGTCGGGCCGGTTTCGCCGGGGTCGAGGTCCGGCTCGGCCCGGTCGCCGACATGGTCCGCGAGCGGGGGATCGATGGGGTGCGCGATTTCTTTGCCGGAGCAGGTGTCGCCCCGGCGCACTGTGGCCTGAGCGCATCGCCGATTCGGCCCGACTCCGACTTTCAGGATGGCCTGAAGCGCGCCCCGGAGGAGTGCGAGCTTGCACGCGCCCTGGGGATTCCCACGGCAATGCTCGTTATGCCTTTTCGAAGCGATCAGGGCGAAAACGATCCAGACCGCCTGGTTCAGAAAGTACGTGACGTGGCGCTCGTCGCCCGTGACTACGGCATTGGCATCACGCTCGAGTTTCTCGGGCTTCATCCGCCCGCGGGTCTTCGCTCGAACAGCCCCACCACGCTTGGTCAGACCCTCGAATTCATTCAGCGTGTCGATCTGCCAAACGTCGGCGTCCTGATCGACAGCTACCACTGGCACCTGGGCGGCTCTCGCACCGAAGATCTGTCTCGCATCAGGCCGGGGATGCCGCTGTTCATTCACATCAACGACGCGCCGCCCGGACCGGTCGAAACGCTTACCGACCCGATGCGCGTGCTTCCGGGCGAAGGAGTGCTCGATCTGGTACAATGGCTGCGGGAAATTCGACGAGCAACTGGCTACGACGGGTACGTCTCGCTTGAGCTGTTCAACGAAAGTATCCGTCAGCTCGATCCCAGCGTCGCAGCCGAGCGCTGCGTGCGAGCAGTGGATCGAGTTCTGGCATCCGTCGCCAGCTAGTGGCACCTGAGATGGAGACGATTCGCGCAGCCATCTTCGATCTTGGTGGAACCCTGGTCGATTGGCCCGGTTGGGACGAGGATGCCCCGCGTCGCTGGGCAATATCCTACGATCACCTGACGTCCCTCCGGGCCGACGCTGCCTTGCCCAGCCGCGATCAGTATGTTCGGGCGATGCGTGAAGCCGAGCTGAGGCATTGGCGGCGGGTCGAGCAGGAGCTATGGAGCGGACCACCAACCGAGGTTGTGCGCGAAGGGTTTCGCCGCCTCGGTTACACCGTGGACGATGACACACTCCTCGCCGCGCTGGACGGGTATGCTCGCGCCGTTGACGGGTGGGCGGTTGCCTTCCCTGACGCTCGCTCGACGCTTCAGACGCTTCGCGAGCGCGGCTATCGGCTCGGTTTACTCTCGAACACCTGGTGGGCTGCTGACTGGCACAACGCCGATCTCGCCGCCCACGGTCTCGACGACCTGCTCGACGAGGTCGTCTATACGTCCGACCTGCCCCATTCCAAACCGCACCCCTGGGTGTTTCGCGAGGTAGCTGGACGTCTTGGCGTGGATCCATCGTCGTGCGTCATGATCGGCGACCGGATGGTCGACGACGTCTCCGGAGCGCTGCGAGCCGGAATGCGCGCGGTCTGGAAGGCGAACGACCGCCCGTGGCCGAAGCCCGAGGACATCGTTCCAACCGCGACGATCACGCACCTGGCCGAGCTACCGGGATTGCTCCGCCGCCTGGGTGGAGCTTGAGCTGCCGTTTGGAAATAAAAAGCCTCCGACTCGCCGGTCGAAGGCCTGTCGACATCCTCGGTTGTGAGGTTCGGGTTCTGCCCCTGGCTACGCGATCAGTGGCACTTCTGCGCTTGCCCAGCGTGATCGGCAGTCTGGAAGGAGTGCCCGCATCCGCAGGTCGAGATGGCGTTCGGGTTGTAGACGGTGAATCCTGCGCCCATGAGCCCGTCCACGTAGTCGATCTCGGCGCCGTCGAGATATTCGATACTGTACTCGTCGACGACGAGCTTGATTCCATCCTGCTCGAAGACCTGATCCCCTTCCTGCAGGGTATTATCGAGCGCCATTCCGTACTGGAAGCCAGAGCAGCCACCCGGGGATACGAACACGCGAAGGGCGGTGTTCGGATCTCCCTGCTTCTCGATTAACTGCTTCAGTTGCTCGCTTGCAGACGTGGTGACAGAAATCATCGAGGCGCTCCTTACAACTCTGAACTCAAACTCGAACCATTTGTCGGCGATGGCAGAAACGTACTCGCGGCGTGACCGCCTCCGGTAACACTTCCATCCTAGCATGCGTGCTAGTCGACGTCAAATGACACGCGGATCCGTGGCCCGCGCCTTGCCGCGCCCCCAGACCGTGGGTCGGCTTCCATCAGGGGAGATGACGATGACGCAGACGATCTGCCCCACCTGTCAGGAATCACCGCTCGCGGGCGCCCGACGTAAGCGGCGGCAGCGCCTCGTGCGACAGATCTACGCGCTGGAACGTGACATCCTGGCGTTGCAACAGGGCCACCTGCAAGATGCAATTCAGCACCAGGCTCCCGCCCCCGCGTGTACGATCTGTGATCAGGCCGCGCCCGGAAAGCCCGGCCAGCCGACACCTGTCGGCGAGCAGGTCCGCTCGCTCCAACGCCGCCTTGACGAGCTCGAGCGCGAGCTCAACCAGCTGAACTACCGCCGATGATCGCATCACCAGGGCATCGTCCGCCCGGTGTAGCGCCGTCCGATCTCGGCGGCCTCCCGACCAGCGCGCCCGCTCGCACCAATCATAACTCCCTCTTTGATCCGCTCGATCACGTCGTCCGGCCGCACCGTGTTCAGGAAGGCAATCTTCGCCGCCTTGCAGGCCGCCAGGACGCGCGCGCGAGCGGCAACCATCTCGGGCGGGTAGGGCTCGTCGTGGTTGTCAGGAAAACCGAGTGACATCCCCATGTCCCCGGGCCCCCACTCGGCGAAGGCGATGCCAGGAACCTTCGTGCTCTCTTCCGCGTTGGCCAGCGCCCGCTTGTTCTCGATCTTCAGGCCAAGCAGCAGCTCGCCCTTCGGGTTCAAGGGCCACGGATCGGCAAGGTCCAGGTACTCGCGTGGCGAAACTCCCCAGATGGCCGCGGCCGACGCCTGTCCGCCTCCGCCGCGCCGTCCCTCGTCAAGACCCTCGCCGACGCCAATTCGATTGAAGGGATATCGGCAGTGCTGCACAAAAGCGCGCACGGCCTCGGGAGTCTCGGCGTGGCAGAGCAGGATTCCGTGCACCCCGGTCGCGAGAACCTGCTTGATCATCCAGGCGTTCGCGTTGACGGTCTGCGCGTCCGTTCCGTTCATCGGAAGAGTCACGATGACCGCGGGCGTTCGGTGACCAGACGGCGTCGGCCCACCGGCGACGAGGCCTCGCATGAAATCGGCAAGCTTACTGACGTCAAACGGCGCGTGCTCCATCTCGTAGGTGATGTAATCGGCCCAGGTTTTCGCCGCCTTCACGCCGCCCTCGAAACCGCGATCCTCGGCGCCGGTATAGTAGATCGGCTGCCCTTGCTCCAGTAGCTCGATCGCGCGGTTGACCCGTGGCATCTGTCACCTCACTTGGTATTGAGATCTTTCGCGCGGCCAGTGTATCACGTTCCACGCCCCGGCGACGTACCGGCGTGCCGGGACGCCCAAACTCGAGCGAGAAACGGACACGCGGATCGCCGCGGATCAGTGCCCGCTCTGGTCTGCCATCGCCGATCGATGCGTATTGAACCGAGTGCGGTCAATATGTACACTCCGTCGTCGGCCCGTCCTCACCCCGAACGAGGACTCAGCAAATTCGCGAATCAGGTGGACGTGCACGCGCACCGGGAGCTCCCGCGAAACCTGGTCCCTGCCCGGCAGGGCGATCGCGGGCCGGTCTTCGATCGTGACCGACGCGACCGCATCAGGAAGCACCACGGCGTTCCGTCCGGGGTCGCCAGGACGGCGACGCTCGCAGGCACCGCCGCGTCGTCCACCGCTATCGATTGCCATCCCCGTGCTCTCTCCACACGGCGGGCAAGGACAAAGCGCCTCAATCTTCTCAGCCTCAGCCTGTACCGGCCTCGATCTTGCCTGTTCATCCCGTTCGCCGGTGACGAGTAGATCGCGTCGGGATCAGCCCGGTGTATCCGCGGTGACCTCGAGTCGCGTCTATGCTGCCCGAAGTCACCTCGGCGGACGACCGAGGAGGAATGGACGTGCTGGTGCTCGGCTACAAAGCGTCGACGGAGCAGTTCGCACCAGGAGAGCTACTGGATTGGTGCGTCGAGGCGGAGCGCTGCGGCTTTGATTCCATCACCGCGAGCGATCATTTCCATCCCTGGCGCGACAGCGACGTCCGCTGCTTCTTCGTCTGGAGCTGGCTCGGAGCACTGGGCGAGCGGACGAAGAAGGTCAGTTTTGGAACGGGAGTGACCTGCCCTACCTTTCGCTACGATCCGGCGGTCATCGCTCAGGCCGCTGCGACACTCGGGGCGATGTATCCCGGGCGTTTCTGGCTCGGGGTGGGAACCGGCGAGGCGCTGAACGAAAAGTCTTGCACGGGCTCCTGGCCCGGTTTCTCTGAACGCTGCGGACGGCTGGTCGAGGCCATCCAGATCATCCGTCGTCTCTGGGCGGGCGAGCGTCTAACCTTCCGAGGACGATACTTCGAGACCGCCGACGCCCACCTCTATCTGCGTCCAACCAGGCCAGTACCGCTCTACGTCGGCGCGTCTGGCACCCACGCGGCGTACGTAGCTGGCCGCTACGGCGATGGCTGGATGACGACCGGTGGTGCCGGACCAGTCGATGACTATCGGGAACGACTGATACCCGCGGTCGAGAGGGGCAGACGTGAAGCCGGGCGTGATCCGGCGTCAGTCCGACGGGTGATCGAGCTCGCGGTGGTCTACGCCGACTCTCGGCAGGAAGGCCTCGAACAGGCCCGCCTCTGGGCTCCCAGCATGACTCCGAATCGCGAGAAGTACGGTATTCACGACCCCCGCGACCTGCAGCGCTACGGCGCCCTGCTCGACGATACGACCGTGGAACGACACTGGTTCATCTCCGGCGACCCGGACGAGCACGTCGCCCTCGCCGAGAAGTTCATTCAGCTCGGCTTCACCGACCTCTACTTCCACGCTCCGGGTCCTCGCCAGGGCGAATTCATCCAGTTCTACGGTCAGCAGGTCCTGCCGCGACTGCGTCAGAAATACGGAGCCGTTACCGGCCGAGCACAGCCGGCGGCGTAGGCAATCAGCGCCCGGCGTCGCCAGATCGCGATCGACTGGATCCCGTGGTATCGCCCGGGCAACCCGCGAGCCAACGGCGCATCTCGCCCGGCGAACGCAGGCGGACAACCGCGAGACCGGAATAGCCTGAGCTTGCGAAGAGGGCAGAGAATTGCTTTGACCGTCGCCTATGAGCCTGAGGTGCCCAGAGAAAGAGCGAGCCGCGGCTGAAGGACTGGTGCGAAACCCCTCGCGATTCCCATTCCACCGCTCGTGCCGCGAGACCGTGCGTACGAGGGTGCGATGCAGGAGCCGCCAGAAGATGATCGGCAGCGAGCAGTCGAGCCAGCCCAGCAGCTCAGCCGTTCTCCAGACGACGTCGCGCGCCGCCCGGTCATCCCCGTCGACGACCCACTTGTCTGCACTGAGCGCTCCGGCCGTTCGTTGGCGAAAGACCCCGGCACTGGCCAGTCTCCACCCGGCATCTCAGCGGGCACCCAGCTCAACGTGGCACCGGCCAAGCCTCTGCGAGAGCCGGCACGCCAGCGTTGACTTGCTCGAGCCCGTCGATCCTACGACGATGCGGCTGGGGAGACCACGTCGGGAGGGAGATGCCCGGTCACGGACGGGGACGCGCCTCCCGAATCGGCGTGGCGGAGGGGGTGGGATTCGAACCCACGAGGCCTTGCGACCTACACGCTCTCCAGGCGTGCCAAATCAACCACTCTTGCACCCCTCCGAGCCAGGGAGCGAACCGCGTTCGGGCGGTCACGGAGGGCCACCGCCACGGTGGGAGCAGATCAGGCTCGGCGACCTTCGGCGCGAGTATGTCTGCATGATCGAGGTCGCCCCGTCGCGGAGCCCGTCGACGGTACTTGCCCTGCCCCGCTGAACCATTCCCCGAGCGGTCCTCGTCTAAGTATACCCCGCTCCAGCGCCCGGCTCAAGACAGCCCAACGGCCTCCCGCCTGACCACTGGCGCCAAGCCCCGTCCTGGCCTGACTGCGATACGGAAAGATATCAGAGTAAGGACGCGAGCACACCCTCGCCACGCGGGCCTGATCCACGCGCGCTCGCCTTCAGGCTTGAGCGGCCGTGGATGGTGTTGCCGTCGGCGTGCTCGCGGGCCACGTAAAGTTGCTGAAGACCCAGTTGAACAGTGGAACCGAGTCCGCGACGATGTCTCCGCAGTGCATCAGGACCACGTACACTCGATGACCGTTACGCGTCGCGGAGGCAACAATCGTCTTCCCCGCGTTGTCGGTGTACCCAATCTTCACACCATCGGCGCCCGGGTAATCCAGCAGGAAACGATTCAGGTTGTAGATCGAATAAGTCCGCGATCCGTGCACCTGCCAGACCCGAGCCGCGGCGAGCTTGCGAAACTCCTCGTAGTGGGTCATGCCATAGCGCGCTGCCATGGCCAGATCGTAGGCACTCGTGTAGTGACCGGGCGCGTCGAGGCCATGCGGGTTCACGAAGTGCGAATCGTGCAGCCCGAGTCGCGCCGCCTCCTCATTCATCATTTCGACGAAGTGGGTCTCGTTACCGCCAATCGCATTGGCGATGGCAAGCGCGGCGTCGTTGCCAGACGGGAGCATCAGACCGTAGAGAAGATCTTCGAGGGTAAACGTATCGCCCTCGCGCAGGCCCATGAGCGTACTGTCGTATAGCTGGCTCTGATCGAAGGTGACGTGAATCCGCTGATTCAGGGTGCCATAGCGCAAGGCAACGAGCGCAGTGAAGATCTTGGTCACACTCGCCGGGGCTAGTCGCCGGTGCGGATCGCGGCCATACAGGAGCTGACCCGATGCCTCGTCGACGACCGCAATCGACAGTGCTTGCACCTGGGGAGGCGGCGCAGCACCCGTCTTGATCGGCCCCGCCGGAGTTGGCGTTGGTGTTGGCGGCTCAGGTGTCGGGGTCGCCGGAGGTAGCGTCGCCGTGGCGGTGACCGACGGGCTCGGCGTTGGCGAGGGCGCGAGTAGAACCGAGGCAAGCGCTAGCTCGGATGGCGCCGGTCTTGGGGCTACCGCACCCAGGGATGTAGAGCGCGCGGGATGCGACCCGAACAGCGTAACGAGAGCAAACACCATCCCGGCAGTGAGCGAGGTCAGGCCGAGGAAAACCATCTTCCGCACAGATCAACCCCGAGGAAAGCAGATCGAACCCCTTGAAACCGCCCAGCCCAGATGACGAAGCTTCGGGGACAGGCACAGCTTGCCCGTCATCGACGAGAAGGGACCACTGGCACGTGGCTGCGGTATTGTACCACAGGTGATGGCGTGGTTAGAACAGTGCCTCGACGACGAGCTCGCCACGGAGTCCGTGCTTCTGGTCTTCGTCCTCGTTACTGACGATCTCGAACCGCCCCACGTTGACGAAGGTGAAAGTCTCCGTCGCCGTCTGGCCGGGCAGAACGTCGATG
>CADDYW010000033.1 GCA_902810745.1 Chloroflexota bacterium | reverse complement strand
GCGATCATCGGGGGTGGCGGCGCGATGGGGAGATTTTTCGCCCGGCTGCTGTGCGGCTCGGTGCAAGAGCTATATCTGTTCGATTTCTTCGACACGGCGTCGCCCCCGTTCATCCTGTCGAAGGTGCTTGACGATCTGCGCACGGCTGGGGCTGCGAGCAATCTCCACGGCGTCGCGTACGGCCTGTCGCACGCCACGGAGAGCCAGGGCTGGCTGGCCACGCCCGCCCAGGACTCCCCGCGACCCGGGCGTGCGATTCTCTGCCTTGCCCCGGAAACGCCCAGCCCGATGGACCAGGCTGAGAATCGGTCAGCGCGATCCGACGACAGCCTGACCCGTCTGGCGGAAACGTTCGCGACGAAGAATCCGGACGGCTGCACGGTCTTCGCGGTGCTTCCGTCTGACGCCGACGCCCTCTTACCTCGCGCGGATATCACATTGCTGGCGATCGGTACCGAGGGCAAATCGCTGTATGATCAGGCCATTCACTTCTACTCACCCTGGATTCGTCCTGGGAGCCTCGTCGTGGACCTGGGTTCGACCCAGACAAAGCCCCTCGAGACCCTCTGCGAGGTCCTCGACCGGCAGGTCGGGATTCTCGGTGCGCACCCGCTTTTTGGGCCGACGGTGTCCGATCTCACCGGGCTGATCGTCGCCGTGGTCGATGCCCCTGACGGTCGGCAAGACTCGGCGTGGCGCCAGTGGTTCCTCGACCGTCTTGCGCACTTCCGTCTGATCGTCACGCCCGCGAGCGCCCGGCAGCACGACGAGGCGATGTCCTACGTCCAGGCTCTGACCCATTTCACGCTTTTATCATTCGCCTACACGTTTGTGCGCCTCGACCAGGATCCGGCGGACCTGCTTCCATTTCGCACGCCGGTCTTCGAGCCACTCCTCTACCTGGCCGCTCGCGTGGCTTACCTGGCGCGCAGTAGCCCCGATACCTATCGAGCCATCCAGACTCAGACGGCCAGGCCCGACGTCCGCGCCGTGTTCCTTGATACGGCGAGACAGCTCCTCTCCGCCATCGAGCTGGCGCAATCGGGGTCGACCAACGCACGCCTTGCGGGGGCTGCGCCTGATCCTCTTGCGACGCTCTTCGATCGTTTCGGCTCGCCCTGGTCGCCGGATCGCCTGGACCGACGTGAGCGACAGCGACGCGAGCATTTTCTCGAGATGGGTGCCCGACTCGTCGATGGCCTGAATCAGCTCCGACAGGAGATCGTGGCGTCCGCGGGCCAGGTTCGCGCCATCGAGGAGCGCCGTGTTGGACAGCCTCCGCGCATCGCCATTGGCCTGGTCGACCTCGACCTCCTGGACCCAGGCAAGCAGGACGTCGCGTCGCGCATCCGGCTGCGCCCGATAAACCTGCTCCTTGGGAGCGTGCAAGGTGGTGAAGGGAGCGACGAGGATCCCGGACACGACCAGATGATTCCGCTGGCGCGCGCCCGCGTGCTCAACGATGCTGAGCTTTTCGACTGGCTGCTGGAACAGGGCGAGCTGGTCGTGCGTCGGACCTGTGATCTGCGCGTTCCGGAGTGGTTCGATCGTGAGATTCTTCTACGTCTCCTGAAGACGGTGCCGCGGGACGACGAGCTGCCACGCAGCCGCGTCTGGGACGTGCTGATGACGCCACTGGATCCGCGGCCCGACGACACCGAGGGTCTGAAGCCAGCCCGGATCACGCTAGCGATTGTCTTGCACCCCTCCGAGCTGGTATCGATGCGACGTGACGCGCGGCGGACCGTGGCGCGCGAGCTTGACGACGTTCTTCGCGATCTCGACCAGAAGCTCGACACGATTCATCGCCAGGTCGAGACAGCTCACGACCCTGCCACGCGTGAACGCGCGCAGCACGAGAAGAAGATACTCAAGCGCCAGCGGAAGATGCTCGTCGACCAGCGAACAACAGCCGTCGATCGCGAGGTGCGCCGTCTAACGCGCGCGCGTGTGCAGGCGATCTACCAGGAAACGGTCAGCTGGCTGACCCGACACGGCTGTTTGCCCCTACGATAAGCCGCTCCGCGACCTCGGCGGGCACGCGATGGCGAACCAGCGCGCTGATCTTTGCAAGCAGATCTTCGATCTCAAAAGGCTTGGACAGAATCTCCACTGGCCCGCCCGTCTGATTCTTCAGGTGAGTGTCGATCTCCCCGACGTCGGATCCTGCCGCGGATAGGACGAGCACAGGAAGGTCGGCGAAGTTCGGGTCCTCCCGCAGCGCTCGCAATAAATCCCAACCGGTTGGCCGTGGCATATAGAGGTCGAGGAATACCAAGGTCGGGTTGATCTGGCGAATGCGCTCCAACGCCACTTTCGAATCAGTGCATCCCTCGACGTCGAAGACATTGCGGAGGAGTGCCTGCACCAACTCGACGAAGTCGGGATCGTCGTCGACCACGAGAATTGGGTTTGACAACGATTCTTACCTCCTCGGTGGTCTCGGCCAGATTCTAGCCCCTCATGATCGACGAAGCAACCTCGCACTCATCTGGTTCCGCCGTCCAGGCGCTCGGCCTGTCCGTCGTCGATCCTGGCCTCCCCGGTGCTTGCCTGGCGATGGTATCATCCGAGAGGAGAGGCGTTCGGGGCGGTCCGCAGCCCCGGGACGTCAACATAATCCACTGTACCGATGGAGCCTTCCCGCGCAGTGAGTTCTCTATCTGCCGACGGACCACACACCGACCCGCCGCCGCACGCGAGCCTGACGCCGCTGCGCCGCCAGTATCTGCAGCTCAAGCGTCGCTACCGGGATGTCATTCTGCTCTTCCGCCTCGGCGACTTCTACGAAGCCTTCGACAACGATGCCCGCGTTGTCTCGTCGGAGCTCGGCATCGTGCTCACGGGCCGCGACGTCGCGCGAGGTCAGCGAATCCCGATGGCCGGTATTCCCCATCACTCGCTTGATACTCATCTGTCGCGCCTCATCAAGAAAGGGTACCGAGTTGCTGTCTGCGAGCAGCTCAGCGACCCGCGCACGAGCAAGGGACTGGTAGAGCGTGACGTCACCCGCGTGGTGACGCCAGGCACCGTCGTCGAGCCCGCGCTGCTGGACGAAAAGCGCAATAATTACCTTGCCGCGGTCGTCTCCGACGGCCGGTCGGCTGGCCTCAGCTACGCGGACGTGAGCACCGGCGAGTTCGCCGCGACGCAGCTAGCTCTGGACGAGTCGCAGATCCTGCGCCGAGAGCTGGAGCGACTGGATCCCGCGGAGCTGCTGGTTCCCGCCGACGATTCCCTCGATGGGTCTTTAGCGCCACCGGCTCCTGGCTCTGCTGGCAGGATCACGCGCGTCGACGCGTGGAAGGCCGAGCAGTCGACCGCGCAGGATGCCCTCTGTCGGCACCTGGAGATCGCTTCGCTGGACGCTCTCGGCGCCTCGGCCCTGCCGCTTGCCGTCCGCGCGGCGGGCGTGCTCGTCCAGTATCTCGCCGAGACACGGAGATCGGCTCTCACCCAGCTCGGCGAGCTCCGCCTCTACCAGACCGGCGACTTCATGCTCCTCGATGAGTCTACGCGTCGCAATCTCGAGCTCGTCGAGACAACGCGCAGCGGAGCCTATCGCGGCTCGCTGATCTGGGTTCTGGATCGCACCCGGACGCCGGGCGGTGCACGACTGCTCCGCGCCTGGCTGAACCAGCCGCTGGTCGACCTGCCAAAGCTCCGCGAGCGCCAGGAGTTTGTCAGCGAGCTGGTCGAGGATGCTTCTGCCCGCGCCCGCCTCCGCGAACGTCTGGCCGACGTCCGCGATCTAGAGCGGCTGATCAATCGCATCGGACAGGGTCTCGCAGCCCCGCGGGATCTGCTGTCCCTCCGGGCTAGCCTCGCGGCCATCCCGACCCTGCGCACGATTCTTTGCTCTCCGGAGCATCGCGTCGAGTCTACCCCACACCGCTGCGCCGCTGCCGCCGAGCTTGACGATTGCCCAGCAATCGTCGAGCTGATCGATCAGGCAATTGTCCCAGAGCCTCCCGCGTCCCTTGCAGATGGCGGAGTGATCGCCCGGGGGTTTTCGACCGAGCTCGATGACCTCCGCGACTCGACCGAGTACGCTCGGCGGTGGATCGAGAATCTGGAGGCGACCGAGCGCGAACGGACCGGGATTCGGGGTCTGAAGGTTGGATACAACCGCGTGTTTGGCTACTACATCGAGGTGAGCAACGCGAATCGCGACGCGGTTCCGGAGTCATATATCCGCAAGCAGACGCTCGTCGGCGCCGAGCGTTACGTGACACCACAGCTCAAAGAGTACGAGTCGATCGTTCTGAACGCGAAGGAGAGGATCGTCGAGCTGGAGCAGGCACTATTCCGTCAGATCTGTGCGCAGATCAGTGCCGATCGAGACCGCGTGCTTCGCACCGCTCGAGCGATCGCGCGGATCGACGTCATCGCCTCGCTCGCGGAGGTGGCGGTTCAGAACCGATACGTTCGACCGGTGCTGGATGATGGGACAGTCATTCAGATCACCGGCGGCAGGCACGCGGTCGTCGAGCAGGCGCGCCCGGACGAGCCATTCACCCCGAACGATCTCTACCTCTCTACCGACGACGCGCAGATTATCCTTCTCACCGGTCCGAACATGGCCGGTAAGTCGACATTCCTCCGCCAGGCCGCCCTTATCGTGCTTCTTGCCCAGATCGGTAGCTACGTGCCGGCCGACGCCGCCCGAATCGGTCTCGTCGACCGCATTTTCACCCGCGTGGGCGCCCAGGATGATCTGAGCGCGGGACAAAGCACATTTCTGGTCGAGATGCTCGAAACGGCTCGCCTCTTGACGCAGAGTACACGACGCAGCCTCTTGATCCTGGACGAGGTCGGCCGTGGTACCAGTACGTACGACGGCCTGGCCATCGCGCGCGCCATCGTCGAGTATATCCACAACCACCCCCGTCTCGGCGCGCGTACTCTCTTCGCAACCCACTACCACGAGCTCACCGAGCTCGCGAGCGTGCTGCCCCGCGTCCGAAATTTCCGCATGGACGTTGCCGAGGAGAGCGGCGAGGTGCATTTCCTCCACCGCGTCGTCCCGGGCGGCGCCGATCGAAGCTACGGTATTCACGTCGCCAGGCTCGCAGGCCTGCCGAGAGCGGTCACGAGACGAGCCGAGGAGATCTTACGCGACCTGGAGCGCCAGGGTCGCCGTCAGGGCCGACGCCGCGAGCGCGAGATCGAGGTCGTGCAGCTCTCGCTGCTCGGCGAGCCGAACCCGGCGCTCGAAGAGCTGAAGACGCTCGATGTCCTGTCGCTGACGCCACTCGAAGCCATCCAGAAGCTCTTCGAGCTTCAACAGAAGGCGCGTCAAGGCTCTTCCTGAGCGATCTGCCAGAAGCGCTCGGCGTAATCGCCCGCCCCGACTGATCGCGCGAATTCCCGCACGACGTCGTCGGGCTGGCCGTAGTGGCGAAAGATCGTCGACAGCTGGCTTCGATAGCACCGGATCGCCGCCAATCGCGTCTCGATCGTCTCACCGATCGACACGACCAATGGTCTCAACCGATCCATCCATCGAGCGACACGCTTCTCGACCGCGTCAGGTGTCGCGGCATAGGGAAAATCCTCGTAAAAAAGGACGTCCAGCCCGAGGGTCCGCAGCCGTGCCTCGAGCGCACTGCAGATCTGATGGTCCACGTGCTCTCCGGCTCCAAGTGGTAGATAGATTCGCGACGGTCGAACGCTCCGGATGAGGCCGCCGAGCGTCTCGATAATTCCATCGGCGATCGGCGCGTCCTCGGATTTGACGGGTCCGAAGAGCTCGTCGTCGGAGAGGTAGAGATTGCCGCGGTAGATCGCGTCTGGAAATTCTAGCCAGGTGAACCTGGCACCGAGCACCGCCATCGCGGCCGCATCCTCCCGGCGACGCTCTCCGACCGCATCGTCGAGGTGACCCCAGCGCTCGTGCTGGAACCGGGCGAAGGCGTTGAGCGCCTCACCGGGCCGGCCGGCGAATACCGTGACGACAAGCGCACCACCGCGTCGGGCCTCCAGGGCGACAGTTCCCCCGCACGACAGGGCCACGTCGTCGAGATGGGGCGACACGAAGAGGGCGTCAGCCGCGACGGGGTTGCTCACGTCCACCGGCACGGTCTCGAAGCTACCGAGAGGTAGTCGAGAGCCGCCGATCGATGGCTTGCCGGACGGCATCCTGATCGCTCCACGGTTGCTCGACCGTTCCGAAGCACATCGAGCGTTCGTGCCCCTTGCCGGTAACAAGAACAACGTCCCCTGGCTTGGCGTCGAAAATCGCCCGCTCGATCGCGGTGGCTCGATCGGGAATCTTCCAGTAATCGACGCCCTCGCGCCGTCCCGCCTTGCGACAGCCCTCCGCGATCTCCTCCAGGATCGCCTCGAGGCTTTCGGTTCGTGGATCCTCGGCGGTCAGGTAAATCCGGTCAGCGAAGCGCCCGGCAATCTCACCCATGACCGGCCGCTTTCCTCGGTCACGCAGTCCGGCACAGCCGAACACGATGAGGAGTCGACGGCGGCATTGCTCTCGCTTCAGGCGCAGCACCATCTCGAGACTGTTCGCCGTGTGAGCAAAGTCGACGAACACCTCGAAATCCTGCCCGCGATCAATTCGTTCCAGTCGCCCTGGCACGCCGCCGAACGTGGCCAGTCCTTCCTGGATCGCCGGGATCGGAACGTCCCAGATCAGCGCGGCCGCGGCCGCCGCGAGTGCATTGGCAACGTTGTACCATCCAGGGAGCGGAAGCTCGACCGGGAAGGAGGACACGGGGGACTCGACGTCAAAGGCAGTGGCATCGGCGTACAGACGGACTCCGCGCGCACGAACATCGGCCCGACGTTCGAGAGCATAGCTGAGGCGGCGCTCGCACCACAGGTGCGAGATGGGCTCAGCCGATCGATCGTCCAGATTGTAGACGATGCCCTTGGGCACGCCCGGCTTCCGCGCCGAGCGCTCAAGACTCTGAAACAGCTTCAGCTTCGCGGCGAGGTAGGCGTCGTAGGTACGGTGGTAGTCGAGGTGATCGCTTGTCACGTTGGTCACGACTGCGAGATCGAAATCGCATCCGGCGACACGGTCCTGGTCCAGCCCGTGCGATGTGACCTCGAGCACAGCGTCTTCCATGCCGGCCTCGACCATCAGGCGCAGGTAATGCTGAAGATCGGGAGCATCCGGGGTCGACGTGTGGAAACCGGTGTCGAGCGATGTGTCCCCGATCTGGGCACTGACCGTGGTGATCGAGCCTACTCGTCGCCCCGATGCCCGAAGCACCGCCGCGAGAAGGCTCGACGTCGTTGTCTTTCCATCGGTACCGGTCACGCCCGCGACGCGCAGCCGGCGAGAGGGCCAGCCTTCCAGCTCAGCGGCGAGCAAGCCAAGGGCCAGACGGGTTGACGTGACGACGAGGCCAGGCCGACCGGCCGGAAGGCTCTCGCGCTGCTCAACGACAGCCGCGACCGCGCCTCGATCGAACGCGGCCGGAATGAACTGTGCACCATCCAGGCGCGTTCCGCGGAGAGCGACGAACAGGTCGCCGGGATTCACCTGCCGATGGTCGAACACGATGCGCGAAACGCGCACATGACCGTCGCCGATCAGACACGCCCCCGGTACGACACGGGCGGCGTCGCTAAGCCTCATCCATCTCCCCGTTCTTTGACGACTACGCCACCGGGCTCTGAAAATCGCCCCGAGAGCCCCCAACCCTCGTCAGCAGGTGGCGGGGTTCGCTGGAATCTCTGATCCGGCGAAGCAAACCCTCGACCCGAGGGGCGCTCATCGGCAGCACCCGCTCGCGCATCCAGCCGTCATAGATGTACTACGCTGCCGTGTTCATCGTCAAGGTCAAGGTGCGTTACGACGCGCGGCTGACCACGTACTCGGCGAGGGACTCGAGTGCGACGCGACTCTGGCACGCGGGGAGGGTGGCGAGATGATCAACCGCGATCCGCGCGAATCGACGTGCTTCGTCGAGCGCGAACGCGATCCCCGAGGACCGTACGACGACGTCGACCGCCTCGTGCACGGCCCGATCGGATGAGTCTCCATCGTCGAAAATTCGGCGAATCGCGGGGTGATCCGGGTCTTGCTCGAGCAGGCGAATCGTTGGTAACGTGATCATGCCTTGGCGCAGATCGCTGCCGACCGGTTTGCCCATCGTCGATTCGTCCCCGATAAAGTCGAGAACGTCGTCGACCACCTGAAACGCCATTCCCAGATAGTAGCCATACTGACGCAGAGCCTGAATGTGCTCTTCCGGTGCACCGCTGAGAATCGCGCCGGTCTCTGCCGCCGTACGCAGCAGCGATGCGGTCTTCCGTTCGATCTTCTGATAGTACTCGTCGCGGCTCTGGCGCCACTGGCCGGCACTGAAAATCTGCCGGAGCTCCCCGTCGCAGATCGTCATGAGCGTCTGCCCAAAGACCTTCATGACCCGGACGTTCTGGGTTTCTGTACAGAGCGCCGCGGCAGTGGCGAAGAGATAGTCGCCCACCAGTACGGTCGCGGAGTGGCTAGTCAGCGCGTTCAGCGTTGGCGTCCCGCGGCGAACGGAGGAGTTGTCGATCAGGTCATCGTGGACCAGTGTCGCGGTGTGCAGAAGCTCGATCGCTGCCGCGAGCGGAACGAGGAACTGAAGACAGTAGTTGTGAAAACTCGCCGAGAGGAGCACGAGGGCTGGTCGCACCCTCTTACCGCGCGTACTGAGGATATGGGTAAGAAACGACTCGAGAAGGGGATAGTCAACCCGACTGACCTGTCGGATTGCTTCGTCGACGAGCTCGAGATCCCGTTGGACTGGATCGAAGATCGCTGACGCGGCCAAGGAACTCCCTCCGACCACGCGCAATCGGCGCGTTAAGATAAGGATGACGTCGGGGACGCGATTGCCTGGCTGGCACCAAAATGATCGGACCGATCACGCCCGATCCCTTCATCCCGGCCGGATGGACGAGCAAAGCTCGCCACCCTGCTCACGGGAAGTCGATGCCGTGCGTACTCAATGTATCCCTGCTCCCGTTACGTCCAGCGAAACAGTCGCCTGGCGTTGGCGGACGTTTCGTTGGCAGCCATCTCGTAGCTGATGCCACGAACGTCCGCGAGCTGCCGGGCGACCAGGTACACGTTCGACGGATAGTTCACCTGCCCACGCCGAGGCATCGGCGCCAGGTGTGGACTGTCTGTCTCGATCAGCAACCGTTCGATCGGCAGCGCTGCCGCGACGGATCGCAGCGCATCCGCACGCCGATAGGTCAGATTTCCGGCGAAGGAGATATAGAACCCGAGGCGGATTGCCTCCTGTGCCACCTCGTAACCCTCGGAAAAGCAGTGCAGAACGCCCGCCCGCGATACGAGGTCGGCCGGGCGATCGACGTGCCCGATGAATCGCAAGACGTCAGCGGTCGCCTCGCGATTGTGGACGACCACCGGCATACCGAGACTCGCGGCGAGGGCAAGCTGATCGGCGAATACGACCTGCTGCACCGTGGCCGGTGCAAGGTTTCGGTAGTAATCCAGCCCGATCTCTCCGATCGCGACGACCTTCGGATGGTTCGCCAGCTCGCGAAGCTGATCGAGCACCTCGGCGTTGAACGACGTGGCCTCGTGGGGATGGACGCCCACCGCTGCCCACACCGTTGGAAAACGCTCGGCGAGGCGAACCGACTCCGCGCTGCTCGCGAGATCGACCGCGACTGCCAGGATATGATCGACCCCCTCGCTCTCGGCAGACACCACGATCTCTGAGACTTGGGGAAGCAGGGCTGGGTCAGCAAGGTGGGCGTGTGTATCAGCGAGTACGGTCGGCACCGATCTCGATCCGCGGAAAGAGTGGCTTTGGTTGGCTCGAGACACGGGTTCCCGGTGCGATCTGGCCCCACGAGGCGGCTGTCTGACCGGGAGCACCGAGCTGATCCAGAATTCGCTCGGACGTGGTTGGCATGAATGCCCAGATCGCGACCGCGATCAGCCGTTCAGTCTCGACGAGGTTGTACAGGACGCTGGCAAGCCGATCACGATCGATCCTGGCAAGCTTCCACGGCGCCATCTCCTCGACGTACCGGTTCGCTCGCGACACGACCGCGTGAACAGCGTCCGCCGCCGACACGAACTCGAGGCTGGCCAGCGCGGTATCGATCTGACTGAACATCGCCGTTGCCATGGCCTTGAGCTCGGCGTCCGGAGGGAGATCAGGACCCGACGCGGGTACGAGGCCCTCACAGTAGCGATTCACCATGCTGATCGTACGATTGACCAGATTACCAAGGTCGTTTGCTAGCTCGGCGTTGTATCGCGCGACCAGATTGTCGAGGTTGAAGTCCCCATCAGTCCCGAAGGGAAAGTCCGTCAACAGCAGATACCGCGCTGCGTCCGCCCCGAATCTGGCGACGAGGTCCGCGGGCGCGATCACGTTGCCGAGGGTCTTGCTCATGCGCTGGCCACCGATGGTGAAGAAGCCGTGCGCGTAAACCTCCCGCGGCGGGCGCAGCCCGTTTGCGATCAGCATGGCGGGCCAGAGAATCGCGTGAAACCAGAGGATATCCTTGGCCATCAGATGCAGATCGGCCGGCCAGTAGCGATGAAACATCGAGAGATCGTCCGGATATCCGATCGCCGTCACGTAATTGAGAAGAGCATCGATCCAGACGTAGGCGACCTGGCTTGGATCGAACGGCAGCGGGACACCCCAGGCAAGGCTTGCGCGCGAGATACTGAGGTCGCTTAAGCCGAGACGGACCTTCCCGAGAACCTCGTTCAATCGGCTGGGAGGGTTGACAACGTAATGGTTCGGGTCGGACGGCTCCGTCAGGGCCTTCAGCAGTGCATCCTGGTAGCGAGAAAGTCGGAAGAAATAGTTCTCCTCCGAGTACCAGGTCGGAGCGATGCCGTGGAAGGGGCAAACCCCGTTGACCAGGTCCTCTTCCGTTTTGAACTGCTCACAGCCGACGCAATAGAGCCCCTCGTAGACCCCCTTGTAGATATCGCCCGAGGTGTAGAGGCGCTCCAGAAACGCGGCAACTCCGGCCTCGTGGTGCGGATCGCTGGTTCGAATGAAGAAATCATTGGAGATCTGGAGCAGCTTCCAGGCTTCCTTGAAACGCTCCACGATCCTGTCCACGTACTCCTTCGGCGTCTGGCCGGACTTCGCCGCCGCCTCGGCAATCTTCGCGCCGTGCTCGTCAGTACCGGTCAGGAAGAAAACGTCGTACCCGCGGCGACGGTAATGGCGTGCCAGTACGTCAGCCGCGACCGTCGTGTAGGCGTGGCCGATGTGGGGGACGTCGTTGACGTAATAGATCGGCGTTGTAATGTAGTACTTCGACATTGGTTAGTTCGCCTGGCAACGGACCAGCACGTCGGGTCCGAGTCGTTGTCACATCTTAGCACACTTCCTGGCGCCGAGCAAAAGCACGCGGAATCGGCAGGCGTGGCGCCAGGTACGCACGGTCTGGAAGGAGTGACTCAGGCGCCGGTCACGCGTCCAAGCTGCTGGTCGCGTTTCAGCCAGGCGGCATCGATGAGAGCCCACAGCCCACCGGCGACGAGCGAGTGCCCACCCAGCACGACTGGGATGCGCGCAGCGGCCGCAGCACGCGTAAATTCTCGAACCGTCGGATCTCCGATCTCGTCCGGGCAAAGCAGGTCCGAGTAGAACCGATCGCTCGCCGACGGTGTGATCCGCAGGTGGTTGAACAGGACGCGGGTGTCGATGAAGGCGGCATCCCCCAGCTCCGCGAGCTCGTCGAAAAATCGCTTCGGCCCCACCGCTTCCAGGTGGTATCCGAGCAGCGACCGTACCTCCCCACGCGCCTCGCGGCCACTCGCTCGCATCCCGCGCTCCTCGGAGAAGACCCGGGTCCGACAGGCAAGATCGCTGTCGAGGTGGCTCCAGACGTGCGACCCCACTCGCCCGGCGATGACGACCTGGGCCGACGGATCCGTCAGGAGCTCGCTGACCCGCTCGAGCCGCCGCGTGTCAAGGTCGCGATCGTTCAGAAATCGTCGTGTCCACGGACCGGTTCCGGGATGCAGGCAAAGGATCAGCAGGTCGGTCGGCGTATCCACGTCCATCTGGGTGCCGGGGGTACGCGCGAGCGGCACGTTTTGTAGCCCGGCCTCACGCTGAAGGCGAAAGGCCAGATCGTTGTCCATGGGAGGAAGCGAGATCCGATCGATCGCGCTGGCCGGCGCGAATCCCAGGAAATCCGACGAGAAGAAGTTATTGGCGACGAGGGCATGGTCGTGCGAGCGGAGCATCATCGCAATTGTCGTCAGCTCTTCGACCGTCAAGAGCGGCGCGGCGCCGCCGCCGACGTAGAAAGCGCGCTCGACGCCGAACCGGTGGATGAGGTCAGCCAGAGAGCGTCCAAAGTGAAAGCCTCCCTCGTCCGGAACGATTCGCACCGGCAGCCCCCGCAGGGATTCGGCAAACGTGAGCGACGCGGTGGCGACGATGGGCGCGTCGAAGGCCGAGCACGCGAGCAGACGATCGATAAGATCACGGGCGATTGCTTCCTGGGCGTCGGCGAGCATCGCCTCGATCGCCGTCGCCCGACTTGCTCCGACGAAGACGAGTGGCGTGACCAGATCAGTCATCGATCAGGCCGCCTTCCGCAGGTACAGCGGCTCGACGACGACCCGCGGGAGCAAGCGGACAATATCGTCCGCCCGTGCGAGTCGGGTTCCGGGCCTCATCGCAGTTGCGGCGCCGGCCGCCGTTCCGAGGCGCAGGCCCTCGACGAGAGACTCGCCACGCGAGAGGGCGAGGACGAGGCCTGCCACGAGCGAGTCGCCGGAGCCAACCGCGCTGACGGTCTCGATCACTGGCGGACGGGCACGCCAGGTCCCTTCCGGCCCAATCGCAACCGTACCGTGACGCCCCATCGACACGACAACGTACGCGACGCCACGCCGGTGAAGCTCCAGGGCTGCATCGACAATCTGCGCCTCCGACGCCAGGGGCCTGCCGACAAGGCGCTCGAGCTCCTCCCGGTTCGGCTTGATCAGCTCCGGACCGGCGCGAATGCCCTGGGCGAGTGGCTCGCCGTCCGTATCGAGGCAGACGTGGGCGGCTTGAGCGTGAATGAGATCGATCAGGTCGGCGTACACCGATGGCGCGATGCGTGGAGGGACGCTGCCCGCGAGTACGACCCAGTCACCAGCCTTGATCCGACGTGATAGCTGCCGGACCACGCGACGGACGTAGCGCGGATCCGTCTCCGGTCCAGCCTCGTTGAGAAGCGTGTGCCGCTGGCAGCGCGTCTCGACGATCACGAGATTCTGGCGCGTCTGTCCCGGGGTGTGAATGAAGGCGTGCGCAATGCCTGCTTTTTCGAGCGATGCCTCGATGAACCGCCCCAGGCTTCCGGCGACCAGCCCGGTGGCAAGGCTGTCGCCACCGAGCTCGCGAAGTACGCGGGAAACATTGACGCCTTTCCCGCCGGGATCGATCTCGCCGTCGTAGACACGATTCGTGTCGCCCAGGCGCAGCTCATCCAGCACGACGACACGGTCGACGGCTGGATTCAATGTTACGGTCACGATCACGGCGACGCCTCCGGCCGGCATTATAGCATAGCAGGGGCCAGCAGCCGTTCTCGCTCGATTCAGGCGTGGCGAAATCCTTGACACCGTCGATCGTCCCCGACTAGACTATGGCTAAAAGTGCATAAAGACCTTCAGGGCAGGGTGAGGCGCGAGCGCCAATTCCCGATCGGCGGTAGAGCCCGCGAGCCGCGTTGCGGCAGATCCGGAGAGTCTCCGGGGCCGACGGTACAGTCCGGATGGAAGAAGGCCGATGTCTACGACAGTCAGTCGAATCGACTCGAGGTGCGAGACTCGCCTTCGGGTCTTTTTATTTGGGGAGTGAAGCGTGCGAAGACGTAGAGAGCGGAGCATTCCACGGGACCGGGAAGCCAGGCTACGTCTCGGAGGCGGTCTACGTGGTTTGGAGCGAGTGCGTGGCCGTGGATTATCTCGCGCGTGCGCTTGAGCTAGCCGACCGCGCACTTGGCCGCGTGAGCCCGAATCCCGCGGTCGGCGCGGTTGTCGTCAAGGATGGTCTGATCGTCGGAGAAGGGCTGACCCAGCCGCCAGGAGGCGCCCACGCGGAGGTGATCGCGCTCGAATCGGCAGGGCGGCGGGCGGATGGCGCGGATCTGTACGTTACGCTGGAACCGTGCTGTCATCACGGACGTACCCCGCCCTGTACCGACGCTATTCTGCGAGCCGGGATCCGATCCGTCCACGTCGCAACGCTCGATCCCTATCCAGTCGTGAATGGCCGAGGAGTGGATATTCTTCGACGTGCTGGCCTCCAGGTAGAGGTCGGCACGCACGGCGACGAGGCCCGGCAGATCAATGTCGCGTTCTTCCATTACGTCCGGACTGGGCGTCCCTACGTCACGGCCAAATGGGCGATGACGCTGGACGGAAAGATCGCCGCGCGCAGTGGCGATTCTCGCTGGGTGACCGGTGAGGAGGCACGACGGCTGGTCCACCGCGAACGTGATGCGAGCGACGCCATCGTCGTCGGCGTCCAAACCGTTCTGGCCGATAACCCTTCGCTGACGGTTCGACTGGGTCCGAGCGACGACGTTCGAGTCCCCCGACCGACGCCGCCGTTGCGTGTCGTTCTCGACAGCCTGGCACGCACTCCACCGACGAGCAAGCTCCTGGACGGCGAATCCGCGGCACCGGTCCTGATCGCAGTCACCGCGCGTGCTCCGGCCGAGAGCATCGAGAATCTACGCGCGCGGGGAGCGGACGTCGTTGTCCTGCCGGATCTCGCCGGGCGAGTGAATCCGCGCGCCGTCCTGGACGAGCTCGGACGTCGTGGCGTCATCCGGATCCTCCTCGAAGGAGGAGGGGAGGTCATCGCAGCCTTCGCGCAGCAGCAGCTCATCGACCGTGTCCTTGCGTTCGTCGCTCCAAAGCTGGTTGGCGGGCGATCCGCGCCGAGCCCGATCGGCGGCGATGGGAGCCCGATGATGGCCGACGCGATCCCGCTGCGCGACGTGCAGACGCGACTGGTCGGCTCAGACATCTTGATCGAAGGATACCCGGCGTGGAACGCGATCGCGGAGGCCAAGGATGATTAGCGCGCGGTTCGAGGACGAGCGTCGTGGTCTCCGTGACATCTTTCGTGCAGCAGAGCCGCGTGACCAGCGGGAATGTCCGACGAGATTCTTGGAGCGCGCAGCCAGGAACGGATCACTCGTTTCTTCGCGAGGGAGACGAGAGGGAATGGCCAGACCTTCGTTGTTTCCCTGGGCCCGCGTGGGCTGACGGTGAGCCGGATGGCCAGAATGGACTAGCCAGCGTCGAGAACGGGAGTGAGGTGGCGATGTTCACCGGAATTGTCGAAGAAATCGGAGAAGTTGCCCAGGCACGGCCTGGCACGCTCGTCATCCGCGCGGAGACCGTGATGTCCGACCTCAGGCGTGGCGACAGCATCGCCGTCGACGGCGTCTGCCTTACCGTCGTCGATCGGACGGATCGAACGTTTACAGTGACCATGCAGCCGGAAACGCTGCGTCGTACCACGCTCGGGATGCTCACCGCGGGAAGGCGCGTGAATCTCGAGCGAGCGGTTGCCGTGGGAGGTCGGCTCGGAGGCCACGTCGTTCAAGGCCACGTCGACGCCACCGGCCGGATTATCGAGCTGCGTCCCGACGGCGACGGACTGATCGTACGATTCCAGGTGCCCCGATCGCTGATGCGCTACATCGTTCAGAAGGGCTTTATCGCGGTGAACGGAATCAGCCTGACCGTTGTCGACGCGGCGGACGATTGGTTTACCGTCGCGCTGGTTCGCTACACTCGCGACCACGTGGCCCTGCTCGATGGCGGGGTCGGCGCCTCGGTGAATCTCGAGGTCGACGTTTTCGCCAAGTACGTCGAACGTCTGTTGCTGGATCGAGGCGCGGCAGACGGTCTGACACTCGACAAACTGCGCGACGCCGGTTTCGTCTGATCGCGGATCGGAGGAAGGAGCCATGCCATTCGCAACTATCGAAGAGGCTATCGAGGACTACCGTGCTGGGCGCTTCGTGATTATCGTCGATGACGAGGATCGCGAAAACGAGGGCGACCTGGTGATCGCAGCCCAGTTTGCGACGCCTGACGCGATCAACTTCATGGCGACCCACGCGCGCGGACTGATCTGCGTGCCGATGACCGGCGAGCGATTAGACGCTTTACAGATACCACTGATGGTCTCCGATAACACCGCGAAGTTTCAGACGGCTTTCTGCGTCTCGGTCGAAGCGCGCGGGGTCACTACGACCGGAATCTCGGCCGCTGACCGCGCGGCGACGATTCAGAAGCTGGTCGACCCGAACGCGCGCCCGGATGATTTTCTCCGCCCGGGGCACACGTTTCCGTTGCGGGCGCGCGAAGGTGGAGTGCTGATCCGCGCGGGGCAGACCGAGGCGGCGGTCGACCTCGCCAAGCTGGCCGGCCTGTTCCCGGCGGGTGTAGTCTGTGAGATTATGAATCCCGATGGCACGATGGCTCGGCTGCCACAGCTCGAAGAGATGGCAGCGCGCTTCGGGATCAAGATCATCAGCGTGGCACAGCTGATCGAGTACCGCCGCCAGCGCGAGAAGCTCGTTCGACGCCTCAGCAGCGTCACGCTCCCGACACGCTACGGCGACTTCCTGGCGACCATCTACGAGGACGTCATCCGCCACGATCAGCACGTTGCTCTCACGGTCGGCAATCCGACCGGAGATGAGCCGGTTCTGGTGCGCATGCATTCCGAGTGTTTGACGGGCGACGTCTTCGGATCGAAACGCTGCGACTGCGGCGAGCAGCTCGACCGCGCCATGCAGCTCATCGCCCGCGAGCAACGCGGTGTGATCGTCTATCTGCGAGGTCACGAGGGCCGAGGGATCGGCTTACACAACAAGTTCCGTGCGTACCAGCTTCAGGACGACGGGCTGGACACCGTCGAAGCGAACGAACGCCTTGGCTTCCCGCCCGACCTTCGGCACTACGGCATCGGAGCCCAGATCCTGGTCGACCTTGGCGTGCGGCGCATGCGTCTGCTGACAAACAATCTCCAGAAAGTGGCCGCTCTCGACGGCTACGGAATCGAAGAGGTGGAGCGGATTCCGCTGATCGTCGAACCGAACGAGCACAATCGTCGGTACCTGGAAACGAAGCAGTCGAAGATGGGCCATCTCCTGGAGATGCCATCACCGGGATCGAGCAGAGGGTGAGAATCTCGTGTATCATGCCTTCGTCTGCGTCCCCTGCGGCTCCCTGCACTGAACGCTACAACGGAAAGGAATCTGATGGGACGACGTCTTGAAGGCCACCTCGTTGGCGCGGGTCTACGCTTCGGAATCATCGTGGCACGCTTCAATGGCCTGATCACGTCGAAGCTGCTCGACGGGGCCATGGACGGACTGATCCGTCACGGCGTACGGGAGGAGGATATCGACGTGGCGTGGGTACCCGGCTCATTTGAGATTCCGGTCGCGGCAAAGAAGCTGGCGAAGACCGGGCGCTATGACGCGCTGCTCTGCCTCGGCGCGGTCATCCGCGGCGCGACGCCACACTTCGATTACGTCGCGGCGGAGGCGTCGAAGGGCATTGCCACCGTCGCGCTTCAGACCGAGGTTCCAGTCGTCTTCGGGGTGCTCACAACTGACACGATCGAGCAGGCCATCGAACGCGCGGGCACCAAGGCCGGAAACAAAGGCTACGACGCGGCGGTGACCGCCATCGAGATGGCTAATCTCCTGCGGGCAATCGAGTAGGATATCCGGTGTCCACCTACCTGGGTCTGGACTTCGGCGGCACGAAGCTCGCGGCGGGCATCGCCGACGGACACGGTCGGCTGCTCGCGATCGAGCGCTGCCCGACCGACGCGGCGGCCGGTCCCGATGGGGCGATCTCCGCGATGCGTCGTCTGGTACAGTCCTTTCCCCGCAGCCTGCCGGAGCCCGTCGCCGTGGGCATCAGCTTCGGCGGACCCGTCGACCTCGCCTGTCGGCGAACCCTCCTGTCCCATCACGGGCCGGGGTGGGAAGATTTTCCACTGGTCGAACGCGTGGCCGAGGTCTGGCGACGACCGGTCGCGATGGACAACGACGCCAACGCCGCGGCGCTTGGCGAGTTCCGATTCGGAGCAGGACGCGGCTATCGGAACGTACTGTACGTGACGGTGAGTACCGGCATCGGCGCGGGCGTCATTCTCGATGGCAAGCTCTACCGCGGCAGCCGTGGGTTGTCCGGCGAGGTCGGACACACGATCGTGCTCCCCGACGGTCCGCTCTGCCCGTGTGGCAAGCGTGGCTGTGTCGAAGCAATTGCATCGGGACCGTCGATCGCACGTGCCTACGCCGAGAGGGCAGGCCTTCCTCCCGCGGCCATCACCGCGGAAAGCGTGTTTCGTCGCGCCGAGCAGGGAGACGAGATGGCGCGCGACGTGCTGCGCTGGGCAATCGGGCTGCTCGGTATCGGCCTGGCCAACGCGATCAACCTGCTCGATCCCGACGTCGTCGTGGTCGGCGGCGGCGTGAGCCGAGCCGGCGACGCCCTCTTCTCACCGCTCCGCGAGGCGGTTCGAGCCAACAGCGCACCGTCGCCACCGGGCGCGGTGCCAATCGTCCCAGCCGTGCTTGGAGACGCGGTCGGCGTGCTGGGTGCGGTTGCGCTGGTGTGCGATCAGAGCCGCGATTCGGCACCCGGTTGAGGCACCGCCGATCCAGGCGCTGCGAGCTTCCTTGATGCCCCTACGAAGCCCCGTTGGATCATTCGCCCATTCGTGATCGCGGCCATCCCAGCCTGCACGAAGAGACTTCATCTCCGGCGCGGCGAAGCCCCGGAAGGACGGCTCCAACCCACCGTCGACGCTTCGCCCGGCGCTGGGATGCGCTGCCCTGTCGTCGCGAACCGAGCTTCGGAGACCTTCGGACGGCAGCCCGCGCTGGACGCCCAGGCGGTGGTTCGGTCCCTGCCGCTCAGACTCAGCAGCCCGCTGGCTTCTGGTTGCCAACCAGAGGGAAGTACAGCCGGTACTGCCCCTGAATCGCCCCACTCGGGCTCGTAGACATTGCAGCAGCCCCGACCGTCACATCCGAGTCGCCCGCGCATTTCACCTCACGGTTACCGGCCCAGTCCTGTGCCAGGCTGCGGAAGGCATAGGTGTGTCCCGGCGTCGGGACGAAGGTTCCCGACGTGCTGGCCGTGTCCGTAATCCAGTTTGCCCAGTAGCTACCGGTCGTCAGGTCACGATACTGAACGGTGTAGCCGTAGATTCCCCAACCTCCCGGGTCGCTACCGCTCCAGGTTACCTGGAAGCTCGACTGGCTTGTCGCACCAGGGGCAACGCTCGCGCGCGACGTGGGAGCAGTAGTATCTGGTGGTAGATTCTCGACCAGGAAGACCGTTGGTCCGCCGATGATGTAGTCATTAGGATTCCACGGAGAGTCGAAGTTCCGATTATCGGTCGCGGGAGCGAGAGAAATGGTGTACACCGACGACGCGGCGAGGCCCTGTTGGGTGCCATCTTGCTGGGTGAGAGTAACGCTCAAGGGCGCGGCGCCTGCCGCGGGCACCGATGCGTTGACCGGAGCGCCGGTCGTGTTCCAGAGCACCGTCGTCCGGTGAGGGTTAGGCCCAGGAATGCCGAAGGTAATCCACTCGGCCCCGTTCGCCGCGTAGCGACGAACAGTTGCGAAGCCTTCGATATGCTGCACCGCCAGCCTGTAAGCCAGGTAGATCGGCCGCTCGGTGCCGTCGTTGCGAAACATCCCGAACGCACTCCCGTTGCCATCGTCCTGGAGCTGAAACTGAAAGACGCGCGTTGCTCCGGCGGCGAAGCCATACGCGAGAGCCTGAATGATGAACGACGCCTGCTCGGTCAGCGTAGCATAGCCAAGCGCCCAATTACCGTTCGGGTTCGTGCCCCCAGGATAGTCGTTGCAGTTGACGTAATTCGTGACTGGCTCATTGCACGCCGGTGCATTCGTCTCGTTGATCCACATCTCCTTCCCGGAGATGCCAGCATCCGTGAGAATGCGCTCCGCCGACAGAGTACGCCAGTAGGCATCGCTGGAACGGCTGTACCAGTGCCAGGGAATCACGTCGAAGTAGTAGCCATTCGCGGGAGCCTTGGGATCCGTTTCCAGCGCGGCGACGAACTGGCGGAGCCAGGCGTGGTCTCCATAGGCATTCGTCCACTGCCAGTACATCATTCCGCCAACCATGATCCGGGCGCTGTAATCGGCGGCGTGCGCGGCGAGGTATGCCACCTTCAGCAGGCGCACATAATCGTTGAGCGAGCCAGTCCAGAACTGCGTGAAATCCGGCTCGTTCCAGATCTCCCAGTCGTGAACCTGGTTGTGGTAACGAGACACGGCCTGATTGACGAACATGGCCCAGTGATTCTGCGGATTGATCGGCTTGCCAGGCAGCCAATCATCGGTTCCATCCTGGAAGGTTGGCTGGTAGAGCCCCTGGGGCACGGTGGTCGCGCTGGACGCAAGCGCGCGGATGCCACCGTACGGCGCCTCGACGCTCTGGCCAGCGAGTGACGCGGTAGAGGTCGTCGCGTAAAAGCTGGGTGTCCCGAGGAGAACGGCATCGATGCTCAGCCCTTGCGCAACGTCGGCGGTGATCACGGGATCGACCCCTGACCAGTTAAACTGCCCCGGAGCCGTCTCGACGCTGTTCCAATAGATCACCCAGCGGTCCCAGCCCGCGCCAGCGTCCACGGCCTCGCTGTACCGCTGGGCTGATATCAACGGAGGACTGCCCGCAGCGCTCACGAAGTCGATACCAACGCGGTCGCTGCGTGGAACCGCTGGCGCGGTCGCGTGAGATGCCGTCGCGGGGAGGAGTTGGGCGATAATCACGAACGCGGTGAGGAGCCACCGCCAGCCGTGGCGTGGTACGTTCATGACTACCCCCATCCGTCGCCCTCGGAACTCGTCCGCACGAACCGGCGACTCTCTGACGGCCGCGGCGTGGTGGAGCTATGCTACCAGCCTTCTGGAGGGGCAATCAAGAGACTTCTCTACGATCTGACCGGCTAAAATCGCGTAAAAGCAGTGGTCGGACGCCTGGATCAGGCGTCCGACCACCAGGATAATCGAATCACAGCCAAGGTCAACGACTAGCTGTGCTGCTCCTTGGCCTTGCTGCTCGTCTTACCACCCTTCTTCCCGATGCGGGAGTAGTACTCGGGCCCGTGCTTCTCCTTGACCGCCTCGCCTCCGCGGCGGCCGATCTCGGAGTAGAATTCCGGTCCGTGCTTGCGCTTGACGGTCTCGCCGCCCTTCTTTCCGATCTCGGCGTAGAACTCGCGACCCCGCTCACCCGCGACGGCTTCCCCACCTTTTTTGCCGATCTTCGAGTAAAACTCCGGGCCGTACTTCTCCTTGACGGCTTCTCCGCCCTTCTTGCCCGCCTCGCGGACGGTCATCTCGTGCTTCTCATTCTTGGGCATTGCCCAGGTACCTCCTTTCCGGCTGGCGGTTCGCCGCGACAGCTGGCTCTAGCTCGCCCCAAACGCGGCGAGAGGCGAGTCACTCGACCGTCGCGCGGACCGCTTCGGCCAAGCTAAGCAAGAACCTTGCCGCTGCTCCCTATCTCCGATCGGTCTTGGCATAGCCTGTGCGCGCGGGTACAATCACCTAGGCTGGAGGAAGAGCCATGCCTGCGCTTTTCAAGGATCGATCGGCAGCGGGCCGCGAGCTGGCCATCTCTCTAGAGCGATACCGGGGTCCGGCGACGCTCGTCCTGGGGCTTCCACGTGGCGGCGTCGTCGTGGCAGCGGAGGTGGCGCGAATCCTGGATGCCGCGCTAAACGTGATCGTCACCCGCAAGGTCGGGGCACCGGGGAATCCGGAGTACGCCCTTGGTGCAGTAGCAGAGGGGGGCGAGGTCGTCCTGAACGACGAGGAGATCGCAGCGTATCACATCTCACGTGCCTACGTCGAGGAAGAGGTGCGCCGCCAGGAAGAGGAGATCGAGCGCCGTGTCGCGCTCTATCGAGGAGGGGCGCCGCTGCCGCCAATGCGTGATCGACCCGTCATCGTCGTCGACGATGGCATCGCGACGGGGTACACGATGCTCGCGGCGCTGCGCGCGGTTCGGAAGCAGGGCGCACGCCCGGTGGTCATGGCAACCCCGGTGGTTCCGCCCGGTACGTTGGACCGCCTACAGTTTGAATGCGACGACGCGGTCGTACTCGCGGCCCCCGAGCCGTTCTATGCAGTGGGACTGTTTTACGAGGACTTCGCCCAGGTAAGCGATCAAGACGTCATCCGTCTCCTGAAAGAGGCAGCACAGCGCAAGGCCGCCTGACACCTCACGCCGGTGGATTGGGTAGCCGAAGCTTATCTCCCTCTTCGATCAGCATAACCGGGATGCCGTCCCGAATCGGATAGCGTCGGCCGCATCCCCCGCAAACCAGTAAGTCGTCCTCCAGGACGACCTTCGTCTTGCACGCTGGACAGACGAGGATGTCCAGCAGCTCCTGGCTGATCATCTTCCATACCCTCCTTGCTCCATCCGTACAATAGCACCCGCTCGAAGCGCAGTGCAACTCCCACGAGAGCGACCGTGCCAGCAGGCAGGACTTTTCGGCTATTGATTTGACCATAAATTATGGTACGATCGGGCAGCCCGTTCCAACCTGTTGGCACCTCCACACCTTCGTGCTGGGTGACTGTCACCATGAACCCCAAACGACAGCTTCAGGCTGCCTGGTCGGTGGCGATTCCGGCTGCGCTTGGCCTCCTGATCGCGCTCAAGATGGTCTCGCACGCTGGAGGAAGTAGCAGGTCGTCGGCGCCGCCGCCGCGTCCCACGATCACGCCGACACTTCTGCCACGGACGATAACGTTCGAACCCTTACCACCATTGCTACCCGAGGTCGGAGCTTCGCTTCCTCTCTCGACACTGGCCGAGTCGCACGCGCTGCTCCCGGTCGAAACCGGTGGCGCGACGGGCTCGACCGATCGGTCCGTCGTTCAGGAGAAACCCGCGGTGGACGATCCCCGCCTGGTCGCGGCGATGCGCCGACTTGCCGACGGAGACGTCGCCGAGGCGCAGGCTCAGCTTCGTCAGCTCGCGGGCGATTCCGACCGATCCGTCGCGGCGCAAGCCCGGTTTGTACTTGCGCGGAGCCTCCTGGAAAACGGCGATAGCGCCGCGGCACGAGCCGAGTTTGAGCGGTATCTCAACCAGAATCAATCGGGACCGGACGCGCCGCGCGCCAGGTTTGCTCTCGGCGAGATCGCGTTTCGCGACGGTCGACGGGGCGACGCGTCGAGCTATCTGCAGCAGTACCTCGCGACCACAGATAATCACGCGCTTGATGGCTACGCAGAGTGGGCGCTCGCGCAGATCGCACAGGCCAGTGGCGACACGAGCGGCGAAATCGCACACCTGCGTCGCGCCGTCGAGGCCGGCGTCCCCCTGTCGGAAGAGCTACAGGCGGCCACGACCGTCGGAACCACGCTTCAACAGGGTGGACACCCCGACGACGCGGCCGCGTGGTACGCGTCCCTTGCCGCGCGCCCGAGTAATGACCGTTCGACGCGAGCGCACTATCAGCTTCTTCAGGCCCAGGCACTGCAACAGAGCGGAAGCTCTGCGCAGGCAGTCGCACTCTACCGCCAGATCCTCGAGGAGGGGTCGGCGGGGATCGATACCGGAGCGGTCATCGCCGGCCTGAAGGCACTCGGACAGACCGTCAGCGATTTCGCGGCGGGCGAAGCCTATCTCAAGGCGCAACAGTTCGATCGGGCAGTCGCCGCGCTCGGCGATTACCTGGATCAGAATTCCAACGGCCCGGATGCGGCAACCGCCCGTTACGATCGCGGCCGGGCGCTCCTGGCGCAAAACGCGTTCAGCGCCGCGGCCGCGCAGCTTGACCGCTTCACAAGCCTATACCCGGGCGACGGCCGGCTTGGCTCGGCGGTGCTCCTCGAAGGCCAGGCGCTTCAGCAAGCCGGCAACACCACGCAGGCGGTGACGTTCTTGCAGAGCTTTGCCCGGCAGCATCCGTCTGATCCGAGTGCTCCGCAGGCCCTCTGGGACGCGAGCCAGTATCTCAAACGTAGCTCGCCCGATGGTGCTCTCGAGCTAGAGAAGCAGCTGATCACGTCGTTTCCCGCCAGCCCCCTGGCGCCCGCCGCCGCCTTCGACGTCGGCTGGGCAAGCTACGAGAACCTCGACTTTGCGGCCGCCCGGGCGATGTTCCAGATGGTGCGTGACCGCTGGCCCACGACTCCGGCCAGCGCACGCGCCTTGCTCTGGCTGGGCAAGATGGAGCAGCGGGCTGGAAATACGGCCGAGGCGAGACGAGACTTCGAGCTCGCCTGGAAGGCGAACCCGGGAGATTACTACGCGTTCCGAGCACTTGAGCTCGCGGGCGGCACCTCAAGGCAGGTCGATACATCCCTTGCCGAGCCACCGAGCGAGGCGGAGCTCAATCGCGAGCGCGTGATCTTCGAGACCTGGCTGGCGACGTGGACTCACCCGGACCAGAGCAGCGCGAGCCAGCCATACCTCGGGGCGCCAATCAGTCAGGGCAACGCCCTTCGCCGAATCCGCGAGCTTGCAGAGCTTGGCCTGGAAGATGACCTCGACCGCGAGGTCGCCCAGGCGATGAAGCAGTACCGTGACGATGGACGCTCGTTGTATGCCTTGTCGGACGTCCTCAGCACGGTGGGCCGCACGTCGCAGTCCATGGCGGCCGCGTACCGACTCTTGATGATCTCCCCGGCTCCCAACAGCTATCAGTCGCCGCTCTATTTGCAGCGTCTGGTCTATCCGTTTCCGTTCCGTGACCTCGTCGTCCAGGCGTCTCGGAAGTACGAGGTGGATCCGCTGCTGCTCGTGTCTCTGATCCGCCAGGAGTCGGCATTCGATACGACCGCGCGATCATCCGCGAGCGCACTCGGTCTCACCCAGTTCCTGCCGTCGACGGCGATCGATGTGGCCCAGTCCATCGGAATCTCCAACTTCGATCCGACTGACCTTTATCGACCGAGCATCGCGATCCCGCTCGGTGCCGCCTACCTGGCCTCACAAACGCGAGCTTTCGGCGGCGACCCCTTCCTGGCACTCGCCGCCTACAACGCAGGCGGTGGCAACGTCCAGAGCTGGCTGAGCGACAATCCACGGCGCGATCTCGACCTGCTCGTCGAAGAGATGCCGTTCCAACAGACGAAGGATTACGTTCGCAACATCTATCGCTTCTATCAGGAGTACAAGCTGCTGTATCGAACGCCCCCCGCGGGCTGACCGGCGACGTGCTAGTTGACAGGGCAGCCACCGTCACGTATGTTCAAGCCTGGTACTGGCGGCTGGAGAAGACGGTGAAGCTCATCCTTACCATCACCACGAACGACGACGCGAATCGTCTGGTCGACGCATTGATCAAGCACGAATTCCGTGCAACGCGCATCAACAGCGCGGGCGGATTTCTGAAGAAGGGCAATTCGACCATCGTCGTCGGTGTTGCCGAGGAGTACGTCAACGACGTGATCGACCTGATTCGGAAGTCGGTGACGAACGCGAACGTCTTCGTCCTGAACGTGGCGCGCTTCGAGAAGCTGTAGCCTGACGGGGCGGACGCGCTACCGAGCCGCGGTCTCGCCACGGCCTGGAGATGTCATCGATCTGGATCGAAGACGGTTGGTTGACGACGCGGCGAGACCAGAAGACCCGATCTCGCCAGTCCGTCATTTCGCGTTACTGAGAGCGGCCGCGCCGGCCACCGCCTCACCCCGACGGAACAATCGCTTCAGCTCGCCGGTCTCCCAGACGACGAGGAGCATGCTCGCGTTGAAGATCGACGAGTAGGTCCCCGAGATGATTCCGATCAGCAGAGCCAAAGCGAACATCCGCGTACTGCTCCCACCAAAGAGAACGAGTGCGCTCAAGGTGAACAGCACCGTCAGCGAGGTGCTCAACGAGCGGCCAAGTGTCTGAAGCAGACTATGATTGACGATCGAGGCGAATGGCTCGCCCGCGTGGCGGATGCTATTTTCGCGGATGCGATCGAAGACGACGATCGTGTCGTGCACCGAGAAGCCAATTACCGTGAGCAGCGCGGTCACGAAGAGCGCGTCCACCTCGACGTGGATCAGGCGCCCCAGAATCGAGAACACGCCAAGAACCACGAGCGCGTCGTGGAGCAAGGCGGCCACCGCGCAGACGCCGTACGCGTACGGGTGAGGAACGTGGCGGAAAGCCCACCAGATGTACAGCAGGATGCCAAGAGAGGCTAGTCCGACTGCCCCCATGGAGCGCTGCCAGATCTCGTTGCCGACGCTCGGTCCAACCGACTGGAAGCTGAGCTCGGTCATCGGACCGAAACGATTCCTCAGATCCGTGCTGATCTCCGTCTTGATCTTCTGATCCGGACGGATCTCCTTCGCGCGAATCAGAATTGTATTGTTCGCGCCTGTCTGGATCAGGCTATCGGCATAGCCATGGGCCGCGAGAACGCTTGAGACGTCGCTTGCCGCGACCGGCCGCTGAAACTGGATCTCCCACAGGGTTCCGCCAGTGAAGTCCACGCCGAGCTGGAGACCGGGCGGCACGATCAGCGAGATCAGCCCGGGAATGATGATGATGGCGGAGATCAGGAAGAATAGCCACCGCTTGGCGACGATGTCGATCACGAGATAAGCCTCCGATCGATGAACGGGTTCCAGCCGATCACGATGTCCCCTTCGCCGGCTGATCGAGGCCGTACCACGTCAGGTCGTGCAACAAGCCGGTGTCGACGACGAGCTGCAAGAACGTGCGACTGACCAGGATCGCCGTGAACAGGCTCACGATCACGCCGATGGCAAGTGTGAGCGCGAATCCCTGGATGATGCTCGCTCCAAAGGTCGCGCCGAACCAGAACAGGATGGCGCACGTGATCAACGTCGAGAAATTGGAGTCCCGAATCGACGTCCACGCGCGCGAAAAACCGGCGTCGATGGCCGCGCGCAGCGTTCGCCCCGCGCGTAGCTCCTCCTTCATTCGCTCGAAGATCAAGATATTCGCGTCGACCGCCATACCGATCGACAGAATAAAGCCAGCAATGCCGGCGAGCGTAAGAGTGACTGGAATGATCCGGAAGAGAGCGAACGTGACGGCGGCGTAGATCACCAGCGCGAGGTCGGCCAGAAGGCCGGGGACGCGATAGTACAGCAGCATGAAGGCGAGAACGATACCCAGCCCGATGGCGCCCGCTACGATGCTCTGCTGCACTGCCTGGCTCCCCAGTGTCGGCCCAACCTGTGTGCTCTCGACGACCTTGAGCGGAATCGGCAGGGCGCCGTAGCGGAGCTGAATGACCAGGCTCCGCGCCGAGTCGAGGGTAAATCCTCCGGAGATGACCCCGGACCCACCGGTGATCGGCTCGTTGATGATCGGCGACTCGATCACCTTCTTGTCGAGGGTGATCGCGAGATACTGCTTGACGTGGGTGCTCGTGTAATCTGCGAACTTCTTCGACCCTTCAGCCGTCAGCGTAAAGTTGACCTGCGGCTGGTTGTACTGGTCGAATCCGACGTCAGCTGACTTGAGGTCCTTACCGGTCATGACCGTCTGATACACTTTCGTCGACGCTGGCGTCGGGCTCGCGGCGCCACTCGTGGCCGTCGCGGACGCCGTCGGCGCCGCTCCAGCCGTTGCAGTCGGCGAGACCTGGTTCGTCGTCGGGCCGCCGAGCGACGTTGTCACGACCGTGCCGGGGGCAAGCGGGGTCGTCCCCGCGTCGATGAACTCCAGAAGGCCGGTGTTGCCGAGCGTCTGAATCGCCGCGTCGGGATCTTTCAGCCCGGGAAGCTGAACGATGATGCGATCGCCGCTCGCTGCTTGCACGACGGGCTCAGAGACGCCCAGCGCGTTCACACGCTGCGTGACGATCGTCTGGACCGCCTGCATCGAGCTCGGGTCGATCTTGGTCCCGGGAGGGACATCCGCCTGGAGCAGCACCTGGACACCGCCCTTCAGATCAAGACCTTCGCGAATCGGGAAATCCTGATTGATCGATAGTCCGAAGATGTTGACGTGAAAGCCCGGCGAGCCTGGATCTGCGATGAAGAAGGCGAATGCCGCGACGATGACGATGCCGATCAGCATTCGCAGGTCACGATGAAGAAACACGCTAGCTCCTCGCCCTGTTTACTGCCACTGCGTTGCTCATGCATCATCACGGGGAATGCGCGCGCTCGCGATGAGATCCGCGACCTGATCCGGAGTGTCTGCTACCTGGACTCCGGCCGCGCGCAGTGCCGCGATCTTCTCCTGGGCAGTTCCGGCCGTCCCGGAGATGATGGCCCCGGCGTGCCCCATGCGCTTGCCCGGTGGCGCGGTCCGTCCCGCGATGAACGCTACGACTGGCTTGCGAATGTGCGCCTTGATGTAGGCCGCCGCCCGCTCCTCCGCGTCGCCTCCGATCTCACCGATCAGGACCATCGCGCGGGTCTGGCCGTCTGCTTCGAAGAGCTTGAGCACGTCCACGAATGATGTTCCGATGATCGGATCTCCGCCGATTCCGACTGCAGTCGACTGCCCGTAGCCACGCGCGGTGAGTGCGGCGACGACCTCATAGGTGAGCGTTCCACTGCGAGAGACAATGCCGATCGAGCCGGGGCGGTGAATGTGCCCCGGCATGATGCCGACCTTCGCCTTTCCTGGCGAGATCAGGCCAGGACAGTTGGGCCCGATAAGGCGCGCACCGTGGTCGCGAACGTAATGGTAAAGGGGGATCATATCGAGGACCGGAACTCCCTCGGTGATCGTGACGATCAACGGAATCCGGCTCGCGACCGCCTCGCGGATCGCGTCGGGCGCAGCAGGTGCCGGAACGAAGATGATCGAGCAATTGGGGTGCGTCTTTTCGACCGCCTCAGCCACGGTGTTGAAAACCGGTGCGCCCGCGACCTCCTGTCCGCCCCGGCCAGGCGTGACCCCCGCGACGACGTTCGTTCCGTACTGCACCATCTGCTGGGTGTGAAATGCTCCCTCGCGCCCGGTGATCCCCTGAACGAGAAGGCGGGTCTGATCTCCTACCAGAATGCTCATCGCACGACCTCCGTGGCGTTGCCCTGCGCTGCCGCGACAGCCGCCTTTGCCGCCTCGGACATCGACGATACTGCGATGAGGTGGGCTGCTCTTAGAATCTCCCGTCCTTCCGCTTCGTTCACCCCGGCTAAACGGACGACGATCGGTACGCGTCGCGCGACCTCGCCGAGCGACTGGAGGGCACCGACGATCCCGCGTGCTACTTCGTCGCAGCGGGTGATCCCACCAAAGATGTTAAAGAGAACCGCGCGTACCTTCGGGTCGGAGAGAATCAGCTCGAGGGCCACCATGACACGTTCGGCTCGAGCGCCACCGCCAATATCCAGGAAGTTGGCTGGTTCACCACCGTAGAGCTTGATCACGTCCATGGTCGCCATCGCGAGCCCTGCGCCGTTGACCACGCATCCGATGGTGCCATCGAGCTTCACGTAGGTGATTCCTTCTTCGCGCGCCCGTCGCTCGATCGGATCCTCTTCCTCGACGTCGCGCAGGGCTTCGAGCTCTTTGTGGCGGAAGAGTGCATTGTCGTCGATCACCATCTTGGCATCCAGGCCAACGAGCTCACCACTCGGGGTGATCGCCAGGGGATTGATCTCCAGCAAGGTCGCATCATACTGGTCGAGGGTCTCGTAAAGTGCTCGTGCGATTCGCGTGAAGGAGCGAACCTGGGACCATTCCAGTCCGAGGCCGAAACCTAGCTCGTTTCCCTGGAAATCGGCGAAGCCGAGGTATGGGTCGACCGCGCGACGCAAGATCTTCTCGGGCATCGTTCGCGCGACCTCCTCGATCTCGATCCCACCCTCGGCGCTGGCCATAAAAGTAACCGTTCCGCTGGTGCGATCGACGATAGCCCCCAGGTAGAGCTCGCGGGCGATATCCACCGCCTCGGTCACCAGCACGCGGCGTACGATGTGACCACGAATGTTCATGCCGAGGATCTGCTCCGCCACTGTCTCGGCTTCGGCGGGAGTTGCCGCGAGCTTCACTCCCCCGGCTTTGCCGCGCCCTCCCGTCAGGACCTGGGCCTTCACCACGACCGGATGCCCGAACGTACGCGCAATCTGGCCAGCTTCGCGAGCGGTTACCGCGACCTGGCCCGGAGGAATTGGCACGCCATGCTCGCGGAGAAACTCTTTTGCCTGGTACTCGTGTAAATTCACCGCTACTCCTTGTGCGCGGCGTCCACGCCCCGTCGCGCTTTCCTGACTTTGCACGTAGCCACGGTCATCTTAAAAACACAACAGGGGCGACTGTCGAACCGCCCCTGACCGATCTCGTACCGCTGAAGTCGATCCGTCTGCCCGATGGTGCCGAAGAAGCTGCCCGCGGGATACGCGGAAGGTACCTTCGGCCACGTTTTACACTTCGACAGGCTCGGCCGCCTTCTCGACGCGGCGAAGCTGATCCATGCTCTCGAGATGGTCGAAGAAGAGGATGCCATCCAGGTGATCGTTCTCGTGCTGGAGAGCCTGCGCGAGCAATCCCTCGCCTTTGATCCGGACCTCCCTCCCCTGGCGATTGCGCCCTTTGATCACGACGTGTCGATAGCGCGGCACGTTCGCTACCCATCCAGGCATCGACAGGCATCCCTCTTCGGGGTAGTAAAGATCCGACTTCTTGATGATCTCGGGGTTGTAAAGGACGAACAGCTCGCCCGCGTGGGGCTCGTCGACGTCGTCCGGGGTCTGGACGACAAAAAGCCTCACCGGAACACCAACCTGCGGCGCGGCCAGGCCGACACCATTGGCGTGGTGCATCGTCTCGATAAGGTCGTCTACCAGCCTCTGCAGGCCAGCATCCAGGTGATGAATTTTCGTACACTTGCGTCGCAGCATCGGATGCTCGACGCTCAAAATCTCGCGAACTGCCATCGTCCTCTCCAGCCGAGCCAAGGCCACGCGAGCCCGTACTCGTCCAGCGGATTGTTCGGATCAACGCTCAATTTTACACCATCTTTTCGCGTCACGGCAACAAAGGCTCGAGGCGTGAGAGCTGGCCACTGGCATTTAGAATGCTTACCCGAGGGTACTTTTTCGCCCGTAACGTGGTAGGTTTTGCCCTACCCGGTCGGTCGGGCCATCCATATGCTGCGCTTGGGGACTCAAATGGCGGTCAGGGACCGGGGGTCAGGCGGGAAGGCTGCATCCACTGCGACCTCCAGTGCAGGCGAACCGCGCAACGTGTCTGCTCGCCTTTCTCGCGCAGGACCACGGGCGTGATTAGGTTTTTCCCTGGAACCGGTCCCTTGCGAAGACAGGGGCGTCCATCCGTAGTTTCGCGGCTTGTGGGGTACCGGGCAGCGCGTTGCGGCGGTCACGCGTCGCGTGCGAGCTGGGTTCAATTGCGCTGTGCGTTTTGTGAATTGCTCACCAGGATTGGACTCGGGGGGAGGGCAGCCAGACCGGCTGCACGAGTGAAAGCTGTCCGTCCGAGCCTCGTCGCGCATTCGGTTTTGCTGACGATTGCCCTGGTCACGATAACCGCGCTGGCAGTCGGTCTCGTCGTGTTCGAGGAGGTCGGGAGCCAGGTCCAGCAACGGATCGACCGTCGCCTGGCCGATGGGGCGACCCTGTTCCAGGCCAGCCTCGAGGACTCCCGTAACGAGCTCGAAACGGTCGGCGCATTACTGGCGGGCGACCAGCAGCTCGTCGAGGCCATCCCAGGCCACCGTCTCGACGACCTCCGGGAGCGCCTGAACCTGACGCTCGGGCTGAGAGCGATCGACGACGTTCTGGTCGCCGATTCCCAGGGCACCGTCCTGGCTGACGCGCGGGTCACCCAGGTCGGAAACCACACACCTCCCCTGGCGTCCGGTGTCGCGGGCAACATCGGATTTGGCCGAGCGCTCGCCGGGCAGGTGGTGTACGGAATCAGCCGTCAGGAGCCAGATGTCCTGTGGCAGGAGGTCTACCTGCCCGTCCGCGATCGATCGAGCGGATCGATCGTCGGGGTCATTCGGCTCGCGTCGTTTCTTGACCGTCGGCGGCTCGGTCAGTTTCGGGAGCGGACGGGACTGGACGTCAGTCTGTTCTCCGGGTCGCGGCGGGTCGTCACCACCCTGGTTGGGCCAGCCAGCGCACTACCAGCCGATCCGGACACTTTTCAGCGCGTCGTCGGCCAGGGTCAGCCCGTGACCGCCTGGCGGGATCTGCCGACCGGTCGTGTTCGGGCCTATTACGCGCCACTGACCGGACCGGATGGCACCCGCGTCGGCATGGTGTCCATCGCGATTCCGGTCCAAAGCGTGTCGGCAGCCTGGCAGCGCGCCGTGCTGCCGCTCGCGCCCGTCGTGCTGTCGATCATCCTCGCGGGCGCCGCCCTCGGCTACGTACTGGCTCGTCGCGTTCGGGAGCCGGTGCTGACCCTGGTGGGTGCTGCCCGGCGCCTGCAGGATGGCGACCTGTCGACACCCATCCCCGTGATCGAAGAGGTCGAGCTGCGGGTGCTGGCCGAGGAGCTGGAGATGGCTCGTTGCAGTGTCCACGAGCGCATCGAGACGATCGCCCGCGAGGAGACCCGACAGCGCGCCTTGATCGACGCCTTGAGCGAACCAGTTCTCATCGCGACGACCGATCACATCGTCGTCGGCGCCAACAGCGCGGCGATCCAGCTCTTTGGCACCCGGGGCTCGTTGAGTGGCCAGCGCATCGAGTCGATTCTTCCTTTCGTCCAGCTCGCGGGTGACCCGCGGGAACCACAGTGCTGGCAGGGCGTTTTGGCTCGGAATGGTCGCGCCAACGACGTCCAGGTGTGTCGCACGCGACTGGCGGCGGGATCACTGCCCGAGTGCGATGTGTTCGTGATCCACGACGTATCGCAGTTCGCGGCCCTCAACCGGATGCGCGAGCAGCTGCTTTACGACGTCGCCCACGAGCTGCGCTCGCCGCTGGCCGTGCTTACCGGCGCGCTCGAGCTTCTTGCCACGGGCTATGCCGAGATGAGCACGCGCGAGATCGACCGGCTCATCGCCTCCGCCACCCGGACGGCGGCACGGCTCCACCGTCTGATGGAAGATCTGCTGAGCGCGGGGAGCATCCAGTCAGGACGTTTCGTCGTCCAGCCACGGCCGGTCGCACTCGCGTCCGTCGTCGACGAGGCGGTACACTCGGTCGAGGACATCGTCCAGCAGCGACGGCAGACGATGACGCAGCTTTTGCCAGCCGCGGAGCTGGTCGTCATGGCAGATCGCCGTTACATCGGCCAGGTCCTGACGAATCTCTTGACCAACGCTTCCAAGTATAGTCCGGACGGCGAGACGATCGTCATCTCCGCCACGTGCGATGGCTGCGTGGTCACGATAGCGGTCGACGATCACGGCCCCGGGATTCCGGCCGAGCAGCAGGCCGGTCTGTTCGAGCGATACTATCGCGTTCGCGCGCCACACGAGAAGCGTGGCATCGGGCTGGGCCTGGCGATCGCGCGGGGCATCGTCGAGGCGCACGGCGGCAGCATTGGCGTCGACAGCAAAGCCGGCGCGGGAACCCGCGTCTGGTTCACGCTTCGGCTGGCGCCTGGACAGGGGGAAGAGGCCGATGAGAATCCTTCTGGTTGACGACGACCGCGAGCTTGTCGATCTCCTCACCTTTGCATTCGGACGGGCGGGTTTCGACGTGCTACCCGCGTATGACTCGCCTTCCGCGCTTCATCAGCTCGAACACGGACAACCGGACCTCGCGGTGCTCGATGTGACCATGGGCAGGTGGGATGGCTTCGACCTGCTGCGGGAGATGCGCCGTCGCTCGGATCTGCCCATCATCATGCTCACCGCGCGCTCGTCGGAGGATGACAAGGTCCGGGGACTGGATCTCGGCGCCGACGACTACCTCACCAAGCCCTTCAGCCATCGCGAGCTGATCGCCCGTGTACGTGCGAACCTCCGCCGCCGCGGGCACGACACGCCCGCGCGCGACACGGCCGTCGCACCGCTCCAGGTAGGGCCGATCGACCTGAATCCGACCCAGCACGTCGCCTCGATCGACGGCCGCCCGCTGGACCTGACCGTCACCGAGTTTCGCTTGCTGCACTACCTGATGACCAACGCGGGCACCGTCGTTCCCACGCGCGCGGTGCTGAAGCACGTCTGGGGCTACGACGATCCTGGCGGCACGGACGTCGTTCGAGTGACCGTACACCGCCTCCGGCGAAAGATCGAGCCAGACCCGGGCAATCCGCAGTTGCTCCACACCGTCCCGGGCGTTGGCGTCATGATCAAGCCCAAGCTGTAACCCACCTGATCTCCCCGAACTGGAATCGTACGCAACTGTAACGGTCCCTGTCACGGACCTGTACGCTTCGCCGCGTCTATCCTGAGGGCAACTGCCAGGAAAGGTGGCCGTGGGCGGTGAGGTCAATACTGACGCAGATCGAGCTGTTTCGTGGGCTCTCGCAGGACGGGCTGACGTTGCTCGCCCGCAGAGGCCGCTGCCTGACCTTCGAGGCGGGTGCGCAGCTACTGAGGCAGGGACAGGTCAACGGTGTGATGTACGTGATCCTCGACGGGCGGGTGCGTGTCGAGCGGTGGCATCCGCAGCTCATCGCACCGCTTGCCATCGCGGAGCTCGGACCAGGCGACGTGGTCGGCGAAGTGGGCTTGCTCGACGATGAGCCAAGTGCCACGTCCGTCCGGGCCACGATGGAGACGCGGGCGCTCGCGCTGAGCGTGTCGGCGCTCGCGGAGGCACTTCTTGAACAGACCAATCAGCTCGCGGCACTCTTGCCAGCGTTCAGCGGTCGGCTGAGAACGGCCAGGGATCTCGCCGCGAAGGCGGTGCAGCGGGGTTGGATTCGACCTGACGGTCACCCTGTCGACGATGAGGAATCGGTGGAGGGAAAGGGATGGAGGCTAGCCACGTGATGAACGAAACCAGGCGCCAGTCCAGGAATGGCTCATCTGCCTCGCGCCTGATGCGCCGAAGTACCTCGAGGCGCCTCGGAAGCTGGATCATCGTGCTGTCCATTATTCTGAGCCTGGCAGTGCCGCCGGCCGCACTGGGCGGGGCGCCGATCGTGGCGGCCGCCTCCGAGACCGACGGCACGGTGACGGCCACGGCGACGTCCACCAGCACGGCAACCGCTTCCGCGACCGCAATCCCGTCTGCCACCGTGACGATAGCGGCGACAGATACCCCGACGCCAATCGTCGCGGCGAGTGCACTCTCTACCGCCGGGGCGGCGAACACCGCGACCGCGACGGTCTCCCTGTCACCGACGGTTAGCGGTCCGCTCGTCCCGATCGTCGTCAAGTTCAAGCCGTCCGCCAGCACGGCGGACGAGGACGCGGCAGTGCGCTCTAGCGGTGGGCAGACCCTCCGCGATGTCAAGCAGATCCACGTTCGCGTCGTCAACGTTCCACTATCGGCACGCGACCGGATCCTCGCCGCCTTCGCCAAGCAGCCGACCGTCGAGCGAGCCGACGCCGCGATCAAGCTGAGCAAGGCGACTACCCCGAACGACCCCGGCTACGCCCAGCAGTGGGCGCTACCGAAGATCGCCTGGGATCAGGCGTACGGCACGATCCCGATCTTGGGTACCGCGACGATCGCTGTCCTCGACACGGGCGTGGATGCGACCCATCCTGATCTCAGCGGACGGATCGTTCCCGGCCAGAGCTTCACCGGCGGAAATCCGGACAACGACTCCAACGGCCACGGCACTCAGCTCGCCGGTATCGCAGCCGCGACGGTGAACAATGCGACGGGCATGGCCGGCGTCGCGTACGCGGGCGCAAGCATCATGCCAGTCCAGGTGCTGCAGGCCGACGGTACCGGCTACGACAGTGACGTGATCTCCGGCGTCACCTGGGCCGCCGACAACGGCGCCAACGTGATTCTGATGGGCTTCAGCAGCACCGCGTACTCGGCGGCGCTCGCCGACGCGATCGCCTACGCCGAGAGCAAGGACGTCGTCGTCGTGGCGGCGACCGGCAACGACGGCTCGACCACGGTGACCTATCCGTCGGGCATGCCGAACGTGATCGGCGTCGCCGCGACGGACCAGAGTGACAATCTCGTCGCCAGCAGCAACACTGGCAGCGCTGCGGTGGGTGCGCCTGGCGTGAGCATCTATGCAACTCAGCCGGGCGGTGGTTACGGCTTGGTCAGCGGGAGCTCGGCGTCTGCGGCGGAGGTCGCCGGTCTGGCCGCGCTGCTCGTCGCCAACGGCAAGAGCAGCACACAGGTGTACAGCCAGATCGTCGGCGCGACCGACCCGATCGGCGGCGCGTCCTTCGGTCGCGTCGATGTCGCCAAGGCGCTCGGCATCGCGGTCACGCCGGTCGCGACGCCCACCATCGGGGCGACGCCAACGCAGGGGGCTAGCCCGACGTATGCGCTGTCCGCCGATATGCTCAACCTCACGCCCACTTCCGGTCCGGTTGGCGCCACCGTGAGCGTAAGCTCAAGTGGTGGACCTTGGAAAGGATCATCGACAGTAAACCTCTACTGGAATTCGACTTCCTCCAACCTGTTCCTGACTACGTGTAGCGTGAACCCCGGTGGGAACATCCTAGCGCCGTGCACGTTCACGGTTCCGACTGGAAGCACGCCGGGCCAAAACACGGTCATCGCCACGGATGGGTCGATCTCACTGACGGCGGTATTCACGGTCACATCGCCCACGAACACGCCGACCAGCACGGCAACCGCGACCCCGACCGCCACCGGGACCCCAAACCGCACTCCGACAAGTACGTCGACGTTCACTCCGACCCCCAGTCAGACCGCGACGAGTACCGCTACGTTTACGAGCACACCAACGTCAACTGCTACCAATAGTCCAACGCCGACCAACACCGCGACGGCCACCAGCACGCCGACGCCAACCAACGCTCCGCCCATCGTCGCGAAAAATTCGCCGACAGTCGTCGTGGACGAGGGCCAGACCGCGACAAATACCGGTACCTACTCCGACCCCGACGGCGACAGCGTCACGATAACCGCCTCGATCGGAAGTGTCAGCCAGACGGGCACGAGCAGCGGCACCTGGAGCTGGTCGTTTGCAACGACGGATGGTTCGAGCCAGAGTCAGACCGTCACCATCAGCGCCCAGGACGCACACGGCGCGACGTCGACGACCAGCTTCGCACTTACGGTGAATAACGTCCCTCCGACGGTGACCCCGCCGTCGAACCAGTCGGCGTACGTGGACGTGAATACGTCATTCGACCTGGGGTCCTTCGCCGATCCCGGTGCCGATAGCCCCTGGACCGTCGACGTCGACTGGGGCGACGGAACCGCGCACACGACCTTCTCGCTTACGAACGCGGGCGCACTCCCGTTGGAGCCGCACACCTACACGGCGGCGGGCACCAACACGGTCACGGTGAAGGTAACCGATAAGGACGGGGATTCGGGCCAGGTGACGTTCCAGGTCAGCGTCGTCAAGCAGAATACCAGTCTGGCCGTCAGCCCTGCCGACGGGACGTTCGGCGGCACGACGACGCTCAGCGCCACGCTGACCGTCTCGGGCAACCCGCTCCCGGGAAAGACGGTCAGCTTCGCCCTCAATGGAACGTCGGTCTGCGGAACGTCCGGTACGCCAACCTGTCCAACGACCGACGCGAACGGCGTCGCGACGCTCTCGAACGTCAGCCTGGCCGGGATCAATGCAGGTACGTACTCGACCGGCGTGATCGCGAGCTTCGCGGGCGACACCGCGTACAACTCTTCGAGTGGATCGGCGGGTCTGACCATCAGCCCAGCACCCGCCACCATCGCACTGAGCGACCTCAGCCAGACCTACGATGGCTCGGCCAAGCCGGTGACCGTGACGACGAACCCCTCTGGTCTGAGCTACTCGATCAGCTACACCGGAAGCAATGGCACGACCTACGGCCCGTCATCCACCGCGCCCACCAACGCCGGTACCTACGACGTGGCCGTGACCATCACCGACCCGAACTACACCGGCAGCACGACCGACACCCTGACCATCGCGCCGCGCCCGCTGATGGTAACCGCGACCGGCGTGGATAAGGTCTACGACGGGACGACCAACGCGACCGTGACGCTGTCCGACGACCGAGTGGCTGGCGACACGCTGACAGATAGCTATACCTCGGCAAGCTTTGCCGACCCCAACGTCGGCACGAGCAAGCCGGTCAGCGTCAATGGCATTTCGATCAGCGGACCGAGTGCGAGCAACTACACTCTCGTCAACACGACCGCGAGCACGACCGCCAGCATCACCCCACGACCGATCGAGGTGACCGCGGACCCAAAGACCAAGGTCTACGGGCAGCCTGACCCGCCTTTGACCTACACGATTACCAAGGGCTCGCTGGTCTCCGGTGACAGCTTCACCGGTAGCCTGAGCCGCGATCCGGGCGAGACGGTCGCTGGTAGCCCCTACACGATCAACCAGGGCACGCTGGCCCTGAGCAGCAACTACACCTTGACCTTCATCGGAGCCGCCCTGTCGATCACGCCGGCCACTTTGACCGTGACGGCAGACCCGGAAACGAAGGTCTACGGCTCGGCCGATCCGCCGCTGACCTACGAGGTAAGCGGGCTGCAGTTCAGCGACCAGGCAAGCGACGTGCTGACGGGGGCCCTGGTCCGGGCTCCCGGCGAGACCGTCGCGGGAAGTCCTTACGCGATCAGTCAGGGCACACTGGTCGCGAACAGCAACTACACGATCAGCTTCACCGCGAACTCGCTGACGATCATTCCGGCGCCGCTAACCGTGACGGCGAACGATGCGAGTCGGATCTACGGCGATCCCAATCCGCCCTTCAGCGGAACGATCACCGGCATCCAGTTCAACGACAATATCACCGCGACGTACAGCACCACGGCGACGCAGGCTAGCTCGGTGGGAACCTACGCGATCGTACCGACGCTGGTTGACCCTAACAATAAGCTACCGAACTACAACGTCACCATCAACGATGGCACGTTGACGATTACTCCCGCGACATTGACGGTGACTGCCGACAACCAGACGATGGTCTACGGCGGAACGCTACCCACGTTCACGGTCACCTATAGCGGCTTCAAGAACCAGGACACGACCAGTGTGCTGAGTGGAGCCCCGAGTCTGAGCACCGTGTCCGCGAGCAGCCATGTCGGCGGCTACACGATCACCGTGACCCAGGGCACTTTGACCGCGACCAACTACGTCTTCACCTTCGTCAACGGGACGCTGACCATCACGCCGGCTCCGTTGACGATCACGGCGAAGAACCAGTCCACTACCTATGGATCGATCACCTTCGACACCTCGACCAGCAGCATGAGCTTTGCCGGTCTCGTCAACGGCGACGGGCCCGCCGTGCTCGGCTCCGGACTGACGATCATCTCGAACGTCCTGTCGTCGAGTGGTGTTGGCACCTACACCCTGACGCCGACCGGGGCAGTTGACCCGGATTACAGCATCACGTATGTTTCCGGTCAGCTGACCGTCAACCCCGCGCCGCTGACGATCAAGGCGGATGATCTCAGCAAGCCTTATGGTGCCCCGAATCCACCGTTGACCTGGACGGCCAGCGGCTTCGTTAACGGGGATACCGCGGCGACCGCGCTGACCGGTGCGCCACAGCTGTCCACCACGGCGACAACTACCAGCGTGGTCGGAACCTACCCGATCACCATCACCGACGGCACGCTGGCTGCTGCCAACTACACGTTCACGTTCGTCAACGGTACGCTGACCATCGACCCTGATAGCACAACCACCATCGCCAACGCAGCCTCGACGAGCGAGGGCGCGATCAGCGTTCCGCTCACGGCGAGCGTTGCCGCCACGCATGGGCAACCGGTGAACGAGGGTCAGGTTACCTTTACCGTCTCGCAGAACGACCAGCCCGTCGGGACGGCGCCCAGTGCAGCCGTCGTCGGCAGTACTGCCTCGACCACGTTCTCGCTGAGCGGCATCTGCCCAGGTATTTACTCGGTGGTAGCCAGCTACCGCGACGACGCCACGCCGGCCAACTTCCTCGATAGCATCAGCGCCGCGGCGACACTCACTATCGCCAACGGGGCTCCCTCGATCGGCCTGATCACCGCGCCGACGAACCCGACGGCGGTCGGGACGCAGATCAGCGCCAGCGCGACGTTCACGGATCCGGGCCTCGGCAGCGGATGCGAGACCTACACTGCGACCTGGAATTGGGGCGACGGAAACACCTCGACAGGAAGCATCTCCGGTGGCACGGTATCCGGAAGCCACACTTATAACTCGGCGGGTGTCTACACCGTCACCCTCACGGTGGCTGACAGCTACGGTGCGCAGACCTCGTCGCAGTTCCAGTACGTCGTGATCTTCGATCCCAACGGTGGCTTCGTCACCGGCGGCGGCTGGATCAACTCGCCGCCAGGTGCGTGCCAGCTGACGAGCGTCTGCGCGAACGCAGTCGGGAAGGCCAATTTCGGGTTCGTCTCGAAGTACCAGAAGGGAGCAAACGTGCCGACCGGCCAGACCGAGTTCCAGTTCCAGGCCGGCAACCTGGACTTCCACAGCACGTCCTACCAGTGGCTGGTGATCTCCGGCAATAAGGCCCAGTTCAAGGGGTCCGGCACGATCAACGGCAGCGGCAGCTACGGCTTTCTCCTGACCGCCGTCGACGGCCAGTACAACGGTGGCACCGGCCAGGACACGTTCCGGATCAAGATCTGGGACACGAAAACCAGCAACATCGTCTACGACAACATGATGAGCCAGCCCGACAGCGCCACGCCGACGACGACCCTCGGCGGAGGGAATATCGTCATTCACAGCAACTAGAGCGCGGGGCGGTATGAATGAGCTGGCAGCCGTCCAATCCCCTCTCCCTCTGGGAGAGGGTAAGGGTGAGGGTCGCAGACCGTGCGCCGCGGATCCACGCCCTCACCCCGGCCCTCTCCCACG
>CADDYW010000032.1 GCA_902810745.1 Chloroflexota bacterium | reverse complement strand
CTGTCACACCAAGCACGACCACAACCAGCACGCCGACACCTCTGGCAACCGTTACCCCGACCTGGACGGGCACGACGACAGACCCGCCCACGCCAACCCAGCCCGCGACGGATACGCCGACCCAGACGCCCACCGTTACCTCATCGGCCACCAGCTCACCGACCAGCACGGACACGCCGACCGCCATACCCAGCGAGACGCCAACGCCGACCCTCACCGCGTCGCCAACGCCGACGCCGACCGCTTCGGATACTCCCACTCCCACCATCACCGAGACTGCCACGCCTACAAATACCGAAACCCCATTACCGCCGGTCGTGACCGATACGGCGACGTCGACGCTGTCTCCAACGTTCTCCCCGTCGGCGACAGCCTCGCCAACGCCCACGCCGACCGCGACCGATACACCGACGCCGACACCCTCGCCAACCGAGACGGCAACCGAGACCTCGACCAGCACGCCGACAGTGCCCCCCACTCCCACCGCGTCTCCATCGCCAACCGAGACGCCGGTGCCAACGTCCACGCGCACCGACACACCAACGCCGACGCCGTCGAGTAGCCCGACCGCGACGGAAACGCCCACGCCGACATCGACCGCGACGGCTACCGACACCATCACGCCAACGCCCACCGCGACCGATTCCCTGACACCAACGCCGACGGAGACTCCATCCGAGACCTCGACCAGTACGGCCACGCCCAGCGAGACACCGACTGCGACGGTGTCGCCGACCGAGACGCCAACCGATACCTCAACCGCGACGGAGACGCCCTCGCCCACGCCGACACCCTCGCCGACCACGGTGCCGACCGACAGCCCGACAGCGACTGCTACGACCGCGGTAGGCAATACCTGGACGTCCGTCTCGCCGATGCCGATAGCCCGCCACTCCCTCGGCGTCGCGACGGATTCCGCCGGCGCGATCTACACGATCGGGGGAGACGAGGAAACCGTTTTCCAGCTCAGTACAGTGGAGGTTTACGTCCCGGGGACCAGCACCTGGTCCGAAGTAGCCCCACTGCCCACGGGGCGTGACGACCTGGCAGCGGCGTTCGGCTCGGACGGCCGAATCTACGCCATTGGAGGAGACATTACAAGCGGTCCAATCTCCAGTGTCGACGCTTACTCGCCCGTCACGAACTCCTGGACCACGGCAATGTCCCTTCTAACCCCGCGCGACCGGTTAGCGGTGGTCACGGGGAGCGACGGCCGGATCTACTCGATTGGAGGCCATAACACGAGTGGGGTTCTCAGCGACGTGCTGGCCTACGATCCAGGCACGAACACCTGGATTTCGCGCGCGCCCATGCCTACCCCCCGCTACTGGCTGGCAGCCGCCACCGACTCGACTGGCCATATCTACGCGATCGGCGGGGAAAGCGACACGGGCGCCGCGCTCAAAGCCGTCGAGATGTATGATCCCAGCACGAACACCTGGGCCGCACGCGCACCCATGCCCACGGCGCGCTGGGGGCTGGCCGCGGTCACCGGCCGCGACGGTCGAATCTACGCCATCGGCGGCAAGACCAGCAGCGGGCCTACCAACGTCGTCGAAGCCTACGATCCGACGACCGATACCTGGACGACCGTCGCGCCAATGCCGACGGCGCGATTCTACCTCGCCGCGGCGCTAGGATCCGATAACCGCATCTACGCGATTGGCGGAACGAGCAACGGATCCACGCCTCTCGACACGGTCGAGGCCTACACGACGCCTTGAACGGGCGTGCGGTCGGAGTTGTTCGCAAACGGCCGTCACCGTCGCAAAAGGCAGGTGGCGCGAGGAGGGCCAGACTTCCAGTCGTGCCACGTGACACGCATTCGGCGTCAGCCACTTCGAGTGCCCGACGTCGAATGATACTCCGACGGTCGGACGAGGCGCCCGTCCGGAGCCGGGGATCTGTGCCTCTCCCCGCGGACGCTACGGCATGACGAGCCGTTCGCCGTGGCCGTATGCGCACGGTGATCGACGTGCTAGCTCGATCGGAATCGCTCCAGCGTCGAGCGTGCGCCCGCAGCGATGAAGCCGATGTCGCCGCCGATGGCGTTGAAGTTGAATCCCTGGGCGCAGCGTCGCCGTCCCTCGTCGGCACCGGTGCAGTGGATCCCGGCCACCAGCCCATGTCGACGCGCGGCGTCGAGGACTTTCTGGCACGCCGCCGCGTGGGCGGGATCGGGATGATCCAGGCGCGGCGGCAATCCCATACTGATGGCGAGATCGGTCGGTCCGATGTAGAACCCGTCCAGCCCCGGGACGCTCGCGATCTCATCGATCCGCTCGACCGCCTCCGCCGTCTCGATCATCACCAGACAGATCACCTGTGCGTTCGCATTGGCGAAATAATCGGAGCCAGCGTAGTAGCGAACGCGATTCGGTCCATTACTGCGGTAGCCGAGCGGCGGGTATCGGCACGCCCCGACCGCCCTGATCGCCTCGTCGCGGGAGTTGACCATCGGTACGATGACCCCGTACGCGCCCGCGTCGAGCACGTACTGAATCGGCACTGGATCGTTCCAGGGAACGCGCGCGACCGGCACCGTATCGGTCGTGCTGATCACCTGAAACGCTGCTGCGGCGCGGTCAGGACCGATAGCCATCCCGTGCTGCATGTCGACCACCAGCGCATCGAATCCAGCCTGGGCCATCGTCTCGACGACGTACCCATCGGCCGAGCCCAGCCAGCCGACCGCGACCGGCTTTCCCTCCCGCCACAGCGCCTTTACTCGGTTTTCGCGCACAACGCCCTCCTTCGTCTCGCGAGCGGATCTCGACGCCCGCCCGCGGCGACCATGGTACTCGACTCCGGCACGTCTGGCGAGCACCGGAGCGTGATCCGTAGCGACGCGGTGAAGGACGGAGCATCCACGGTCCGATCGGTCGCTCCACGGGCCACGCGTCAGATCCGCCGATCGGCTATACTTGGATTGACCGTCTCGGTCGATGCGTGCCGTCGTGGCCGGCGATGAGGCCCGCCGGGGCTCTCCACGCCCAAACCGCCAGCCTGGCCGATGGCCTCTACCAGCGATACACATCCGAGTGCGACCCGACCACTCGATCGGATGCCTGGTGTGGTGTCCACTCGGGCCCGTGCGACGGTGGAGACATTCTGGAGGTGGTAGGCGTGGCTCTCAACCGAGGACAGCGCGTCGGGCTGAACGTTGGTTATGCCGTGGCCGTCCGCACGACCTATTTCGTAGAGGCGCTCCTGGATCTGTGCGTCCCACGTACCAGCGATCCGAGAGCGACACTCGATCCGATCCTCCGGAAGCTTGCCGAGTACCGGCGCCTGGCCGAGGAGCTCAACCAGCACTTTGAGCTGGGCGGTGATCCCCACGATCTGCGGCCGATCATTCTCGACCAGATCTATCGTCTGCGCGACGCGCTAAACCCCCGGCTCGCCGACGAGCTCGCCAACTACGGGCAGCTGGATCCAGCCGACGCCGATTTTCTTCGCAGGCGACTCGCGACACTGTCGATCATGGTGGACGATCTCGCGCGCGAGGTCCATCGGCTGCCCATCACGCGAGTCTAGCAGCTAGTCGGCACCAGACTGCCTCACGGGGCACGAGCACGGGACCAAATTCCTAATGCGTCGACGCTTGCGCAGATACGGTCGGTCAGCTAAAGTAGATGTGACGGCGATGAGGCTCGCCGTGGTGCCGAGCACGCTCCTGAACCGCCATCGATCGTGGCTGATAGCCTCTGCTGACGCGATGCGTTGGTAGGGGTTTTTTTATATGCGCCACCAGGCATCGCCTGTCAGGCTTGCGACGTGACCACTGGGGGGCTCTATGCGGACAGTCAGCCGCCACACCGCCTTCTACGACCTGCTGGATGCGCTTGCGAAGCCAGGTTGCGCTGTCTGCACGCTGGTCACGCGGACGCGCTGGCGGTACCTGGACAGCCTCGCCTACGAAAATGTCAACGATCCCGGCGTTCGCGCGAAGCTGCGCGAGGCGCACGGATTCTGCAACCGTCACGCCTGGTACTTCGTCGAAGCGGTCCGCGAGGTCTTCGGCGCGGCGATCATCTACCGAGACATTCTGCACACGCTGCAGGCAATAACTGCCGGCCCGCCACGCGGCATTCCCGAACCAGCCGCCCAGTGCCCCGCGTGCACCGCGGAGATCGAATCGGGCGACTACGCGATCCAAACGCTCGCGGAGGCGATCGACGAGCCAGACCTTCGCTCGGCACTGGATCGCTCCGACGGACTCTGCGCGCCACACCTTCTTCGCGCGATGCGCGCGCTGCGCCCAGCCCTGCGACCGGCCGTCCTGGAGACCACGCTCGCACGATGGCAGGAGCACGGCGGCTCCCCCGATCTTCGCGTACGGGCGACCGGCGCTCCCGGCTTATTCTCAACCGATCGCTTTGCGCTGGCCACTCCGGTCGGCCGAGGACCTTCGGTTCGCCTGGCGGCAACAAGCGATCCATTCACCTGCTCCGTCTGCGTCGCCCTGCGGGGCGAGCTTGAGCGTTTCCGGTCGTGGACGTCACTCGACGACGGCTCCGGAGGGCTGTGCAACGTGCACGCCTGGATGTCCCCGGGAGACGACTGCGAGATGGTGTACCGTCGGCAGATCGCTACCACTGGCGAGCACGCCAGCGCGCTGTCGAGCGCGCCCAGACCGAGACTGCGCACCGCGATGCGCAACCTCGGCCTCGGTCAGCCGGAGCCAGATTCGCCGCCCCCGCGCCCATGCTTCGTCTGCATCTACCAGGCAGCGAGCGAGGCCGTGCTGTGCTCCCAGGCAGATATGCCGCTCTGCATCCCCCACCTGCGGCGCGCGCTCGCGATGCGCGGGGTCGGGGCACTCGAAGCGATCCGGCCGATCTGGCACGATCTTGACGTGCTGCTCGGAGAATATCTTCGCAAGGAGGATTATCGCTTTCGCGGCGAGCCTCGGGGTATCGAGCAGAAGAGCCCGCGCTGGGTCGTCGCGTTGATCGCCGGCGCTCCCGGCATTCGCTGACGAGTGCGTGGCAGGTGTCTGCGCCTCATCATCCTTGCCACGCTTCTGTTCACTCCCCTCGCTGGAGTCACCGTCTTCCTGATCCTGTTGCGCGGAATCCAGTCGTCACGACCCACCCCGACGGGACATCCTGCGATGCTCGATCCAGGATGCAGCCGTGGCCGTCGCTGCCCGCCGAACTGTGGCCCGCGCACCCGGTACCGCGCTTCCTCCTCTCCTGACCGAGCCGGTTTGATCCGTCTCCTGGTGGAACCGGCGCAGGATGATCGGAAAGCCGCGTGACCGCCTCGTACTCTGGCTGGAGATTCGTTGCTCTTCGCAGCGGCGCCGTCTTCGACCCGGCCAGTCGTTCGCCGCGATGCGGTACGGCCCGGCAGGGAAGCCACCGTCACGATCGCACGTGACCGGGTTGCGCCACGCGTGCCTCGACGTCTAACGGCGTGCCGAGCCAACGCCGGCTCGCGACGTCGCGTTCGACCGCTTCGCGAATGACTCGGACAGGAGCGACGACACGAAGAAGATCAGATTCGCGGGGCGCTCGGCCAGGCGCCGCGAGAGATACGGATACCACGACGGTCCCCAGGGCGTGTAGACCCGCAGCGGATAGCCCATGTCGATCAGCTTCTCCTGGAGGTCGCGCCGCACGCCGAAAAGCATCTGGAACTCGTACGCGTCCGGCCTCAGATTCAAACGATGGATCAGATCGAGCGCCCGACGAATCAGCTTCTCGTCGTGCGTGGCGATCGCCGCCCACGGCAGATGAGACGGGTTTGGAGCGGAGGTCGACGCCGCGTGGACCAGGAGCCGCTCGAGAAGGCGCTCGTAGGCGGCGTCGACGTCGGCCTTGCGCGGGTACGCGATCGACGCGGGCTCGGCATACGCACCCTTGCAGAGACGGACCGAGCCTCCGACCGCCAGGACCGTCTCGAGATCGGCCGGCGTCCGATACAGTGCCGCCTGCAGAACGACCCCGACGGGAAGGCCGCGCTGGCGCAATTGATCCGCGAGCCAGAGCGTCGCGTCGGTGCAGGACGAGTCTTCCATGTCGAGACGGACCCCGACCGGAACCGTCGCAGCATCAGCCACGACCTCGGCGAGAAGCGCGAGGCATCGCTCCGGGGAGAGCTTTACTCCGAACTGCGACGGCTTGACCGAGAGGCTGACCGGCACGTCCAGGCGGCGAAGACGCTCGATTGTCGTGTGGTACACCGCGAGGGCGGCTTCGGCGTCGGCGAAGCTTGAGACCGATTCACCGAGATAGTCGAGGCTGATCCGCGCGCCCTTCTGACCGAGACGGACGGCGGCATCGATCCCGTCGTCGAGCGTCTCGCCCGCGACGAATCGTCGTGCATAGGCGCGCCCCGGTCCGTGGGTGATGAACGACTGGATGTGAGGCTCGTGAGCAATCGACAGGACAACCGTGCGCACTCCTTCCTCCTCGACATCGCCAGCCGATCGCCATCGATCGGCATTCGGAGCGCCTGAGCAGACGTCAGATGAGCGAAAGCCACCTACCGACGTGGCGCGTGGCTCGGCTGCGATCCCTCCACGTCAGCTCGACCATGTTCATTATACGGCGGAATACAGCGCACGTCGCGCGTCGAACAGGGAAAGAATGGGCATCGACGATAGCCTGATCTGGTTACCATCGTATCCATTCGTCAGCACGAGGCTGGTCGCAACACCGCCGTCAGACGCCCGAACACCTCTTCCGGAGAGATGCTCTCCATGCAGACGTGTCGCTCACGCAGGCAGTTATCGTTGAAGAAGCGATTCTCGCGGCACAACGAGCAGGGCTCGTTCGGCAGCTGAAGGTGCAGGGACGGTACGCTCGGCGCCCAGAGCTCCCAGGGACTCGCACCGAAGATCGCGACGGTCGGCGTGCCGACGGCAGCGGCAAGGTGCATGATCCCGTTGTCGATCGTGACACAGCCTCGCGCTGCCTGCAATGCCCCGGCGACCTGTGGTAGGGTCATTTTGCCTCGCAGGTCGATCAGCCATCGGTTTTGGAGAAGCTCCGATTCGCTGTCGCCCGAGCCATAGGTCGACTGCTGAACCTTCGGAGCCGCGCCCAGCAGTCCGATCCGCAATCCCGCGCCCTGACAGAGCTCGATCAGACGCTTCCAGTAGGCCGTCGGCCAGAGCTTGGCCGGGCGGGTGCCGCCCGTCGCGATGAGGACATCCGGCACCTCGACTGGAGGGGGGGCGGTTGGTACCTCGGTCCGCTGGTAGTCGGTGGTCACTCGCGCCAGCCGGCAGAAGATCTCGCCGATAAAGTTCGTGGTGACTACACCGCCGAACCGTGCCAGGAAATCCTCGCTGACCCAGGACGTCCGGGGATCCTGCAGACGATCCAGCGTGCTATTCCCCAGGGGCAGCTCGCCGCGTCCATCGGGACGAAAAGCCTTTCCGACGACGAAACGCGGGTTCATCATCGCAACAGCAAACGCGTTGAGCGGGTTGAAGTCAAGGTTGATCGCGAGATCGTACGGACCGGCGGTGCGTTCGCGCTCCGCGAGGAAATCGGCCAGCTCACGCAGGGCTCCCGTGCGGCCATACAGCGAGTAGCGAGCATCAATGTGCGGGCACGCCGCCTCGAGCTCCGCGGTTCGCTCGCCTCCAAAATAGTCGAGAACCGCGCCCGCGTACTTCTCCTTCAGGCCGCGCAGGAGCGGCGTGGTGACGACGAAGCCGCCGAGCTTATCCTGAAAGAGGACCGCGAGATGTGGCCGCGGCCGGAGAGGTTGATCATTGAAGCGTTGCACCGAGGTCGATTCTTCCTTTCGCGATGGACCGTCAGGTCGTTAGCGCAAAAAGAGTACCACACCATCGCACCCGCGGCGATTCATCGTGGCATCTTCCTCGCTCTCAAAAAATATGATAATCTTGCCTAAGTAATCCGGAGGCGTTACCCTTCCTGGTCCAGCCTCGACACCTCAGCCGCGCGACGTGATCCCACGGTGGCGAGCACTGAGCATACGAGTTGTTCTCGCGGGGGATGTTTGGGAGTGGCTTTTGGGACCACGTCCTGCCGAGGATTTTTCCCAAAGCCTAACCCAGGCCACTCCGCTGGCGGTGCTCTAGAGGCGCTCAGGCTCGATCGAGCTTAGATCCACAAGGGGGAATTGATGGCCCACCGCGCAGTTTCTTCGATTAACAGCCTGCAAGCGGACAAAGCGGGACGCGGTGCTGTCATCGGTCGAACCTTCGCGTCGCTGGGCAACCCCAGTTATCGCGCATTCTGGATTAGCTTGCTCGCCAGCTACAGCGCCATGCAGATGAACATCGTCGCGCGCGGCTACCTTGCCTACGTCCTGACCGGATCGGCGACCGCGCTGGGCCTCGTTAGCCTGGCGCGCGGCTTCTCGATGCTGATGCTCTCACCTTTCGCCGGGGTGATCGCCGACCACGTCGACAAGCGAAAGCTTCTGGTTGCAACCCAATCCGGTCTCATGATCATCGCATTGACGGCCTCGGCACTGGTCCACTTCCAGATCATCAAGTTCTGGCATCTGATTATCCTGGGGCTGCTCGAAGGTGCCATCTTCACCTTCAATGCGCCTACACGCCAATCGATCCTGCCCCAGCTCGTGGACGATCACACGCTCAGCAACGCGATTGCGCTGAACGCATCAGGCCGCAACCTGACGCGCATCGTCGCGCCCAGCCTCGCGGGCATAATTCTTGGCATAAGCGTGCTCGGGATCTCCGGTGCATTTGACTGCATCGCGCTCGCGTACTGCGTCGCCGCTATCTTACTGCTGCGACTGAGGACGATCCGCCCAGCCGAGACAGCCTCGCAGGCGTCGCGAAAGTCTGTCCGAATCACCGACATGCTGTCCGGCTTCCGCTATATTCTGCACAGCCCGCGGCTGCGACTGCTGATCGTGCTTGGGTTCGTTCCGGTCCTGCTCGGGAATCCGTACCAAACTCTGCTGCCGGTGTTCCAGGCACGCGTTCTCAACGTCGGACCCACCGAGCTTGGCATTCTTTACGGCGCTGCTGGGATCGGAGGCCTTCTTGGGACCTTGGTCGTGGCCGCCATCGCCGACGATCCACGCAAGGCGACGTTTCAGCTTGGCTTCGGTATCCTCTACGCCGTCGCACTGATGCTCTTTGCGCTCATCCACGTCTTGTCGATCGATCTGGTCTTCCTGGCCATAGTCGGAGTCGCGGGCGATGGCTACTCGACGTTGAACAGCACGCTGGTGATGCTGAACACCGACCGCGCCTGGTACGGACGGGTGATGAGCATCTACATGATGAACTGGTCGCTCATGCCACTGGCAACGCTCCCGCTCGGCGTCCTGGCCGACGTGATTGGAGCACCCTTCACCGAGGCAATCGCCGGCTCGCTGATCCTCGCGGTCGTCGGCGGGGTCACCCTGTTCTATCCGGCCTGGCGCAAGATGGGCGAGACGACTCCGGCTACTGCGTGAGCAGCGCCCAACACGCACGACGTGGAGCGTCACGGGTAAAGCGTCAGGCGCACAACGCAACGCGTGATCTTCGCGCGTCCCCATCCACTGCCCGAGTAGACTGCCCGCCGTGCACGTCCCTGACGCTTCTCCGGGCACAAGAACTGCTAACGTTACGATTGTCCGGACGAACTACCTTCCGGCGAGCCCTGGCTCGAGCGTGGGTCCCTCGGCGGCCAGGCCACGCCCGGGCACTCCGGGCAGTCGCCTTTCGCCGGGGCTCTGACCGGCCGACGGACATCATTCCCTCGATCACTTTGGGCGATGGGCGGCGCGTGGAGATCGGGCAGAGACGTGAGAAGGCAGCTCAGCGGGGGGCGCTCGTTCCAGGCGTTCTCCACCTGCTGGTCGGCACTCTATCCATAAGCGCACTCGCCTTGGCCTTTTGCGCCGAGGTCGGTCTGGCCGACTGGCAGCAACTGGCGAAGATCGTCGGATCCCCCTGGAACCAGGTCGTGAACCCGTGGTACGGGCCGAAGACGACCCGCCTTCTGGCGGGCGAGGGTCTCGTCTATCTGCTGGTCTGGGCACTTGCGTTTTTCGCCCAGCGCCCAAGTATCGTCGCACTGGCCGGGCGCGGCAGCCTCGTCGTCTTGCGGCGCCTCGTCGGATTCGCCTGGCTCCCGACGCTGGTCGCGACGGCGCTGCTGTCGCGGCTCGATCCCTCCACGCTTCGGACGCAGTTCGTGCTGCGCGGCGACGAGGTCGTCCTCACGCTCCCAACACTCGTGGCCACGGTCATCTTCGGCCTCGGGACGCTTCTCCACCAGCCACGAATCGACGACTCCGGCGTCCAGCTCCCCTTCGGCCCACTTCCCGACCTGCTTCCGGTCTTCGCCGGCATCGGGATGGTCGTCTCGCTCGAACGATCCCTCGCGGATGGTGCGCCGTCGACGGTCGCCGTGATTCTGGACGCGCTCATCCTCCAGGCAACGCTCTTCTGCGTCGAGTCGACCTACGTTCTGACCGCGATCGAAGCCTTCCTTGCCGACGCCGCGGATGTTCGGGTCGCCCGTTCAAATGGTTGGGCGGCGACGTTCTTTCCACTGGCTCGAACGACCGGGCGAGTGATGCTGTTCGTTGGTCCCGTCCTCGTCGGCCTGTGGCTGGCAATCGGCGCCTCGCTCCCGTCCGCCAGTCCAATTTTGGATCGAAAGGGCAAGCTGCTCGACTACTACGATCGAAACGGCGTTTTTCGAATCGTCGTTCCTCCGTCAGAGATCTCGTCCCGCGCTTCCGCGTCCCTGGCATCCGGTCACGCGGGACAGCCCGTTCATCCAGTACGTCCTGTCCTGGCTCGACGCCCGCGGCTTCCACCAGGTCTCGACGAGTGGTGTGACGATCAGCACGACCTTGGATTCGGACGAGCAGGCTGCGCTGCGGGATGACGTCGCCCGTGCCGTTCGCGGACTGGAAAATCGCGGCGTCAACAATGGGGGCGCTGTCCTGATCGATCCGCGCGATGGCGAGATTCGAGCCTGGGTCGGCGGCGTCACGTCCGACGGCTCACCTTACGTCGGCCTCGATATGGTGAGCCAGTATCCCCATCAGCCTGGCAGCACGATCAAGCCCCTCCTCTACTCCTGCGCTCTCGAGCACGGGGTACTGGCGCCGGACGAGATGCTCGACGATACCCAGCGCACCATCGGCGGACAGTACATCGCGAACTGGGACCTGACCTCGAACGGCTTGCAGCCCGCCCGCGAAGAGCTCAGTCAATCGCGAAACACTGCCGCGGCTGAGCTTACGCTCCGCCTGTCGCCGGTCGGCTTCGCCAATTGCCTCCGCCACACTTTCCACGTCCAGACAGACCTCTACCCGAGCGACTACGGCGTCAAGCTCGGGCTGGGCCTTGCCGAGATGCCGATGTCCGAGCTCGCGCCGGTGCTACGCGTTCAGGGCTCGGCTGGGCACGAGCTCTACCAGCTCCGACCGGATCCGGGTGAGCGCGTCCTCGCTTGCCAGACGACGGCGTGGATCGCGGCAGCGCTCGAAACGATCTCGCGGCGACTGGACCTCCCCGCTGGCCTAGCGACCAAGACCGGAACGACCCCGTCATCCGCCTACACTGTCGGGTACGGCTCGAACGTGTTGCTCGCCGCCTGGGTCGGACGGACCGAGCCAGGGCTCGGAAGCCTCTCGATCGACGACGTGTTCGGGCGGGAGGGCGGCGGTGAAGTCTGGAGGGCCGTCGCCGAGCGCTGGGCGCGAGCGAATCCTCGCGCACCCGGCATCGGGTGTCGCTGAGCTGGACTTTACAGTATCTCGCGACGACCGCTAGGATGACGCCGCGAGGACGATCGTTCGCAACGGTGCTCCGACGCGCGATCTCCTGATCGGGGGAACCGATCTCTGCCTCCAGGTGTAATCATGGCAGAAGATCACTCCGTGGAGGGCCGTCCACTGGAGGACAGTGAGCTCGTCGCGCTCGCGCAGCGTGGCGACGTGAACGCCTACGAGGAGCTCGTTCGACGCTACCAGGAGATCGCCTTTCGGACGGCCTATCTGGTAGTAGGAAATAGCGCAGATGCCGAGGACGTGGCCCAGGAAGCTTTCGTCAAGGCCTACTACGCCTTGTCCCGTGTCCGGCCTGGAGCGCCCTTCCGTCCCTGGCTCCTGCGCATCGTCGCTAACGAGGCGTGCAACCGACGGCGGGCAGCCGGACGGCGGGCAGCGCTGGTCTTGCGCGCGGGCGAGCACCTCCCGACGGACGATGCGGCCCCATCTCCTGACGTGGAGGCCATCGCCCGCGAGCAACGCGCTCTGCTGCTGCGGGCATTGAGTGATCTGCGCGAGGAGGATCGCCTGGCAATTGCTTATCGCTATTTTCTCGACCTCTCCGAGAGCGAGATGGCCGAGGCCATGGGGTGCCCGCGGGGCACGGTGAAGTCGCGCCTTTCGCGAGCGCTCGGGCGTCTGCGTTCGCTCCTCGGCGAGATGAGTGGCGACCTCGACGCGCGGCGGCTGGCGGGCCGCGACGCCGGAGCACGAAAGGGGGAGGTGCATGGCTGATCGCCAATGGCAGCCCTCCGAGGCCGAGCTCGCGGACGCGCTCTCCGATCTCGGTCCACGGCTCGACTATCCACCGACGCCAGACCTCACGGCTAGCGTCAGCCTGCGCCTGCGCACCACACCACGCGCACCGGTGCCATCGTCGTACCCGCGACTGCGGCCGCTGCTCGCGCTGGCAGCGGTCATCCTGCTGATCGTCGGCCTTGGTCTGCTTCCGCCGGTCCGGACCGCGGTGGCGGATCGGCTCGGCGTGCGAGGCATCCCGATCAGCTATCTCCCCTGGCCGGTCGCGGCGCGGCCGACGCCGTCGCCGGTTCCAGCAGCCTCGACGCCGGGACCGGTCGGCACCAGCCTTGGTCTTGGCGAGCGGCTCACGCTGGACGAGGCGCGATCGCGCGTCGCCTTCCACGTCCTCACGCCAGCTCTTCCGAGCCTGGGTCCGCCGGACGAGGTCTATCTGATCGAGCCACCCAGCGGTGGCGAGGTCTCGCTCGTCTACCGCGCGCGCCCGGGATTGCCTAGGGCAGCAGAGACGGGCGTCGGGTTGCTTCTGAGCGAGTTCCGCGGCGACCTCGCGCCGGAAATGATCGCGGCCAAGGGGCTCGGGCCGCGCACGCGCCTCGAGGCGATCACGGTCAATGGTGGGCGCGGCTTCTGGATCGAGGGCGAATCGCACTACTTTTTCTATCGTGACCCGAGCGGTGATCTGCGCGACGAGCGCGTCCGGCTCGCCGCGAACACCCTGCTCTGGGAGCAGGGCAACCTGACGCTCCGGCTCGAATCCGCGGTTGCGAAGGACGAGGCCTTGCGCATCGCCGCGTCGTTGCGGTGAGACAAACACTGTAGGACCGAGGTCATTGAGGACGTCGCGCGATCATCCGAAGAGTGATAGGTATGCCGAGGATGAGACATCTCGATCGGCTAGCTGCGACCGTTCGCCGTCGCCCGATCGGCGTTTTCGTCGCCCTGCTCGTCGCGCTGGCATTGACCGGCTGCGCGCGCCTCGCGTCGACGCCCACGCCCGCGCCGTCGACGACGATACCGCCACGGCCGAGCGCGACGATCACGACCGCCCCGGGCGCCACGCCCGCGCTTCTGACCCCGACGCCGCCACGTCGGCCGACGGTCATGGCGTCGACGCGGACCGCCACTGCCCTGCCGCGCCTCGCTCTCGACTGCGGGGCGGTCGTCCGTGAAAGCTTGGTCCTGGCGAACGATCTGACCTGCCCGGGCGATGCGCTGACCGTCGGCGCCGACGGGATCACGCTGGATCTCGGCGGACACACGCTGACCGGACCGGGCCCCGGCTCGCCGACCTGGCCCCACCCAAACCTGAAGAGCAGCGGCGTCAAGGTCGCCGACCATTCCAACGTGACTGTCCGCGACGGGACGATCCTCAAGTTCTCCTCGGGGGTCTACCTTGACGGCAGTCATGGCTCGACGATCGAGGAGATCACCGCCCGAGGGAACTACTACGGCATCTACCTGAGCAACGGCTCCGAAAACCGGGTCAAGCGCGTTACCGTCGAAGGCAACGATTACGGCCTCACGATCTATCGGGCCGACCGCAATCGTATCGTCGACAACGACGCCAGTCGCCAGCGACACTTCTCGCCGGGCGGCTACGGTATTTACATGTACGGATCGCATCAGAACCTGATCGTCGGCAACACTTTCGCCCACAACGTGAACTGGGGCATCTGGATGTCCGAGTCGAGCGACAACGTCTTCTACCACAACAACGTGATCGACAACCATCCCCAGGTCAGCGACGACAACGGCGGCAACGTCTGGTACGATGCCGAGACACGCGAAGGAAACTACTGGTCCGACTGGCAGGGAAAGGAGATTGCTGGTACCGGCATCGGCAATCATCCGTACCTGATCTGGGGCCCGGGCGGTGCGACGGATCCGTACCCGTTCGTCCGCGAGAACGGCTGGCTGGAACGTCGCCAGCAAGCTCCACCGACGACGGTGACGCCGACGCCAACGCGCTCGGCCAGCGGCGGCACCGTTTTTCTGACGATTCCCGATCAGAACCGGATCGTTTCGGCAACCGCCGGAAGTGCACCGAGGACGCTCGCGACCCTCACGCGTCTCGCCTCGAACCTTGCTCTGGCCGGCGACGGCCGCCACCTCTACGTCGTCGACGCCGGAGCCTCGCCCGATCGCCTCGCCGTCCTCGCGCTGGATGCCTCCACCGGCAAGACCGACCGGATCTACCCGATTCCGCCAGGTGCCGGACTCAAGGGCGACCACCTTCTCATCGCGATGGACCGCGACGGCCATCACCTCCACCTCCTCGACGGCCTCCAGGTCGTCTCGCTCGACCTCGACGACGGGAGCATCTCGCCCGACGTTCGCTACGGGGCTGCGCCGACGGCGATCTTCCCAAGCTGGAAGCACCAGCTGATTCTGGTGGCCAACCGCCAGGGGAACACGATCGACGTGGTCTGGATCGACGGGCAGAAGGTGATCGGGCGGATCCCCATCTCCGGCGCGCCGGTCGACCTCGCCGCGAACCGGGCCGGCACCCGCGTCTACCCGACCATCCCGGGCGACGATGGCATCGCCGTGATCGAGACCGAGCAATATCAGGTCGTCGATCACGTCGGCCACGGCCTGAGCGGCCAGCGCGACGTCGCCACCTCGCCCGACGGCGACCGCCTCTACGTCCTGCTCGACGGTGGGGAGATCGTCGCGTACGACCTTCTGACAAAGGCGCGAATCTATCAGTTATCGCTAGACGAGGATGCGACGCGGCTCGTCGCGGATGGCTCGACTCTGGTCGTCGCGGCGCGCGTCGCGGACGGCAGTGGCCGCCTCACCTTCCTCGACGCTACGACCGACAGGGTAACGGCAACTCTTCCGCTGCCAGGACCGCCTGGCGACCTTGTCATCCAGCCGTAGCCGGTACTACTACGATCTCGCTCCCGTTTGGCGAGACTCGCGAACGGCTTCCAGGGCCAGATCGGCCCCGAAGGTCGGATCATGGCGACCTTGCTCTGGCCGAGCTCCGCCCGCTACGCGGTCGCCACGCTCCACCTGTTCGACCTGCGCACCGGCACGGACACGCCGACGGCGGCAACGATCGACGCGGATAGCATGCAGCTGCTGGGCTTCGCGCCCGGCGGCCGATCGCTGTTCTGGATCACGTATTCCGGAACCGATCGCATCAACGGGCGGATACCCGGCTACGCCCTCTACCACTACGACCTGGCGACGCATCGACAGACGCGGCTTCGCACCTGGTCGACCTCCCCGGTCGAATGGGACGTCCGCCTTTTCGCGCGCGAGTCCTGCCGGCTGGGCTCGGCGTGCCCAAAGGCGAGCGGCCGGTTCCTCGGCAGACGGACCTGCTGGGAAGACGCGGATCGCATCGCCGCCGGACGATTCATCGCAAAGCTGCACGTGATCAGGGTTTTTTAAGGTTTGTACGACGCTCTGTTGGGCGTTGTTCATGCCTGTTTCCTTACACTTCATTCACCAGGGTCCGTCGGAGAACCAAGAAACGGAGCCCGGATCATTGGAGGAGTAATGGGCACGCGCGTAATGATTCTGCGGTCAGGCGAGATCCTCGAGCGGGACGAGCCCGATCGCGATCCGCGGCTCATCGGCAACCTGGCCTGGCAGGTGCTTCGAACGGAGTCGCCGCCGAGGTTGCCACGCGGCCGTCGCATCTCCGCCAGAGACTTGAAGGGCTCGGACTGGGGCGAGCTGGTCGCCGACTGTCCCTGCGCGGAATGTCAGGCTCAGCGCGCCGCTACCGTGAACTAGAGCACCGGCCAGAATAAAGCCGGCAGCCGTCCAATCCCCTCTTCCGGTGGGCGAGGGTGAGGGCTGGAGGTCCCGTGCGGCGCCCGGATTCCCTCCCTCACCCTCTCCCAGAAGGATAGCCACCTCCCCGGCAGCTCAACCTTTCTGCTCGATGCTGCGAGCACCTTCGCCAGGCACTGACCGTACCTCCGTGAGCGTGGGGCGGCCCCGGGTCGAGCCGGGAGAAGAGCCCTTCGGCAGGAACCGATTGGCGCCGCCAGTTGTAGATCCTCGCGAGAAATGCACGCGAACGGAGGTGTCCCCATGCGCCGACGAGCCTTGGTTGCTGGTCTGGCCGTGCCGCTGCTTGCTAGCTGCCGGTCAGCGCCGAGTCCCGCCAGTCCGACCGCCGCGCCCGCGGCAACGACGACGCCACGACGCCCGACGAGTGCCGTGCCGGTTGCCACCGTCGCCCCAACGGCAGCCGTCAAGTCCTCGACCGACGTACTGTTCATCCGCGGCGTCTCTGGTGGCAAAGAACGCCTGTCTCTCGTCGCCGCCGCGACCGGGAAGCTGCTCCGCGAGCTACCGCTCGGCGTGCCTGGCCCAGCCTGGTCGACGATGTACGTCGCCGAAACGGTCGGGGGGAAGACGACAGTCCAGGCGATCGACGTCGCCAGTGGACAGGTTCTCCGCGAGACGACGCTGGACGGCACGTTCACACTGCCCGCGGGTGGCCTGGCGAGCAGCGCCGGACTGTCGCCCGATGGCCGGTGGCTCGTTCTCAATCGCGCGCCGAGCCAGGACGAGCTCAAGGCCTACCAGCAGAGCGACCACTGGAAGAGCGATCTCGTCGTGCTGGATACCGATTTCAAGCTGGCGCCGCGCATCGTGAAGCTCGACGGCAGCTTCTGGTTCGACGCGATCGACGACGAGGGAAAGTCGCTGTACCTGATCGAGAATCTGTCGCAGGTGGACGGCAACCTGCCGGGAACGCGGTATCACGTTCGGGAGTACGATCTCGCCCAGGACCGGCTTCAGCCAGGGGTCGTCGCCGATAAGACTGCCAGTACTGACGTGATGAGCGGCTTCCGCCACTCGGCGCTGGCGTCACCGGATGGGCAGTGGGTCTACAGCCTCTACCTCAACCAGACGAAAGGGCCATTCATCCACGCGCTGAACCTGCCCGGCCACTACGCGGTCTGCATCTTCCTGCCCACGGCCGGCAAAGACGACTTCGAGAAGGGCCTCCTCTGGACGCTGGCAATGCCAGCCGACGGCTCGAAGCTGTTTGCCGCCAACGCGGCGCTCGGGCTGATCTCCCAGGTTACGACCTCATCGCTCAGCCTGCGTAACGCCGACTTAGCCGTCGACGACCCCAGGGCCCGGATCGCCGCCAACCTGTTCGGTGCCGTCGCCGCCTCCGCCGAAGCCAAGCGCGTGCTGATGGGCGGATCCGCGCTGACGCCGGATGGTCGAACGCTCTTCGTCCTGGGCGATCATGGCTTCCTGTCGATCGACGCCGTGAGCCTTACCTTGCGCGGGAGCCACCTGACCGACTGGGTACTCGACAGCGTTGCCATCAGCCCCGACGGCGCGCGGCTATACGTGCTGAGCGCGGAACGGAGGAAGGTCCTTCAGATCGACCCTTCGACCGTGGCGATCGTCGGCGAGATCGGCCTGGACCGACAGCCGATCGGTTTGCTCAAAGTGGGCGGATGAGCGGACTCGCGGCCAGACGACTCCATCACGCACCGACTCAGTTCGGGGAGGGCTGGCTGATGAGAAGCTGCACCGCCTCGAGAAGCTGCGCGTCACCGCGGCGCTGCAGCTGATCCGGCGAAAGCGACCTCAGCTCGGACGGTATGAGCGGCGTCACACCGCTCGGCTCGGCCACGACTTTATTTGGCGTGATGCCATTCCGCCAGATCACGTGCCCGTCGGGCGTCAGCCACTGGCGGACTCCGAGCAGAATCGCCGACCCGTCGCTCAGAGTGTATTCGTTGAGAACCGTGCCCGTACCAAACGTCTGCTCGCCGACGACGATAGCCCGATGATGATCCTGGAGCGCGCCCGCCACGATCTCGGCGCCGCTGGCCGTGCCGTGGTTTACCAGCACCACCAGCGGCATCGTCGTCGCGACACCCCCTGGCTGGACCGGAATCTGCCGGCGGCGTCCCGACCGATCCTGCTCCAGCAAGACGTTCCCGGACGGTAAGAACTCACTCGCCACCTTGACCGCCTGATCGAACAGACCACCAGGATCGTTGCGCAGGTCGAGGATGATCCTGGTGTCGCCCGCGGCCCTTGCCTGGGAGATAGCCGTGCGGAGCTCCTGATCGGCACTCTGGCTGAACTCGCTGACACGGATGTCCGCGATGTTCTGGCCGGGGACGGTCGACCAGGTGACCACTGGAATTTTCACCTGGCGCCGGACAATCGTGAACTCGAGAAGTGTTGCCGCGCCCGGACGGAGGATCGTCAGACGAACCGGCGTGCCACTCGGACCCCGAATGAGCTGGCTCACCTGATCGAGCGACATCTTTGTCGTATCCTGACCGTTCACCTTCTCGATGACGTCGCCCGCCATCAAACCGGCTTGCTGCGCGGGCGATCCGTCGAGCGGAGCCACGATTGTCAGTCGATCATCGCGCATCTCGACCTCGATGCCGATGCCCTCGAGCTGGCCAGCCAGGCTCTGCTTCTCTGCCTTGACCTCGGTCGGCGACAGGAAGCGACTGTGGCCGGTATCCTGGAGCGCGTCGAGCATTCCTTGGATTGCTCCGTAGGTCATCTTCTGAGGAACGACAACCGATGGATCGACGTAGTGATCCTCGACGAGGCGCCATGCCTCCCAGAATACGCCAAATGAGGCCTGCGCGTCCTTTGGCTCGGTCGGAGGGGCGCCACGCAGAAGAACGTAACGATCGAATGCGATCCCGCCCCCAAATCCGATGAACAGCGACAGAACCACGGCTACCGAGCTAATCGTCAACCATCGCCTCACGGCATCTGCTCCAGTGCAATCTGGATAACGGCGGAAGCATCACCACGCCGTAGTGCTTCTCGCCCCGCGTGGCCCCGGGCGTCGCCGCGGCTCAATCTCTCGATCAGCGTCTCGAATGACGCCGCCGCGAGCAAGAGCAGCCGGCCACGCTCCGCTGCCTCCACGAGCGCCTCTCGAATCGCATACCGGTCAATCTCGTCGCCCTCCGGTGCCGGTTGTGGGGCCTGATACGCGCCGGTTTCACGCAAGAATCGAGCGACAATCGACGGCACGCTCTCGGCCGGAATCGCACCGCGCTGCGCGGCATCTCGGACCCGGGTAGACGATAGGTGCTGGTAGGCCGGGGGCAGATCCAGCCGGAAGACTCGATCGGCATAGCGACGATTCTCCGGTCGCGCGAGAAAGTCATCGAGATCCCGCGGCCCGGCCGGTGCCCGCGTGGAGACCAGAAACGCCGCGAGGCTAAACAGGCGATCGAGGGCAGCGTCACGGTCCTGGTAATAGCGTGGATCGAAGATCTGTACGATCTTGTCGTAGCCGACGACAAACCACAGCGCCTCGAGGTCAGGGAACGTCTGACGCGCGATGCCAGCCTGGTCCACGTACAGTCCGCGGTTGACGAGCAGTACGCCTTGTCGAGGATGCTCTTTGACGTATTCGCCGAGGCAGATCAGGCGATCGGCCAGGGATGCCCCTTCGACGCGCTCCTTGTCGACCGTCCGACTCGCCAGCAGATACGCGACGACGTCGACACGTCCGGATTCCAGCGCGAGATCGGCAAGCGCCGTGTGGGCGTCGGTCAGCGGATTGAACGATCCGGGAAGGAGAGCGAGGCGGCGAGGGGCTCCGCCATCGAACCCGGCGATCCCGATCGCCTTTGGCGGGAGGGAGGGATCGACGTCGCGAAGAGCTTCACGCAGGCGTAGAATCCTTGGCAGATCAAAAAAAGGTGACCCGGCCGGCATGAGCACTGATCCTTTCACGTATTATACAGGACGACGACCCGGAGATGCCGAGTCTGGCGGTCGAGGTCTGCAACCATGGCCTGCCAGCCGTCGGCCTTCGGCGCCTTGGCCGGCCGCTCGACCGGGCGTCGTGATCATCACCTGGTAGTGCACCACGCCCTACCATTGGTCCACCGAGCGCCGGGAAGACCAGATTCAGGACCGGAGCCCCTTCGGGATCTGTCCGGCAATCGCTTGAATCGGGAGAATGAGAATGACCGTGACACCGGGGATGAAAGGGGAGGCAAGTCTTACCGTCGATCAGCAGCACACGGCCAGCGCTCTGGGCAGCGGGAATGTGCCCACACTGGGAACGCCCGCGCTGATCGCCTTGATGGAGCGCGCTGCCGCGAACGTCGCCCGGCGCGGCCTCGAGCCGGGCGAAGAGACCGTCGGAACGATGGTCAACATCCGCCATCTGATTCCGACGCCCATCGGCAAGCGGATCCGTGCCGAGGCGACGGTGACGGCGGTGGAAGGGCGGAAGATCTGCTTCGACGTGCGCGCGTTCGATGCCGCGGGCGAGGTGATTGGCGAAGGAACTCACGAGCGGGTCGTCGTCGACCGCGAACAGTTCGTCTGGAAGGCAGCGATGCGCGGCGCGTAGAACGGGGATGTAAGGGTGAGGCTGGGATCGAACGTGCGGCCAGCAGCGACCGCGTTATGCGTCACCTGCGAATTCTCCTCTCGAGCGGTCGCGAGCCCGGTCATCCGATCGGCACGGCGGCTCGCATGCCGTTTCCCGCCGTCGCCGCGCGAACGCGCCGGCCCGCTGACGAGCTCAGCCGGCACGCCAGACGGTTCACGGGCCGGCAGTCTGATGTCGGTAGCCCGAGCCGCTTCCGGCTGGCAGGATGCTCTCACGTGAAACCTGCAGGGCCAGCCTCACGAGCCCGCGTGCGGGCGAGTTCCTGACCCGGCACTGACAATCTGCTAAAGTATTCTTCGATCCTCGATCGATCTCAACGAAAGGAGAGCGACCGCACCACTCGCCGTCGTGCGGCAATACGAAATTTCGATGGAACGTACCTTCGTCGCGATCAAGCCCGACGGGGTCCAGCGAGGGCTCGTCGGGCCAATCCTCACGCGCTTCGAGCAGCGCGGATTTCGGATCCTCGCCCTGAAGATGCTGACCGTGCCACGCGAAATGGCCGAGAAGCACTACGCCGTTCACCAGGGCAAGTTCTTCTACGAGGATCTGGTGAAGTACATCGGTTCGGGGCCGGTGGTCGCGATGGTGCTCGAGGGTGTCGAGGCGATCAAGGCAGTCCGTCTGATGGTGGGCGCCACTCGACCCTACGAAGCCGCGCCGGGCACGATTCGCGGCGATTACGCCTTGACCGGCCTCCGCAATCTCATCCACGCCTCGGATAGCCCGGAGACCGCCCAGGCCGAGATTGCCCTCTGGTTCGCGCCCGAGGAGATCCAGTCCTACACCCGCGACCTGGATCGCTGGATCTACGAATAATGCGATAAGCGAAAAACGGAAAACGGAAAAGCGGGGAGCGAAAAAAGATCACACGGATGCCCTGACACTCCCTGGCTTTCAGGCATTTCGAGCTCCGTTGTCCATTTCACGTTTTACGCCTTACGTTTTGCGCTTCACGTTTTCCGTTTTTCGTCTCACGTGTCACGCGCCGTACTTCTCCAGCTTCAGAGCGTTCGCCATGAGCATCAGCATGACCTGCTGGGCCGGAAATCGGCCCAGCGTGCCGCGCTGGCAGGCGCGTTCGGTGAACTGCTCGACGGCGTCGGGAACCTCGTACCGCGACCGCAGCATGAACGGTACCGGCTGCCATCCGTGTGCCCGCAGCAGCGACGGCGTGCTGTGATCGCCGGTGACGGCGATGACGTCCGGCGACAGCGCCAGCAGATCCGGGAGAGCCTGGTCTACTTCTTCGATCGCGGCGACCTTCGCCATGAAGTCGCCGTCCTCGCCGGTCGTGTCCGTGTACTTGTAGTGGATGAAGAAGAAATCGTAGTTCGCCCAGTTTTGCCGCGCCGCGGCAACTTCGTCGGCGAACTTCTCCCCCGTGGGCAGTACATCCATGCCCACGAGGCGGCCGAGCCCCCGGTACATCGGGTAGGTGGCGATCGCTGCCGCGCGAAGCTTGTAGAGATCGCCGAACTGCGCAAGATGCGGATACTTGGCGAAGCCTCGGAGCAGAATGTAATTCGCCGGGTAGTGCCCCTTCAGGATCTTCGCTGCCTCGGCGATGAAGCGATTGACCACGTCGGCGCTGTGCTGCGCCTCTGGATCCAGCGGCTCGACCGGAAGCGGCGGCACGCCGGTTCGCTGCGGATCCGTATCGCCAAGCCTGGCCGAGAGATTCGGGCCGCGGAAGATCACCACCGCCCGATGCATGCTCTCGGTCTCGACGAAGATCTCCACGCCCGGAATCCGAATCTGGCGTAGCAAGGCGACGAGCTGCCGGTTGGTTTCGGTGGAGATACGCCCGGCGCGGCGGTCAGTCACGAGCCCTTGCTCATCGACAGTCGCAAAGTTGATGCGTGCTGCGAGATCGGTTGGCTCGAGCGGAAATCCGATTCCTAACGCCGACAGGACCCCACGCCCCACCAGGCAGGAGATCGGATCGTAGCCAAACAGCGCGAGGTGGGCTGGACCGCTGCCCGGGGTGATGCCAGGAGCAACCGGGACGCTCAGGCCACAGATCGACTCGCGTGCCAGGGCGTCGAGGTTCGGCTTCGTCGCCGTCGCCAGCTCGGTCAGACCGGTCTCCGGTCGTGGGAGCCCTCCGAGGCCGTCCATGACCAGCAGAACGATCTTGCTGGGCGTCTTGATCGATAGCTCCTGAATCAGCTCGAACGGAATCATAGCTCTCTCTCGATGTCGTCAAAGCTTTCCTGGAGACGCGGGAAGGCCAGCCAGATGGTGGCGATCCCGAACAGCGTGCCGGTGACCGTGCGCAGGAGCCAGGTGCTCTCGCGCCAGCCAAAAAGCTGGGTGAAGCCGTCGACCGCCATCGGGGCGATCAGAAGACCGTACCAGTACCAGGCAAGCGGTGGCAGCCCGCGACGCCGGAGCCAGGCGTACAGGAGCCCGGCCAGTGCCATCGAGAAGTAGATGGCGGTATTCCGCTCGCAGTACGCCATCTGGTGGCCGAAGATAAAGAACGAGCGCGAGGGCATTTGATGGCAGGTGAGGGAGTAGGCAACGAAGATGACGTTGGCGACGCCCTCGAACCCTAGCACCGCGAGGATCGGAGCAAGCAGCGGTAGCGTCGAAAAAACGATCAGCGTGACGTTCGCCGCGAAGAGCCAGTGACGGGCGCAAAATCGAACGATACGAATCAGCGCCTGGCGGAACGCGTCATCGCGGAGAACTGTCTCGGAGGAGCTGAATTCCACGTGGATCCTTTCCGTTGTCGTCGCCTCATACAACCGATTTCTTTACGTCGAGTCCGCGGCGCGTGGAGAGTCTCCCTCGACAAAGGTCCCGTCGCGGCCACGGGCTCCGAGCGATCCCTCGCTCGACCCGGTCAGCGCAGGCCGGGCCCAACACCGTGAAAGGCCGTGCCGTAGGGCCGCCCCGCGTAGTATGCAACCGCCTGACCTCCGTGACGTTCGAGCACCTCGCGGATCCGCTCGCCGACCTTGCGATCGGCCACGCCGACCAGGACGATTATCTTTCCCGAGGACAGCAGGTCGGCGTAGACCAGCGCATCCAGCTGAGGAATTCCCTGCATCACCAGCGCGCCGGTCAGGCTCGTGCTCGGAGAGGCCTCCAGAACCTCCGTCAGTGGACCGATTCCGGTCAGCTTGCCCACGCCCGCGCGCTCCAGGATCCGAGATTCACCGAGCCAGCTACCCTTCCGGCCGAAGATTCCGAACAGACCGCCACGCCGCTCCGGTACCACGATTCGTGGCACGACCTCTGTCTTCCCGAGCACCGACACGTCGATCGCTCGCACCCCCAGCTTTTGCAGGTCGAGCGCGGCGTTCTCCACGTCAGTTACGCGCTCGAAAGCGGCGATGACCGCGCGGCTCGCTAGACGTACCAGTCCCACCTTCCTCCTTCCTGGACACCGTCTCGCCGATGACCCGGCGCAGCTCCACGTGACACACGCCGTGCCATCGCTCAGTTCGGCGAGCGCCCCCGCATGATCGTCACCTCGATCACGTCGCGACGGCAATCGCGGCACAGTGTGATCTGATCCTCTCGTTCCTGCTCTGCCAGGAGAACGAGCTGTTCGACGGTAGCCGCGCGGCGCATCACGCAGCGATTCGTACAGTAGCGGCGACCATCCAGCATCACGATCGCGCTCTCTCGTGATCGCGACGGGAGGCCGAGGATCTGTCCGAAGTAGTGCAGCACGAGCCGTCGAAGCCCGCGCTCGCGCTGCTCCGCCCGAACGAGTCCACGGAGACGATACACGGACAGGACTGCCGCCAGCTCGGGCACCGTCGTCCCAAACACGAACTCGCCGCGATCTTCGTCGGCACAGGTCGGAATCTCATCGATCAGATCGTGCTCGATGACCGCGACGTCCCAGTGCGGATTCGACTTCTGCCAGGGCTCGTCGCGCACCAGGTCGAGAAATCGCGTGCCAATCACCTGCTGGCGCGTCGAGTCGAAACTATTCTCGACGTACCAGTGCGTTCCCCAGTACGGACTTCCTTCTGGACGCGAGGGGATATACCACGTCCCGAACGGTCGAATTGTCGTCGGCGGTAGCGCAAGACCGGCTTCGTGGCCGATTGCATATACCAGCCGCAGGAAATCACGGACCGCCGTGACGACGAGCTGGGCCTCGGCAGTCTCCACCCCCTGCGTCCACATGATGGATACTGGCTTCATCACCGACTCCGCCTGATGATCCACGCCTCGAGCGTTCGGTCGCTCGAGTCTGTCCGCACCTCATTTCTCCGTGATCGTTATGCTGTCGATGCGAACGTCGACGGTCGGCACGGATTGCTCGCCGCCCCGGCCGGCGGTGACCGGCACGTTGGCGATCTTGTCGAGTACGTCCAGTCCGCTCGTCAGCTTGCCGAAGATCGTGTAATTCGGCGGCAGCGGATAATCCTGGTGCATGATGAAGAACTGACTTCCGTTCGTGTTGGGACCGGCGTTCGCCATCGCGAGAGTCCCTCGCGTGTACGGGCGTGTGACCTTCTCGTCCTGAAAGCGGTATCCTGGCCCGCCCGCGCCGGTTCCGGTGGGATCACCCGTCTGGACCATGAAGCCCCTGATGATTCGGTGAAACTTGACGTGATCGTAGAAGTGCTGATTCGCCAGGAAGATGAAGTTATTGACCGTGATCGGAGCATCCTGGGCGTACAACTCGGCGGTCATGTCGCCCATCGTTGTCTTGATCGTCGCGGTGTACTGCCTTTTCGGATCGATCGACATCGCGGGCGGAGAGCTCCACTGCTTCGCCACCGAACTGCCTCCATTGGTTGGCGCGGCAGTGGGTCGCGGCGACACGGTCGTCTGACAGGCGATCAAGCTGAGCATCAGCATCAGGGATGCGATCACCCAGTGTCGGCGTATGTGCATTGCCCGGTTCGGCACCTACTGCTTTCGGCCAAAATCCTGTTAGCATTATCAGGGACGTGTCGGCACACGTCAACCGCAAGAGGCAGCAGGCGCCACCGGGCGAGACGCGAACGGGGACGCGGAGAGCGGCATCGCCACGTTTCACCATCGCCCGGTCCTCGCGTTGCAGGTCGTGCTCTTCACGCCCGCGCCGGGATCAGCTACGCGCCGAGTTCGAACCACCCGGCGACAAGCAGGGCTCCGCTGGCCGCTTATGCCGAGAGCACCTCTCTGATGCGCCTGGCGACAATCTCCTCTTCCCCGTCGGCGAGCATCATCGGATTGACGATCAGTCCACCGTCGAACCGACCGACGCCGACGCCCGGCTCGCCCTCAAGCAGCCTGCGGTGAACCTCGTCATGGGAGAGGCCGAGGACGTTCCGGTCGAGGTGCACCAGGCAGACCGGCGTGATCGGCGGACGAGCATACATCCCCGACACGACGACTTCGCCATGAACGCCGGGCAGGCCGGCCAGTCGCTCGGCGACGCGCCCTGCCACCGCGTTCCACCGCGCCAGCTCCGCCTCCTCGTCCCGCTGGACGTAAAGCTCGACCGCTTTGACGAGCCCGGCGATCTCCTCTTTTCCCACCTTCATCGGGCGACCGATCGCGGAGTTCGGGTTGTTGTTGAGCGCGGCCGCTTCGATCAGATCGCGTTGCCCAAGGATCAGGCCGGTCGATTGCGGTCCCCGCAGCGCCTTCCCGCCGCTGAAGATCGCCAGGTCGGCGCCCTGCTCGAGGAAAGCCCGGAAGTTCGCGGACGGGGGGAGCTCGGCCGCGGCGTCGACGATAACTGGTACGCCAGCCCGATGCGCGACTGCCGATACGTTCTCGATCGTCGCGGTCACAGCGGGCGACCGCAGCTGCTGGTGATCGAGCGTTGCCACGATCAAGAGGACCGCCGCCGTTCGCGGGCCGATCGCCGCGGCAAAGTCGTCCGGGGTGAGGCGGTCCGCGCTACCAACCTGGACAAGGCGCGCGCCGACGTGCTCCGCGGCCTGGTACATGTAGTTGGGGCGACCGGACTGCGCCACGACAATCTCGTTCGCCAGACCGTCGGTGTCGGGCAGCCGGTGAATTCGATCCTGATCGGTTCCGGTGATGCAGGCCGCGGCGGCGAGGGTGATGCCACCCGCCGCGCCCGACGAGATCAGCGCCGCCTCGACACCGACGAGCTCGGCAATTCTGGTGCCGGCGCGATCCTGCAGCTCGCGGAGCGTGACGAAGGAGCCCGCGGCCTCCCGCATCGCCGCGAGGACCGGCTCGGGCATGAGCGATCCGCCGAGAATCGTCACGCTTCCCCAGGCATTGATCAGGCGCCTGACTCCAAGGTCTTCGTAGATTCCCACGCGTATTCTCCTTTCGCGACGCGTTTCGTCTGTGAGCGCGCCAGGCGTATAGTGGTGCGTCAAGCAGAAATTGATGGGTGGACGCATCATATCTCCGTTGGCGGGGCAATAGTGTAACCGTGCGTCGAGCGAAAAGGGATGGGTCGAAGCCACGGGAAAAATTCTCCTGACGTCTTCGTTGGTGGAACAGTGAGGCGTGCCACCCGGCGCGGCGTTGGCGTGGGGCACGGCGCCCCGTCACCACCCACGCCTGCCCGGCGCTTTGCGTTGTTCGCCTAACGCCCTGTTATACTCTACTAGAAGACTGAAGCGACGATGTCGTTGGCACCAGGCAGCGAGAGCCGGAGAAGAGTCCCCCGTGCACGAGCACCATGAGCCTCGCACGGCTACGCCCGAGACGCGACACGCCGCGGCAACGCGCGCACCCCCGCCAGGGGGCGAGGAAGAGCTCGCCCACGCGCACGACCGGCACGCCGGGCATACGCCCGCGATGTTCCGGAGGCGCTTCTTTGTCTGCCTGATCCTCACCGTCCCGATTCTGTACTTCTCGCCACACATCCAGGACCTGCTAGGATACCGCGCCGTGCCGTTTCCGGGCGCGGCGCTGGTGTCACCCTTGCTCGCGACCGTGCTTTACCTGTACGGTGGAGGAGTTTTCCTCGAGGGCGCAAGAAGCGAGCTGCGCCAGCGCGCACCCGGAATGATGACCCTCGTCGCGCTGGCTATTAGCGTCGCTTTCCTGTACAGCCTGGCCGTGACCTTCGGTCTCCCGGGCGAGTCTTTCTACTGGGAGCTCGCGACGCTGATCGACGTCATGCTGCTGGGACACTGGCTCGAGCTGGCTTCGGTCCGTGGGGCGAGTCGGGCCCTGGAGCACCTGGCATCACTCATTCCCTCCGTAGCCCACCGCTTCGTCGATCACACCGTCGAGGACGTCCCAGTCCGAACCCTGCGCGCGGGGGAGCGAATCCTGATCCGTCCCGGCGAGCAGGTCCCGGCCGATGGTATCGTCGTGGCGGGGACCTCCAGCATGAACGAAGCGTTCCTCACCGGCGAATCTCTTCCTGTCCCCAAGCGTCCCGGCGACGAGGTCGTCGCGGGCGCGGTGAATGGCGACGGCGCGCTGACTGTCCAGGTCACGCGGACCGGCGAGCAGACCACGCTGAGTCAGATCGTGCGGCTGGTGCGTGAAGCCGAGAGATCGCGAAGCCGCTACCAGACGTTGGCCGACCGCGCGGCATTCTGGCTGGTCATCATCGCTCTCGTCGTCGGCGGAGTCACCTTCGTCGGGTGGCTGGCACTGGGCGCCAGGCTGGCGTTCGCGGTGACACGGGCGGTCACGGTGCTGGTCATAGCCTGCCCACACGCTCTCGGACTGGCCATCCCCCTCGTCATCGTCAACGCGACTGCCCTCTCGGCCCAACACGGCATCCTGGTCCGCAATCGCGAGGCGTTCGAGCGCGCGAAGGATCTCGGCGTCGTCGCCTTCGACAAGACCGGCACGCTCACCGAGGGAGTCTTCGGGGTGCGCCACGTCGGCGTTGCCGGGCTGGACGAAGCCGAGGCGCTCCGGCTGGCGGCGAGCCTCGAGACCCTCTCCGAGCACTCGCTCGCCCGGGCAATTGTCGACGAGGCCACGCGTCGCGGCATCCGCCCCGTGCCGGTCCGCGACTTCCGGGCGTTTCCGGGAAGCGGCGTGGAAGGTATGATCGACGGACGTTCGTACCGCGTTGGTCGGATCGAGTGGATCGTGACCGGCGCGGCGCCGCTGCCGACCGAGCTCGCCACGACTGTCGCCGAGGCGGAGGAGCGCGGCGAGAGCATCATCGTTCTGGCGGCCGATGCGAAGCCCCTGGCCGTGTTCGCGCTGGCCGATCGCCTTCGCCCAACGTCACGCGCTGCGGTCGAGGAGCTCCAGACGATGGGATTGGGAATCGTCATGGTGACGGGAGATGCCGAGGCCGTCGCCCGTACCGTGGCTCGCGAGCTCGGGATCAGCCGATACTACGCGCGGGTTCTCCCGGGTGACAAGGCGCGCCTGGTCGAGGCGCTTCGCGCGGAAGGGCGTCCGGTAGCCTTCGTCGGCGACGGCATCAACGACGCGCCCGCGCTCGTCGCGGCCGACCTGGGCATCGCCATCGGCGCGGGAACGAACGTCGCGATCGAGTCAGCCGACCTGATCCTGGTGGAGAGCGATCCGCTCGACGTCCCTCGCTCTCTCCGGCTGTCCCGACTGACCTACGCCAAGATGATCCAGAACCTGTTCTGGGCAACTGGGTACAATGCGATCGCCATTCCGCTCGCGGCAGGGGTCGCGATGCCCTGGGGAATCGTCCTCTCGCCAGCAGTCGGGGCACTGCTCATGAGTCTCTCTACGATCATCGTCGCCATCAACGCCACGACGCTGCGCCAAGCTCGGCTGGCCACGACACCCGGCTAAACGGGTTCCGAGGTGAGCCCCATCCACCCTGACGTGCGACGAAGAAAACCCATGGCAGACTTCCTGCGAGGACGTCCCCACGAGCGTTTCGTAACCGCTGCCTCGCGCGGTTATCGGACCTCGCAACGCAATCGCCGGAGCAGGACCGTGAGAGCCGCGCGCCTTCTCCTGATCGTGATCGTGCTTCTCCTGACACTCTTCCCCGTCCCCCTCGAAGCGGCTGATCTCCGTAGCGGAGCAACGGTCACCGTCGGCCCCACTGAGATCGTCAACGACGATCTGTACGTGTCGGGCAACGAGATCAACATCCAGGGAACGGTCAACGGAGACGTGGTCGCATTCGCAGGAACGATCACGATCACCGGAACCGTCGCGGGCGACGTGATCGCCGCCGGGGGGAATGTCGATGTCGGCGGAACCGTGCGTGGCAGCGTCCGCACTGCCGGTGGGACGGTCACGATCCGTGGACCGGTTGCCAAGGATGTGCTGGCCGCAGGCGGCACTGTCGCCATCACTCCGGCGGGCAGCATTGGCCGCGATCTACTCGTCGGGGGGAATTCAGTGGCCGTCGACGGATTGGTTGGACGCGACGTCCGCGTGACGGCAACCGATCTCACGCTTGGAGGCCGCGTGGGCGGCAACGTGGAAGCCAGCGTCCAAACGCTTCACCTGACCGACCGTGCCGCGATTGCCGGAAACCTTATCTACACGAGCCCTGGGCAAGCGACGATCGCCCCGGGTGCGACGGTGCGCGGACGGATCGAGCGTCGAGCGCCCCCGGCACCGCGACCGACGAGCCCAATCGATCAGATCGGAGAGATCATTCTCGGCTGGGTGCGCACGCTGGTCGGACTGTTTGCGCTGGGGCTCCTGCTCGTCCTGCTATTCCCCCGCTTCACGAGCCGAACCCTGGCTACCGTCCGCGTATCGCCGTGGGCCAGCCTCGGCATTGGCTTCGCGCTTCTGGTCGGCGTACCGGTCCTGGCGCTTCTCGTCTTTCTCCTCGGGCTGCTCGTCGGAGGCTGGTGGCTCGCCTTGATCCTCCTCGCAATCGAGGCAATTGCCCTCGTCGTTGCCTACGTCGTGAGCAGTGTCTTCGTAGGCTGCTGGATCCTGGAGCGTATCGGCAGAACCGACCGTGGGCTCGTCGTCGCCCTCCTGACCGGTCTGATCACCCTGCTGCTCCTCGGCCTGATACCAGTCGTCGGCGCGCTCGTCGGGCTCGTCGCGACGGTGCTGGGGCTCGGCGCCCTGGTGCTGACGGCCGCCCAGGCTCACGCGGGTCCGGTAGCGCCACCCGCGGCATAGCGCTCCGGGCAACGCAAGGTGAACAGGGTCAGCTCCGGGCGCGAGAGCAGCCGCAAGCGGCGGCCACTCGTGCCCAGTCCACGGTTCACGTACAGCGGGACGCCGTGAATCCGGTAGAAGCCGCGATCATAGGTGGTCTCGGAGCGCCGCAGAGCGATCCTGGCGAGGAGGGGCAGGTGAATCTGCGCGCCGTGACTGTGCCCCGACAGCGCGAGATCGAACTGACCGGTCGGTAGATCCTCGATCAGGTCAGGATAGTGCGACAGGAGAACCCGCGGACGATCGCCCGCGCCAAGCCCTTTCAGGGCATCATCCAGTCGATCGTGGCTCGTAAAGCCATCGCCAACGCCCACGAACCAGAGCCGCGCTCCATCTCGCTCGAAGAAGGCGGCGCGATTGTCGAGCAGGTCGATCCCGAGGTCGGAGAAGCACGCTTCGAGGCGTCGACGCCATTTCGGTCCGAAACGGTAGTCGTGATTGCCGAGCACTGCGAAGACCGGCCGCACTTTGAGCGCGCGGAGTGTCTCGAACAGATACGGGAGGGCCTGACGTCCTCCCAGGTAGTCGCCGGTGAGCACGACGACGTCGGGCCGCTCCGCGTTGCAGACGGCGATGGCACGTGCGACCGAGCCATCCCGACCGGCATCGCAGTGAAGGTGAAAATCCGAAAGCTGCGCGACGATTACACCGTCGAGCGCCTCGGGAAGTCCGGGGATCGCGACGATCGGGCGCACGACGTCGAGCCAGAAAGGCTCGACCCAGTGGGAGTAGTAGCCGACGAGTCCCGCCGCGGCCGCACCGAAGCTGAATAGAAACGAGAGCGGGGGCGAGGCCAGCGGCCTCAGCGCCGGACGAAAGGCACGTAGGAGTGATAGGGGAGATCCTTGACCACCACGTTCGTCGTGGCAATACCGTCCTGGACCCATGCCACACTTTCCTGCACCAGCCCGGCCCAGTAACGGCGGGTCCCACTCGAGGTGAGAATGATCTGCCCGTTGATCGTGGCGGTATCGCCAGGGTTCAGCGCGTCTGGTAAGCCCCAGCGGTACGGATGATCGCGACCGGTGCTATTGCCATCGTAATCGACGCCGACGCGCCAGGCCCACGTGATCTCCGGGTAACCGCGGTCAGCGTAGGTGTCGCCTTCATTATAGACAAAAAACGTGCCCGGTGCGCTCGACCCTTCAGGCTGAAGCTGCCCGGGATTCTCAGTTGCCATGACGCCGCTTCCCGTGTTCTTGACGACGAACTGCACGGGCAGCGCCCCGCCTGGCGTCACGAGACTGCCGATCGTTGCCGAGATGATCGTACCGTTCGGTGTCGGAACCAGCCCACCCATGTTCCACAGCACGTCGCCCCGGATGCCTGGTAGCAGCTCCTCCAGAGCGTCGCCCGGGCATTCCGTCTCGTAATCTTGCGGCGTGTTCACCGCATCGCGGTGTCCCATCAGATTCGGCAGATAGTCGGCCATGAAGTACGTACGACCGTGCGGGTCGACGTACTGCGCCTTCCAGGCGATTAGACGCGCGAGTGATTGGCGCATCGCGGTGGTCGGCGACGTCGTCGTGAACGTCCCCAGGTTCCCGATCCCCATGCTGCCGTAGTTGAACGTTAGCTTTCGTGCGTATGAGTAGGCATGCCCTCCGACGACCTTGTCGCCACCGTAGCGTCCTTCATAGACGTTGCCACGCCAGTCGATCAGATAGTTGTAGCCGATGTCGCCCCAGCCCAGCGTGACCGCGTGGTAATAGTAGATCGCTCGCACGGTCGCCGCGGGATCGCTCTCAAAGTTCGCGGTCGCGGTGTGATGAACGATCGTCTTCTGAATCGTTCGATATTCGAGCGGCCAGATCAGGTTGCCGTTCGAGTCGTACCGAAGACTCTCGTCACACCCCCAGTCGGCCCGGCTAAGAATGGGTACAGTCTGAAGGTTCGACGACGCGCGTTCGAGCGGCGACGTGGTGATCGAGGGGCCCTGCGCGCTGTCGATGAGCTCCAGCGTGACCTGATCCGGGGTGGCCCCCGGTCGGAGCGTCAGCCGATACTGTACGTATCGGGTATCGGGCGCGATGATCAGATCGCCAAACTGCCGACCCGCGGGATCCGGTGGGCGGAGGTGATTCTGGTGGAACGTGACCATCTGCCAGTCGCTCCAAGCAACGCCATCGGTACTGTGCCGAATCGCGAATCCCTCGATCGCTCCCATCCAGAAGGAGCCAATAGCGTTGATCGGATAGGGAGCGCGGAAGACCGGCGACAGGTACTGCTGCCCGTGCGCCCCGGCCGCTTCACGCTGCCCGGCTGGTCCACGGTCGGTCCAGCCGACCGCCCGAATCCGCGCGGGCACGGCGGGCTCGGCCGTTGCACGGAGCTGGGAGACCGGTGTCGCGAGGAGGCCCAGCGCGGTCAGGCTACCACGCAGAAGGTCACGACGCGAGATTTGCACGGTGTCACCTCGAGTCACCGGACGATTCTAGCAATCGACCACTCGCGCCGCCAATAGGACAGAAGTAAGAAAAGCTGCCGGCGGGGATAGACCAGGAGCGCCGCGACCGCCCGGCACAATGCTTGCAGGATCAGGTCACGAATCCGCGGATCCCGGCGAAGGATCCACGGTGGGCAAGGCCTCGTGAGGCTTAACTGGCCACGCGCGGATCTCGCCCCTCGACTGGGCCAGTCACGATTGAGGAGGAAGTGCGATGAAGTGCCCGCGCTGCAATTCCGAACACACTCACCTGAGCTGGCTGCGCGAGTTCACCGTCGTCTACTGGTGCGACGAGTGCCACGCCGGATTCGACGTCGACCGACACCAGATTCGCTCCATCGTCGCGCGCAAGCCCGTCGTCGGAACGGACCCTGATAGCAGCACGTCTTTCCAGCAGAAGTAGAATCGGGCGGCGAACCCGAGCGATCCGGGAACGCGCAGCTCCGGTACGGCGCGTCCGCTTCGCTCCGACGCGACCTGAACCTGAGAGCAGAGCATCACACGAGCTAGTTCACGACGGGATGAGGAGCCTCGTTCGGCCAGAGGTAATCCATCATCTGGCGCGCCATTGGCGAGGCGATCTGCATGCTCTCGCCACGGCCCTCGACCATGACCAGGAGCAGCAACGTCGGGTGATCCGGCGGGGCAAAGCCCACGAACCAGGCGTGCGCGAGCGGCCCCTGGTTCTCCGCTGAACCAGTCTTCGACTCCATCGGGTGCTTATAGCTGCTGAACGCGTAGTAGGCCGTTCCCAGGGGATCACTGGTCACGCCGAGCATCCCCTGGCGGATGGCCTGGATCGTCCGTGGAGACGCCGGGAGATGACCGAGGATCTGGGGACTGAAGGTCTTCACGACCTGTCCTTTCGGATCGACCACCTTGCTGACGAGGACCGGCGCTCGGCGAACGCCATCGTTCGCGATCGCTGAATAAGCGTTCGCCATCTGTATCGGCGTGGCCTGCAGGTAATCCTGGCCGATCGCGAGAGTAACGCTGTCGCCAGGGTACCAGGGCTCCTTGATCACTCGTTCCTTCCAGGACGGATCTGGAACCAGACCATCAGCCTCGTCGACGCCGTTGATCCTCGTCGGCTGACCGAGACCAAAACCGCGTGCAAAGTCCGCCAGGATGAATGGATCCTTGTGATAGATCGCCAGCCCGATCTCATAGAAGGTCGGGTCGCACGACCCGGTGATCGACTGAACCAGGGTCAGCACGCCCTGAGGCTCCCAGTTATGCAGCGGATGACCCGGCAGACCGTGCCACCAGTAGCTACAGTCGAACTTGCTGGTTGGCTGGTAGCCGAGCTTCTCCATACCGGCTGCCATCGTAATAACCTTGAAGATCGAGCCGGTCGGATAGACACCGTCGGTCGGCCGATTCAAGAGCGGTCGATCCGGGGAGTTGTTCAACGCGTTCCATTCCGCGTCTGTAAAGCCGGTGATGAACTTGTTCGGGTCGTATCGCGGGTAGCTCGCCAGCGCCAGTACCGAGTTGTCCTGCGGGTTCATCACGATGATGCTGCCGTCGAGCTTCCCGAGCACCTTCTCCGCCTGTTTCTGAATGTCCAGGTCGATACTCAGATACACGTCATCGCCGGGCACAGCATCCCGCTGCGCGATAATCTTGACCCACTCGCCGGTCGGTCCGACAATGGCAAGCTTACCGCCACGCTGGCCAGCAAGAATCGGCTCGGCCCAGGCCTCGACACCGGCTCGTCCAATCATGTCGTCGGCGGTATAGCCCTTCGCGGCAAGCGTCTTCAGGTCGTCGGCAGTGATGTGGCTCATATAGCCGACGATGTGCGCGGCCACGTCACCTTCCGGGTAGACACGAATCGGCTTCCGCCGCAGCTGCACGCCAGGCATATTCTCGAACGCGGCACGTAGCTTTTGCTCGATCGCTCCGGACATCTCGTCCTGGATCGAGCCAGAGACATCCCCAAGCGGCACGAACCAGTCGGGCGGCTGATTTGCGTACTTCTTCTTCAGCTCTTCCACCGGCTTATGGAGATACTGACTGATCAGCCGAAGCTTCTCGTCGGCACGACCATCCTTGTTCAGCTCGCCGGGGACGACACCGATGGTCACGACCGATGCCATCGTGGCGAGCGGTCGCCCTTTCCGGTCGAGGATGCTCCCACGGCGCGTGTCAATCGGGAATAGATGAACCGTACTCTGTGGCGTCAGATCCTTGAAGAAGAGCGAGGGACGCCAATCGACTCTCCATTGCCCGTCCTCGAGCACGAGTGGTACGCTGTTGTTCTCCTGGAAGGTCCCAACCATGTTCGTCTGGAACTCGACGGTGAACGGCACCTGAACCGAGGCACCGTTCCCGGCTCCCCTGGGGACGAGGGGGATCGACGTGATCTGGGCGGTGACCTTGGTAATCGTCGCGGTCTGGGTCAGGTCAGTGTACTTCTGGACAAACTGCTGCTCAGACAGCGTCGACTTGACCTCTTTGGACAGCAAGGCGTACATCTGCCGATAGCGACCGGCACTCCAGTCGCCAAGGTACTGAGATGCGACGAGCTCTGGTGGAGGTACGTTTGCCAGGGGAACCGGCGTGTGGACCACCACCGTGAACGTCGGGGTTGCTTCGACCAGAAGAGCTGGTACGGTCTCCGGCTGGACGATCGATGCGACACGCGCGACTGCCCGCTGGACGGCAGCCTCGGCAGTGTGCCGGAAGAGGTAGCCACTTGCCACGAGGATGATCGCGCAGGCCAGCAACGTGGGAACAAGGTTGCTGTGACGACGTCGGCGCCGGTATGCCATTCAGTTGCCCCCACCACGCGTCGATCGGGCGTCAGCCTCGCCCATCGACCCTACCACCACAGCTTATCGGCCATCTCACGTTCGAACGTCTCGCGGTCTTTGGTCCAGAGTCCGGTGCTGAGGTATTTCCAGACGCCATCGGCGAACAACGCGACAATCGTCCCACGCTCCAGATTCTGGGCGAGACGAAGGGCTCCGTACACCACGGCACCGGAGGAGATACCACCGAATATGCCTTCGGACATCGCAAGCTTCCGCTGACAGGCGAGGGCATCGCCGCTCGAGCAGATAATCTTGCCGTCGAGGAGATCCAGGTCCAGGATCGGCGGAATGAATCCCTCCGAAAGATTACGCAGCCCCTGAACCAGATCCCCCTGTTCCGGCTCGACGGCGACGACCTTCACCCGCGGATTGTGCTCCTTCAACCGCCGGCCGACACCCATCAGGGTGCCGCCGGTGCCCAGTCCAGCGACGAAGGCGTCCACGTCCGGAACGTCGTCGATGATCTCGGCGCCGGTCGTCAGGTAGTGAGCGCGTGGATTCAGCTCATTCCCGTACTGGTAGGGCATGAAGTAGTTGCCGTCCCGGACCATCTTCATCGCGAGCTCGATCGCTCCGTTACTGCCCTTGTGACCATCCGAGAGCGTGATCTCTGCCCCGTACAGTGCGAGTAGCTGCCGCCGCTCGATGCTCACATTCTCGGGCATCACGATCTGCACCCGGTACCCTTTCACCCGGCCGACCAGGGCAAGCGCGATCCCGGTGTTGCCACTCGAAGGCTCGAGGATGATCTTGTTCTTATCCAGAGCACCGCGGCGCTCGGCATCCTCGATCATCGCGAGCGCAATCCGGTCCTTGACGCTACCGCTCGGGTTCTGCCCTTCAAGCTTCGCGAGGATACGTACCCCTGGTTTCGGGCTGAGGTGCTTCAGCTCGACCAGGGGGGTGTGACCAATCGTGTCGAGAATGTTGGAAAAAATCACCAGACGTGACCCTTTATTGATGAATCAGGGCAGCGAAAGCCGTAGCGTCAACAGGCGCCGCCGGCGATGGCCGGCAGGATGGAAACGACGTCGCCCTCTTTGAGCGGCGTGTTCAAGCGGTCGAGGTAGCGAATATCTTCGCCGTTTCGGTAGATATTGATGAACCGGTGGATTGAGCCATCGGGCCCGATGATCTCGGTCTTGAGCCCGTGATAATTCGCGTCCAGGTCGTCAAGCAGCTCCGCAATCGTGCTGCCCTCCGCCCGGACGGCATGTGCCCCGGTAAACTTTCGCAACACCGGCGGCACGCGCACCTCAACTGCCATACTGGCCTCCGTCGTAGCGCGTCTGTGAGCCGCGCCAGGTTGCCGCCCAACCTGATGAACCGGGCGAGCGCCATCATTATAGCACAAGGTGCTCGGATTACTCGACAATTACGTTCGGATACACTCGGGAAGTCAGTTGACGCGCCTCCCTGCGAAGCGTATTCTCGACGCGAAGTCGGCCTCCTTCCACCCGCACCGCCCACGCTTTGAGGGGCGTGGCACGGTTCGTCCAGCGAGGCCAACGGAGACAGTGTCGATGCCGAATTTTCCCGTTCCAGATCCAGTCGCCAAGCGTCCCTTCGGTCGGACCGGCCTGACGGTGACGCCCATCTGCGTCGGCTGCGCGCCACTCGGAAACATGCCCGAGACCTTCGCCTATTCAGTCGCGGAGGAGAATGCCCTCGCCACCATCCGCGCCATCTTCACCAGCCCGATCAATTTCATCGACACGGCTGCCTCGTATGGCGATGGCGAGAGCGAGCGGCGAATCGGCAAGGTGTTGCGCGAGCTTGGCGGCATACCCACCGGCTACGTTGTCGCGACGAAAGCCGATCGAAACCTGCAGACCGGCGATTTCAGTGGCGACCAGATGCGGCGCAGTGTCGAGCGCAGCTTACGCCTCCTTGGCCTCGACCGCCTCGACATCTGCTATCTGCATGATCCAGAGCATCGTCCATTCGAAGAGATTACCGCGCGGGGCGGTGCGCTCGACGTTCTTCGCCGCCTCGCCGACGAGGGTGTGATCCAGCACCTCGGCGTCGCCGGTGGACCGATCGACCTCATGATGCGATACGTCGACCTCGGCTGCTTCGAGGCGGTGATCACCCACAACCGTTATACCCTGCTCAACCGCGACGCCGAGCCACTGCTCGACCAGGCATCACGTCTCGGGCTCGCCGTCGTCAACGCTGCGCCCTATGGCAGCGGGATCCTGGCCAAGGGGCCCGATGCCTACCCGCGTTACATGTACCGCGACGCGCCACCGGATCTCGTCGAACGCGCACGGCGGCTGCAGAGTCTCTGCGCCCGCCACGGCCTGCCCCTGCCCGCCGTCGCACTCCAGTTCTCGCTCCGCGACCCACGCATCACGTCGACGATCGTCGGAATGACCCGCCCCGAGCGCGTGTCCCAGACGATCGACCTTGCCAGGACACCTATCCCCGATGCGCTCTGGGCAGAGGTCGAGGAGGAGATTGCCCGCTCCCGGTGAACGCTCGGCCGCCGATCACGTGCATCAGTAGCCGAGCACGAGCAGGCCGAGGAGGATGAGGGCAACGCCGACGTACGGGGTGAGGGTGTGTCCCCAGCGGGTCGTCTTCTCGAGCACCATCACCCCGGTCAGCACGGTCAGCCAGACCAGGCTCCCCACCCCCACCCCAAACATCACCAGCATCAACGCCCAGCGATTGACCAGCGCGGCGAGTGCGAAGGTGGTCCAGACGGCAAAGTAGGCGCTGACGGTAGCGCAACGCCGCGATCTTGCTTTTTGGGGCACACCACCGACGTGTCCCTGGATTGCACGCATTTACGTGCCCTTAACGACGGGTAACCCCGAGTGCAAGACTGCGGGATGAGACTGAGGAATCGGCGGGCTCTGCAGTCAGCTTCGGAATACTGTACAATTGTGTCTCAATTGCCAGCCCACGGCGGGCGAGCCAGGGAGGACCGTGAGAAATCTTCAGCGCTGGAGACAGATCACCATCGCGTCGATCGTCGCGCTCGCGCTCCTGGCGGTCGGTCTTGTCGCTCGACCGGTCGCCGCCGACGAGGGCTGGGTCATCCCGAGCTTCGACACGAGGATCACGATTGAGAAAGATGGCTCCCTGGCCATCACCGAGACCATCCTGGCCGACTTCGGCAACCTGAAGCGCCACGGAATCTTCCGCGACATCCCGGTCGTCTACGATTACGACCTGCAGCGGAATCGCGTCTACGATCTCACCGTCTCCTCGGTGACCGATCAGTCCGGGCGGCGGATACCGTACGAGATTCAGCAAGAGGGGAGCTACCTGCGGATCAGGATCGGCGATCCCAACACGTTAGTGTCGGGACGGCAGTCATACGTGATCACCTACAGCGTCCAGCACGCGCTCAACGGATTTTCCGACCATGACGAGCTCTACTGGAACGCGACCGGCACCTGGCCGGTCGCGATGCAGGGTGCGAGGACGGTAGTGCAGCTGCCCGGTCCCGGCGTCGAGCGCGTCGCCTGCTACCAGGGGGCACGCGCCTCGACCGAGCCGTGCCGGGCGAGCTCGACGACCAACAGTGCGACGTTCGAAGCGACCCGGCGGCTTCCCGACGGCGAGCAGCTGACCGTGGTCGTCGCGCTCCGGAAAGGGCTGGTGCCCGAGCCAGAGCCAAAGCTGGTTCCAAAGCCACGGCAGTTCCCAGACTTCTTCGAGATCAACCCGAGCATCGAGGTCGGAGGGCTCGTCACGCTGCTGGGCTCATTGACCTGGCTCGCCTGGAGCTGGTGGCGGTTCGGCCGCGACCGACACTACCGAACCCTTTACTATCTTACTGATGATCCAAGCGAGGAAACACGTCCCCTGTTCGAGTCTGATCCGATCGTGATCGAGTATCAGCCACCGGAGAAGCTACGCCCTGCCCAGATAGGCCTCCTGCTCGACGAGCAGGCCGATACCCTCGACGCGACCGCGACGATCGTCGATCTGGCCGTTCGCGGCTACCTCAGAATATCCGAGGTTCAGAACACCGGAATTATCGGGCACCTGTTCGGGCACCGGGACTGGCAGATCGAGCAGACCGGCAAGCCACCGACCGATTTGCTTGACTACGAGCGCACGCTGTACCAGGGAATCTTCGCGCGCGGGCGGGCGGTCAAGCTCTCGGATCTCAAAGAACGGTTCTATACCCATCTTCAGGAAGCCGAGAAGCAGCTCTATCGGGACTCTGCGAAGCAGAAGTGGTTCGTCCGCGCACCCGACGAGGCGCGCTCGTTCTGGGTGTCGATCGGTCTCGGCATTCTCGTCGCGGGCGGGGCTATCGCCTATGGGCTCGGGTACTTTTTCGGCGCCGCCATCGTTGGCCTGCCACTGGCCCTCGGCGGCCTCCTCACGATGCTAATGTCTCCCTGGATGCCAAGGCGCACCGCCTGGGGAAGCGAGCTGCTGCGGCGCATCCTCGGCTTCCGTCTGTACATCGCGACGGCCGAGAAGAGCCGCCAGCAGTTCAGCGAGCAGCAGAACATCTTCAGCGAGTACCTGCCGTACGCTATCGTCTTCCGTTGCGTCGATAAATGGGCCCGCGCCTTTCGCGACGTCGATATCCAGCACACGACTCGAACGTGGTACAGCGGCTCGGGAACATTTACCGCCACGGGCTTCTCGCGTCAGCTTCAGGGATTCGCTTCGAACGTATCGTCGACGATCGTGAGCACACCCGGCGGTCGGGGAGGGAGTGGGTTCTC
>CADDYW010000031.1 GCA_902810745.1 Chloroflexota bacterium | reverse complement strand
CAAACGTCGTCACCCGCGCCGTCTCGTCGTCGGGGTCCCCTCGGTCACCCGACACTCCGATCGAGTAGGTCTCGAAACACGGCGAGCGGATCGCCGGTGAATGGCTGGAAGCTCCGCGCGCTCTGCCGCTCTTCATCATAATCCAGATCGTTGCCGGCAGGGTTGCCGATCACCTCGCCGTTTGGCAGGATGAACGTCGGGCTACCGGGTAGCTTCAGCTCGTCCCAGCCGCGCCGGCTTTCGGCGATGACGGTCGCCTTGTAGCGGCCGCCGTCCCAATCGCCGGTGAATCGATCGGGGTCGAGGTCGGTTTCGGAGGCGACTTCGCGCGCGATGGCGAGGACCTCGTGCCGGAGCGAGGGGTCGCGACTCTCGGCGAAGAAGGCCCGGCGCAACGCCCAGCTCATCGCGAACGCCGCCGCGTGACTCTGCGCCTGGGCGCAGGCCAGGGCCTCGAACGCGGGCCACAGTGTCGTCGGCCACTGCCACTCCGGCCGAGCCCACGCTCGAATCGGCAGATCGGGATGAGCCTTGGAAAGGAGCGCCACTTCGACGTCGAGCAGCGGTTTGTCGATCCCGCGCCGATTGACGTACTCGAGCGCCAGCGCCCGCCACCGAATCTGGAGACGATTCGCGTACTCCGGCCAGACCTGGCGTAGCCGAAATATTGCCAGGTAGGCATCCGGGCAGTCGATGCTGGAGTAGATCTCGATCGTCGGGGCGGACACTCGGAGACTCCTCTCTATCCGCGGTTCGTGGGCGGCAGGCAGGTTGGCGGTGAACCTGGCAGCAAACTCTCGGCTGCGCGCGATGAGCACCACCACGCGCCGAATCCTTCGTCGTTAGCCTACCACGCGCGGTCGGCTAGTTCCATACCGTTTCCGGATGGAAGGCGAATCTTCTTGAAGGTACTTTGGCTTTGCTAAAGTGCTTGCAAAACACCTTCATCCTTCCGGAATACGTATGATGCGGCGAGTGATCGGACCGCGTGGAATCCAGGGGAAGGAGCGCTTTCCCGCGAAGAATGCTGCCTGTAAGACTACCTTCGAATGACCTGGCGATCATCTGAAAAGGGTATGATCTGCGCTGGAGGGAGGTGAAGCGATGTCGACGATTGACCGAATCGTGACCGCACCAGGTACAGTCGAACAACGCGCGGTGGGCGAAACTGCGGAGGGATACGTCGAGGCGCTGATCGAGCAGGGCGTGCGTTACCTTTTCCTGAATCCTGGCACCGACACATTCCCGATTCAAGAAGCGCTGAGCAAGCTCGCGGCGCAGGGCCGGCCGGTCCCGCGAACCGTGCTCTGCCTCTTCGAGGTCGTCGCGCTCGCCGCCGCGCACGGCTACTACGCCGCGACCGGCGAGCCGCAGGCCGTCCTCGTCCACGTCGACGTCGGCACTCAGAATCTGGGAGGCATGCTCCACAACGCCCAGCGCGGTCGGGCGGCGGTGTTCATCGCCGCCGGTCTCGCGCCGTACACGAGTGACCCGCGCCTCCGTGGCAGCCGCGATACCTACATTCACTGGCTCCAGGATCAGCCGGATCAAAGGGGGATTGTCCGCAACTACGTGAAATGGGACTATGAGCTACGCCGTCCGGATCAGGTGGGCGAAGTTGTCGCTCGAGCGTTCCAGATCGCCGCCAGCGACCCACCGGGGCCGGTCTACCTCACCCTGCCGCGGGAGGTCCTGATGGATACTCTGGGCGAGGTCACGCTCTATCGGCCGGAGCGGGTTCCCCCGACGAAGCTCGGCGCCGGAGACCCGACGCTCCTCCGCGAGGTGGCTCGCCGTCTCGTCGCGGCTGAACGACCGGTGGTGCTCACCGGGACGACCGGTCGCACCGACGCGGGATACCGTGGCCTGGTCCGTCTGGCCGAGCTGCTGGCGCTGCCAGTCGTCGAATGGCGAGATCGCGCAAACTTTCCGAGCGCGCACCCGCTTCATCAGGGCGACGATCCGGCGCCCTGGCTCGCTTCCGCGGACCTCGTCCTGATCCTCGACCACGACGTGCCCTACCTGCCCGCGCAGGCCGGTCCCTCGCGCGAGGCGATCGTCGTTCAGATCGATCTCGACCCGGTTAAAGAGCGCATCCCGCTCTGGACCTTCCCGCTCAACCTGGCGATTCGCGCGGATACGGCCCAGGCCCTCGATTACCTCGCCGACCAGGCCCGCGAGCTGCTGACCGAAGCGCACCGGCGGCGGATCGCGGTCCGGCGGGAGGATCTCGCGGCGAAGCACGCTCAGCAGCGCGCGGCGTGGCAGGCCGAGGCGCGGGCGTCGAGCGCGCTGCGCCCGATCAGCCCCGTCTGGCTCGCCACGTGCCTTGGCCAGCTCGCGCGCGAGACGCCGGGGTGTGTCTTCGTCGACGAGGCCGTGACGAGCGATGGGGCCATCTGGCGGAACGTCGAGGTGAGCGAGCCGGGCACGTGGTTCAAGAGCGGTGGCTCAGCGCTGGGCTGGGGATTGGGCGCAGCGGTGGGAATCAAGCTTGCTCGGCCAGACCGTCAGGTCGTCGCGCTGGTTGGCGATGGATCCTTCGTCTTCGGCGAGCCGCTCGCGGCGCTCTGGGCCTCGCAGACTCAGCACGCGCCGATTCTGGTCGTGATCTTCAACAACGGCTGCTACAACGCGACTCGGTCGCCGTTAGTCGCCGCGTATCCGAAAGGACACTCGGTTACGGCCAACGATTTCGTCGGGATCGACCTGCTCCCCGCGCCGCGTTACGACCTCCTCGCACCGGTCGTCGGAGCGTACGGCGAGCGCGTCGAGGACCCGTCGGAGGTGCTACCGGCGCTGCGGCGGGGACTGGAACGCGTGCAGGGCGGGCAATCGGTCGTTCTCGACGTGCAGCTAGCCCATCCCTGAGGATCAATAGGCGGCCAGATCCCGGATCGCTTGCTCGATCTTCTCGGCGTTTGGCAGGTAGATCTCTTCGAGCTTGCCGTTGAAAGGGGTGGCCGGGGCATCCGGCGCGGCGACGCGGATGATCGGTCCGTCGAGCGTGTCGAACGCCTCGCTCGCGATGATGCCGGCCAATTCTCCGCCCAGCCCGCCGGTCAGCGAGTCCTCGTGGACGATCATGACCTTGTGGGTGCGCCGAACCGATTCGAGAATTGTCGGCTTGTCCAGAGGGGACACAGTTCGCAGATCCACCACCTCGACGGAGATGTCGTCCGCTGCGACGGCGTCGGCTGCCTTCAGCGTCTCGTGGACCATCATGCCGTAGGTGAGCACGGTCAGATCGTGACCCGACCGTTTGATCTCGGCCTTGCCGATCGGGATGGTGTAATCATCGTCCGGCACCTCATCCTTGACCAGCCGGTAGGTGCGCTTGTGCTCCAGAAAGAGCACTGGATCGGGATCGCGAATCGCGCTTTTGAGCAGCCCCTTGGCGTCGCGTGGGGTCGAGGGTGTGACGACCTTGAGCCCGGGGACGTGGGCAAAGGTCGCTTCGATCGACTGGGAGTGGTAGAGGCCGCCGTGAATGCCGGCGCCGTACGGGGTACGGATCACCAGGGGGCAGCCCCAGGTCCCGTGCGAGCGGTAGCGCATGCGCGCGGCCTCGCTGACGATCTGATCCATGGCAGGCCAGATGAAGTCGGCGAACTGGATCTCGGCGATTGGCCGATACCCGCCGATGCTGGCTCCGATTGCGACGCCGACGATCGCGGATTCGGTCAGCGGCGTGTCGATCACTCGTTTCTCGCCATAGCGGGCGATCAGACCCTCTGTCGCGCGGAAGACGCCGCCGCGCAGCCCCACGTCCTGGCCAAGGATGATGACTCGGTCATCCCGGGCCATCTCCTCATCGAGTGCATCGTGGATCGCCTGGAGAACGTTCTTCACACTCATCGAGTCACGATCCTTACCGGGTTACTCAGCGAAGACGTGCGTCAAAAGATCAGAGGCGTCCGGCTCGGGAGCCGCGTCGGCGTACTCGACGGCCTCGTCGACCTCGGCGGTCACCTGGGCCTGAAGCTCGCGGTCGCGGGTTTCATCCAGGATGCCAAGCTCGATCAGACGACGACCAAACGCGGGGATCGGATCGCGGGCGAGCGCGGCCTCGACCTCCTCCCGCGGTCGATAGAGGCGGTCGTCGTCGTCGCTGGAGTGGGCAGTAAAGCGGGCGACCTTGGCTTCGATCAGCGTAGGACCCTCACCCGCCACCGCCCGCGCCCGGGCAGCCCGCACGGCCTCGTACACGGCAATGGGGTCATTGCCGTCGACGACGACACCCGGCATGCCATAGGCCGCGGCCCGCGAGGCGACGTCCTGGATCGCCATCTGCTTCTGCTGCGGAACCGAGATAGCGTAGCCATTGTTCTCGCAGAAGAAGATGGCGGGCAGACGGTGCACCGCCGCGAAGTTCAGCCCCTCGTGAAAATCGCCCTTGCTGCTGCCACCTTCGCCGAAGTAGGCGATCGCGACGATGTCCTCGCCGGAGAGCTTCGCGCTGAGTGCAAGCCCGACCGCGTGCGGAATTTGAGTGGAGACGACGCTGGAGCCAGAGACGATCCGCCACTTCGGATGGCTGAAGTGCATGGGGAGTTGGCGTCCGCCGCTGCTCCGATCCGGTGCCTTGGCGAAGATCGTGAGCATGACCTCGCGCGCGGTCATGCCGATGCCGAGGACCAGCGCAAGGTTGCGGTAATACGGACAGACCCAATCGCGCCCGCGCGCGAGGGCGAATGCGCTGCCGACCTCCGCGGCTTCGTGGCCGCGACTGGTGATCACGAAGTGAGCGCGACCCTGACGGCTCAGCGTCCAGGCCCGGATATCGAGTGTCCGACTCAGGAGCATTCTTCGGTAGAGGTCGACTAACGCATCGGAGTCGAGGCCGATGACGCTAAGCTCGGGTTGGTGACGCGTGGAAATCGCCACTCGTTTATCCTCCGGTCAAAAAGATCATGGTGAGAGCCGCGATCTGACCTAGACTCGATAGCCGAGCGCGCTGGAGACCGCCGCGGCCGTTGCACGCAGCAGCGCGGCTAGATCCTGGACTCGGTCGTCGCTGATGCGGACGACCGGACCCGAGATACTCATGCCGGCGACCGCGGTGCCAGTGTGATCACGAATGACCGTGCCGACGCAGCGCAAGCCGGGTTGGGTTTCCTGATCGTCGATCGCCCACCCCTGCGCGCGAACGAGTGCCAGGTGCTCCCGCAAGCGCGCGAGATCGACGTGCTCACCCCTCGTGTGGGCGGCATCGGCAAACCGCCGCGCCAGCTCCTCGTCGCCAAGCTGGGCGAGCAGCGCCTTACCGGAGCCAGAGTGACGAGCCGGCAGGCGGCCGCCGATCTGGGACACCATGCGAAAGGGGTTGTCGGTCTCGACCTTGTCGACGAAGACGATGTCGACGCCGTCGAGGATCACCAGGTGGGCGGTCTCACCGCTCTCCTTGACCAGCCTGACGAGGTAGGGATGGGCGATGCTTTTCACGTCGAGGGCGTTGCCGACCAGGCTGCCGAGCTCGAAGAGCTTGAGGCCCAGGCGGTATTTCCCCGAGTGCTCGTTATGGGCAAGGAGACCACGGTGGGTCAAGGATGCGAGAAGACGGTGCACCGTGGCGCGGGGCAGATCGACCGCCGCGGCGAGCTCGGCGACGCCCAGCTCTTCGGAGCCGTTCCGGAATGCCTCGATCAGATCGATTGCTCGATCGAGCGACTGAACCGCGTAGTGTGATTGATCTCGCCGCACGTAGCGCAGCTTGACGTCGGTCGCCATCGTCGTATCTCGGATGGTGAGACGCTATCTCACCAGTTCGTGTGGCCGATTATAGGTGGGACGTCGACGCGAGTCAAGCGCGAATGAAACGCTGGGGATGCGTTGCAACCGGCGATGGCGACCGCCTCGGCGAGTGGTATTGACTAGCATGAGGTGGAACGTGTACACTCTTGCCTGCTCCGAGCGCGCGGGACTGGACGCGCTCGGCGACCTCTGGCCTGCCTCGCCATCACGGATGTAAGGGGGATCTGCATGCGCGTCGTCCTGGTATTCCTGCTTGCGCTGGCGCTGCTGCCGTTGCCCGGCGTTCAAGCCGCGATCATGGCTGCTCCCATCGTCGTCACGAAGTGCGACGACGCCGGCTTCAGCGCGGCGCTGGCGAGCGCCCAGAACGGCGATACGATCACCTTCAGCTGCGGTGGGCCGGCCACCATTCAGGTTCTGAGCACCAAGACGCTCGACAAGAATTACACGATCGACGGCGCGAACAACGGCAGCCCGGTCGTCTTCAGCGGCGCGAACGTGCGGCGCGTCTTCACCATTCCGATTGGGAGCATTATCATCCTCCGAAACCTGACCGTCCGCGACGGTGCCGAACCCGGGGGCGTCGGTGGTGGCATCAGAAACGATGGCTTTCTGACCCTCGATCGGGTGAACGTGCTGGCGAACAGCGCCGACCTTGGCAGCGGCATCTTCAATACCGCCTCACTGAGGGTGATCGACAGCCTGATCGCCGACAACACCGGCGTCGGAATCTACAGCTCCGCCGGTACGCTTAGTGTCCAGGACAGCGAGATCGCGAGAAACTCGACATTCGGGCTGGACGTAAATGGCGGCATCGCCGCGATCAGCGGGACCACCTTCTCCGCGAACGCGAACGCCATGCGGGTCAACCACGGAACGGTCGACCTCACCGGAAGCACCGTCACCGGCCAGACCGAGACCGGCGTGGCCGTCGGCGACGGCGAGCTCCACGTCAGCGACAGCAGCTTCGTCGACAATACGAACACCCTCTCGACCTGCGCGGCGCTGTGCACCCTGAACGGCATCCAGGGCACGATCACCGTGACGCGGAGCCGATTCGTGAACAATAAGAACACCACGAGCGGCGGCGCCAGCGCGGTCCTTGGCCAGCACGACGTGACAATCACCGATAGCCTGTTCACTGGAAATCAGACGAACGGTAGCACTACCGGCACGGTCGCTTCTTCCGCGAATCAGGCCCCAGAGAAGCTGGTCATCACCAACAGCACCTTCAGCGGGAACTCCAACACCGGCACAATGAACACCGCGGTCATCCTCGCGTACAGCAGCAGCGCAAACGTTCAGCTTACCAACGTCACGATCGCCGGGAACACCGGCTTCGGCATCGCCGGGCTCGGCTTCTCGGCCACCGGCGGAGCGCTGACCGTTACGAACTCGATCGTCACCGATAATAGCGCGGGAAACTGCGCCGGCAAGGTTACCGATGGCGGCCACAACCTCCCGGAGGCCGCCGGCTGCACCGGCTCCACCGTCGCCGATACCGGGCTCGGACCGCTCGCGGATAACGGCGGCCCAACCCAGACCCGGGCCTTGCTCAGTGGCAGCCCGGCAATCGACGCCGGCGACAACAGCACCTGCCCTTCGACCGATCAGCGCGGAGTGGCCCGTCCTCAGGACGGCGATGGAAATGGGTCGGCGATCTGCGACGTGGGAGCGTATGAGTTCGTTCACACGTTCCAGGTGTACGTTCCGTTTGTTGCACGGTAATATCTTGGCAGGAGGGGTGTTCGTGGAAAGCGTCTGGAATAATGGGAAGCCAGACCGTAACTGTCTCCCCTTGCTTGCACGAACGGCGGCCCGATGCTGCCATGGCAGGCGCCGTCAAGCGCAACGACCGGGGCGCTCTCACCCTGGCTGACGGGATGATTGTACCAGGAGCTTCGGACCTCACCTTGAATGCGGATGGGCGAGTGCTCGCCCGCCTTGCGATGGCTCTTGGCGCGGCCGACATCGGCGGCGACCTGAGCGATTCGGAGCGGCGCCTGCTGGAGGAGTCCAGGGCGACCTTCAGTATCCCGTCGTCCTCGGTTGACGATTTGCGCCATGCGATCCAGGCCGGGCACGACCCGCTCGGCGCGTGGTTCCTCCGAATGCGCTCGCCGGTTGCGCGCCGCCGGACCGGAGCATTTTATACGCCGTCAGCCCTGGTCGAGCCGATGGTGGACTGGGTTCTGAGCCAGGATCCGGATCGTCTGGTGGATCCGGGCAGTGGTAGTGGGCGGTTCGTCGCGTGCGCCGTTCGCCGGAACCGAAGCTTACCGGTGATCGCGGTCGATCTCGACCCGCTCGCGACGATTCTGACGCGGGCAACGCTCGCCACGCTTGGAGCGGAAGCGGCGACGGTGATCAACGGCGATTACACGACCTTCGATCTGCCACCGATCGCCGGGCGCACCGCGTTCGTTGGGAATCCGCCGTACGTTCGTCATCACGATCTGTCGCCGGAGGCAAAGGCCTGGGCAGTTGCCGCTGGGCGACAGCTCGGTCACGACGTCTCGACGCTGGCCGGGCTCCACGTGCACTTCTTTCTCGCAACGGCGCTCCGAGCCAGGCCGGGCGACGTGGGGTGCTTCGTGACCAGCGCCGAGTGGCTTGACGTAAATTATGGCGCGATTGTCCGGCACCTTCTCCTCAATGGCTTGGGCGGCCGGGCGCTCCATCTGATCGATCCGCGCGCTGTACCCTTTGAGGATGCGATGACGACAGCGGTGATCACCTGCTTTCGGGTTGGGGCAGCCCCGCAAAGTATGCGCGTTCGCTGTGTTGCGCAGCCAGAAGAGCTTCGCGACCTCGCCAACGGCCAAGAAGTTAGCTGGTCGACCCTCGAGCAAGCCCGACGCTGGACACCCCTGATTCTGGAGAGAGAAGCCGGATCTGCCCCTGGCGACACGGTGCCACTGCGGACCCTCGCTCGCGTGCATCGCGGGGTGGTGACCGGGGCAAACAGCTTCTTCGTCCTCACCCGCGAGCGTGCACGCGCGCTCGGCATCGAAGAATGGTGCCGGCCGGCACTGACGAGCGCTGAGGAGATTCTCCACTCGAATGGCATTGTGCGTGACGGACCGGAACGTCGCCTCCTGCTCGACGTACCGCCCGACGTCGACCGGGGCGCTCATCCGCGCTTGGACGCCTATCTCCGCTCCGGCGAGGCGTCGTCTGATGGCAAGCAGCCCGTCGCCGAGCGTTACATCCCGAGCCATCGTCGCCCCTGGTGGTATCTCGGCCGAACGACTCCGCCGCCGGTAGTTGCCTCGTACATGGCGCGACAGGCGCCGGTGTTCGCGTTGAATCCGGATGGTCTTGCGATCATCAATATTGCGCACGGAATCTATCCAACGGAGAACCTGAACCCTCCGCAGCTTGCCGATTTTGTTGCTGCTCTCAATGCAGCCCGCGATTCCTTCATCGGCAGGGGCCGGACCTACCATGGCGGCCTGGAGAAGTTCGAGCCGCGGGAAATGGAGGCGTTGCTGGTTCCCATTCCCAATCTTAGGCGTCGAGGCTAATGTCACCCGCACGTTACTTCGCCACGCCCCCAGCGTGGGATTCGGCCGACCTCGAGCGAGGTCGTCGCGCCGCGATTTCTGCCTTTATCATGGAGCGCGCGGCCGAGGGCGGAGCGGGATATCGGACTGCTCTCGCAGCCAACATCGCTGCCGTTCGACAGCTATTCGCGTTGACCAACGATCTGCATTCCCTCGGAAGTGGTGCGGCGCTTGTCGAGAACCCCAGGCTGATCGAGGTTGCTCGCTACCTCGGCGGGCCGCCGGTGAGCGCGGACGACTTTGATACGTTAGCAGAAGAGAAGATCGCGAAGCGAAGGCGCCTGAGCGGTGACCTTGCAAAGAGAGCAGCAGAAGTCGTCGAGGCATGGATAGATCGGGATCGCTTCCCGTGGCTATTTGAAGTGCCGCCGCGGGATCCGACCGGCGTGGAGCGTGAGGTAGCGATACGCTGGACCGCTGGGCTCATGACTGTGCAGCAAGTACAGACGAAGAGGCGGTCCGATTCGGCGAAGAGGCAGCAAGAAGTTGTCCGACAACTCCTCGTCAATCTCGGCTTTATTGGTGTGCCCGCCCGCGACATCAACGGACTCAGGGATCTCGGACCAGGGGAGTTTTGCGAGGGTGAATCGGTGGTGGCCGGGAGCAAGTGCGACATTCCGATCGGCTTGCGTGATGGCAGACTCCTCTTAACCGAGTGCAAGGTCAGCAATAGTGCCACCAATAGCGTCAAGCGTCTCAACCGCGAGGTGGGCGAGAAAGCCAGCCGCTGGCGAGGCGTTTTCGGCGAGCAAGCTGTGACGGCTGCCGTGCTCGCCGGGGTGTACAAGCTGAAAAATCTCCAGGATGCCCAGGGCGCTGGTATCGTGCTCTTCTGGGAGCACGACCTGGGTCCGATGGCTCAATTCCTTCGGAGTGCCACCTGAGCGCGGGTGCGTGTGGGTTTCCGGTCGTAGTTGACGCGGTTTATTCGATAAGATGTATTCGCTTCAGGGGCGACCCGCTCGCTGCTGCGTCAGATGGCGCCCTGTCTCGGAGTACTCGTTGCCGCTCGCCCTACCCGCGTGATAGAATCGCGACACCGGAGACCGCCACCTGCCGCGGAAGCTCGTGGTCCTCTCACCGACAGCCTATTGGTGTTACCCTGCGATTCGATCGACGGCGAGGCACCGACTCGGCGGTGTGGGCGGTACGTCAATCACGTGAGGGACGACGGTGAGCCGGAAGCGCATCGCACTGTACTCTGGCCTGGGTATCCTGCCGTTGATTGCTGCGCTGTGGATCGCTGGATTCGATCCGAACTATCTCCTTGGCAATTATGTGACGACCAGCAATGCCTTCATCACCGGTAACCTTATCGAAGCGAGCGCTCCGGCGAATGGCGAGGTCACGCGCATCTTGAGCAACGTGGGCGATCCGGTGCACAGCGGCCAGATCGTTGCCTATCTGGCAACGCTTCCCCAGCCGGGTAGCCAGCTACCCGTCATTCCGCAGGTCCGTGCTCCCGCGGCCGGAACGATCGTGCACCTGTCAGTCCTGGTCGGTCAGCGGGTAACCGTGGGCGACCCGGTGGCGACGATCGCGGATCTGAGAGGGCTGTGGGTCGTGGCAGGCATCGACGAGGGCTCATTCCACGCGGTGCAGGTCGGGCAGCGCGCGGACGTCTACATTCCGGCCCTGAACCAGACCTTTTCGGGAAAGGTCAGCCAATTGATGCCTGACCTGCTGGCGGGTACGCAGCGCACGGGAAATGCGACGACGTCGACCACCGGTGCAAGCACGTTCCGCGAGAACAACGAGGTGCCGGTGCGCATCGACTTCGATTACGGCGATGCGCTGGTCTATCCGGGCATGTCGGCTAATGTGACAATCTACGTGCGCACCGGACGATAGCACCAGGGTCGGGACCCAGGCACCCGCGTCCTTGGATCATCCATTACGCGCCCGCCAGACCCGCATGCGCTCGATCGACTCCTCGGGAATCGCCAAATCTCCCAGGTCGGCAGCGTAGAGCCCCCGCCCGTGGAAATCGCTTCCTCCCGTGGGAATCAAGTCGAACTCACGCGCGATGTTGCAGAGGTGATCGACTGTCTCGGGTGGGTAGTCGCCGTAGTAGCACTCGATACCCACCAGGCCGGCGTCGGCAAGGTCGCGGACGAAGGCCGTGAGGTCAAAGCCGGAGTTTTCTCCCGGGTTGATGTAGGTCGGATGGGCGAGTACGGGCATCCCCCCCGCCGATCGGATCAGCTGGAGGGCCTCGACGGGGGTGAGCTTGAAGCGTTCGACATAGGCCGGCCCGTTGCGACTGAGATAAAGATTGAAGGCGTCGCGGGTGGTCTCGACGTATCCCTTCTCGACCATCGCCTGGGCGATGTGCGGGCGTCCGATCGCGCCGGTGCCCGCGAGCTGGCGAACTCGTTCGAACGTCAGGGGCATACCAAGCGCATTGAGCTTGGCCACAATCTGCTGAGCGCGCAGGATCCGCGAGTCTCGCAGCTTGGTCAGCGTTTCCTGGAAGTCGGCCTTCGTAGTATCGACGAAGTAGCCAAGCATATGGACTTCGGCCTGTGGGACGTCGGTACTGATCTCGATGCCGGGCCAGACCTCCAACGGGGTCCCGGCCGCGCGGATCATCGCTCCGGCCACGCCATCCGTGGAGTCGTGATCGGTGATGGCCAGCAAGCGCAGTCCTCGCTCCAGGGCGAGCTCGACGAGCTCGGACGGCGTCAGTACCCCATCAGACGCAGTAGTGTGCGCGTGCAAATCAACTCTATCGTTCAAAATCGTTACCTCGTTCGACTGCGCGGGAATCGATCGGCGTATTCTGGACCCGCGCCAGCATCCCTCATCACCGGGCGCTGGGCTGCCCGGGGCAGCTCAGCGCGCGAAATCGACGGCACGTGTCTCCCGCAAGACCGTGACCTTGATCTGGCCCGGATACTCGAGTGTCTCCTCGATCCGTTTGACGACATCTCGGGCCAGGCGTACGGCGGAGAGGTCGTCGATCTCGTCCGGCTTTACAATGATCCGGACCTCCCGACCGGCCTGAATCGCAAATGAGCGCTCGACGCCGGGGAAGGAGTTCGCCACCGTCTCCAGCGCCTCCAGACGCTTGATGTAATTCTCGACCGTCTCCCGACGCGCGCCCGGGCGTGCACCGGAGATCGCGTCGGCTGCTTGCACGATGATTGCCTCGATCGACTGGGGCTCGTCCAGCTCGCCGTGGTGATTGGCGATCGCGGCGACGATCTTCGGCGATTTGCCGTAGCGCCGGACCAGCTCGGCTCCGACCAGAGCGTGCGGCCCCTCGACCTCGTGACTCAGTGCCTTCCCGATATCATGCATCAGACCAGCTGCGCGCGCCACGTTGACGTCAGCGCCGAGCTCGGCCGCCAGCGCCGCGGAGAGATGGGCAACCTCGATCGAGTGGTTCAAAATGTTCTGACCGTAGCTCGTTCGGTACTTCAATCGCCCGAGGACCTTGATCAGCTCCGGGTGCAGACCGTGCACGCCGGCCTTGATCGCCGCTTGCTCGCCCTCTTCACGGATGATGTTCTCGACTTCCTGCCGGGCCTTCGCGACGACCTCTTCAATCCGCGCGGGATGGATACGCCCGTCGGCAATCAGCTTCTGCAGTGCCAGCCGTGCCACCTCCCGGCGAATCGGATCGAATCCAGAGAGGGTGACCGCGTCGGGAGTATCGTCGATGATCACGTCGACCCCGGTCGCACTCTCCAGCGCGCGAATATTGCGTCCCTCGCGCCCGATAATCCGCCCTTTCATCTCTTCGTTCGGAAGCGCCACGACCGAGACCGTCGCCTCGGCGACCTGATCGGCGGCACAGCGCTGAATGGCCAGGGTGATAATCGCGCGTGCCTTGCGCTCGGCTTCTTCACGCGCCTGCTGCTCGATCTCCCGAACGCGGCGCGCGGCGTCAGCCCGCACTTCCTGCTCGATCTCGCGGAGCAGGAAATCCCGTGCTTCGTCGACGGTGAGTTGCGCAACGCGCTCGAGCTCTCGTTGGCGATCTTTCTTGAGCTCTTCAGTCTGCTGCCGGAGAAGGTCGACCTGGTGCTCTTTCTCGGTGAGGGCTCGCTCCCGACGATCGAGGACTTCGATCCGGCGATCGAGCATCTCCTCCTTTTGCTGGAGACGTCGCTCCTGGCGGTGCAGCTCACTACGGCGGTCGCGAATCTCGGCTTCGGCCGCCGCCTTGATCTTCAGTGCTTCGTCTCGGGCTTCCAGAAGGAGCTCGCGCTGCCGACTCTTGGCTTCTTCGAGAAGACGATCTGCCGATTCGCCAGCATGCTTGACTCGCTCACGAAACTGCCGATTTCTCAACAGCCACCCGAGGGCGAAGGTGCCGGCGCCAACGACGATGACGATCAGCGCTGAGATGATCTCATACGTCAGCATCCTTCACCTCCCTAGTGAACATTATCATGATTACGACGAAACTTTAGCTAGGCGTTCCGTGCGAGAATCCTCTCCTCCACGCCTGTCCCAGGCCCGGCTGAAGAGAACGAATCCACGAGACGAACGACCGGCCTGGCCCCGATCTGGTCGATGGAATGCATCGCATATAAAAATGGGCGCCAACGCGCCCATTCTCCCAGGCCTTCACGGGTACTCGCTATTGGACGACACTCGCGGTGATATCGTGCACACACGGGGAACACTCTCAGAAAGGTTCCCTCGCCATCCCACCTCGAACGTGGAGGATCGTGGATAACACCTGCGTCCACCCTCCGCACTACCCCCTGACCTCTCGCCCGGGAGCTCCTCCCCTGCCCCGAGGGAATCCTCACATCCCGATGGGTCTCCCCATTCCGCGTGGATACTGAGGACAGTTCGGCTGGGTGGACACTCCCCACGGTGGGGCCACTCACCGTGTCAGCTCATCCCGCACGTGTAGCTTCCTCTAATGATAGTCGCGCAGCCAGGCTCATGTCAAGACAGAAGACGCTCGGCCGAATGCTTCGCACCCCCCGAACGCCCGAGAAGCCAGGCGCCCGGGGGCTGCTGCACGCGGCTCGCTCTTTCGATCAGCGGCCCTGATCGCAGCGATCGTCGCGCTCTGTGCGATAATCTGTCCCAATGCTGATCGCGGTCGCGGGACCAGAAGCGACGTAACGTGCACCGGGCGAAGCCTGGAGACGAACAGCTAGTTCGCCCGCCGTACGCCTTGCCGAGTAGAAGCTAGACCGGAGCGGAGGAAGAGATGGAGCGCGCCGACATCGTCGTGATCGGAGCCGGGCTGATTGGAAGCTCGATCGCCTGGAGACTTGCCCAGGGCGGGCGGCGGGTAGTCTTGTTGGAACGCGGCGAGCCTGGAGCTGAGGCGTCCTGGGCTGGCGCTGGATTGCTCCAGCCAGAGGCTGGCCGTGAGGCATCGCCAGAAACGCTGCGTCTCTGGCTCGAGAGCCTCGCGATGTACGAGGAGTTCGTCCGAGAGGTGCAGGAGACAACGCGGACGGTGTTCGAATTCCGCATCTGCGGTCGCCTGGTCATCGCGCTCGACGAAGCCCAGGAAGCGGCGCTGCGCACGCGGGCCAGGGCACAGGAAGAGGTTGGGATTCCATATGAATGGGTCGCGGGTGACGATGTTCGACGGATGGAGCCAGCAGTAACTCCGGACGCACGGGCAGCGCTGCTCTACCGCCAGCACGGTCTGGTGGATAATCGCGGGCTGAGCAAGGCGCTCGCGCTCGCTGCCGCCATGGCCGGGGCAGACGTTCGTCACTACGAGCCGGCGCTCGAGATCGCGGTGGTGGGGGGACGGGTCGATGGCGTCGAGACGGCGAACGGGCGCATTGCCGCCGACGTCGTCGTGAACGCGGCCGGTGCCTGGTCGAGTCTGCTCGCGCCAACCGAGACTGGCACGGTTCGCCACGTCACGGGGCTGCCTTCTCCCTCTCAGCACGATCGGCCGTCGGCGAGCACTGATGCTCCGCTGATCGTCGGGCCAGCTAAAGGGGAGATTATCGCGCTCGAGGCGCGGCCCCGACCGATCGAACGGGTCGTGACGGCACCGGGCGCGTCGATCTCGGCGCGTGCCGACGGTCGGATCGTCGTCGGGGCAACGATCATTCCGGGAAGCTTCCGCAAAGAGATCACCGCGGATGGTGTGGCCAGGATGATCGCGGCTGCCACCCGGGCGGTCCCGTGCCTGTCCCAGGCGCGCTTCCTGGAGGCGTGGGCCGGCCTGCGTCCGCATAGCCGGGATGATCAGCCGGTCATCGGCGCTGATCGCATTGTGGGGTTGTACTGGGCCACCGGCCACTTCACGATGGGGATCCTCTCCACCCCGGCGACTGCCGCGGTGGTCGCGGATCTGATCGAGGGGCGTCCACCGCGTGTGCCGATCAGCTCGATGAGCCCACGGCGCTTCGAGCAGTGAGGTAGGCGTTGCGAAGCTCGACGTAGAGCGTATCCAGGTAGGAGGAGCGATCGCTGGCTCGTAGCGGCGGCTGGCCTCCACGGCGCCCCATGCCGAGGAATGCGATGCCCAGCGGTGCGGCGAAGATCAGCGGGACGACGATGAGATGGATGGTCGTCATGCTCATCCAATCCTGAACCCACCACCACAGATAGGCCCACAGTGGGGTCGTCAGCGTCGTGGTGAATGTGAAGACGGCGGTGCGAGCCTGAGTCCAGCGATCGCGGCTGAGCACGGAGACAGCCACGAGAAGCGCCAGGTACCAGCCGGCGAAGTGGGCTGCGATCAGGATCGTCACGAAGAAGATTTCATACATCGCCTGGGCGAGATTGATACGACCGAGTCGGAGCGAGTTCGCCTGCCAGAGGCCGACGAGCGCCAGGAGCGCGAATCGCGGGTAGGTGAGCCACTTGATCGAATCCGGGACGATCAGGATGATCAGGGCGGGAATTGACGAGAGGTAGTTCCCGTCAACTGCCTGCGCGCGCTGGAGCGTAGCTGGCCCGGTCCAGAACGGCGCATAGGCTGCGATACCCAGGGCGACGACGATCGCCGCGTAGCCGGTGACCCGAGTGAGTCGCGTTCGCATCGCCCTCTGGGTATCTAACGCCTTCGCCAAAAGAAACATCGGAATCGCCCCGAGCGTCAGAAACTTGATCAGAACAGATGCGCCGATGCCGAGGGCGCCGAGCACCGGCCGGTTCCTCATCACGCACACGAGAGCCGCGATGAGGAAGAAGGTCATCACGGCGTCGTTGTGCCCGTTTCCAACCATCTCGATCTGGACCAGCGGATTCCAGCCAAACAGCATGGCCGCGAGTGCACGGTCCCGCACTCCCTGATCGCGAAAGGACCAGGCGAGAAGAAACGTCGTCGCGACTACGGCCGCCGCTGCCACGGCCTTCAAGAGGAGGATCGCCCGCACGATGTTTGAACCCGCCACGAGCGCCCCCAGCATGGTCAGGAGTATCCAGATCGGGCCGTAGGGCGACGGCGAATCAACCCAGTTCGCCGCGTACGACACGAATGTGTCGCCGGTGACCTGCGAGGGTGCAGACACCATCGGATTGATCTGATAGTAGACCGCGACGTGTCCTTCGACCGCGTAGTTGTAGACGTCGATCGCGGTGACAGGGTACAGGAAGATCAGGGTCAGGCTGAACAGTATTGTGCCGCCCAGGGCAAGCGGCAGAGCGCGGTCGTCAGCCGGGATGTTGAGCAGGGCGATCGCGTACAGGGCGAACAGGGCGATCAGCCCTGCGGTCACCAGGGCCGCGGCGATGGGCTGGTGATCCGTGAGCTTGCCGAGGTCGGTGAGCTCGGTCCCGTGACTGAAGATTGAGAAGGGGCCTACGACGGCGACGAGAAAGATGGCTTCGATCGTCAGGCCCGCAATCAAGGCACGCCGGGGCATGACCTACTCCCGAGTCTTTTCCAGTCCCCAGAACACTCGCGCGCGAACACTGTCTGGAAGGTGTGCCTCGGCAAGGTCAAGTGCCCGAACGAGTGACAATGGGAGAAGACGATAGAGGTATGGCGAGAAGAGGAAGCACGAGTCCCTCGCGATGACCTTCAGGCCAGCGGATGCTGCCCCGGCCTCGATCATCGATCGCGAGTGGACGTAGACCTTTCCACCCCACTGTTGCGAGGCAAGCGCGAGGAGCGCACGGGGGGACCACGTATAGGTGTCGAAGATGAATCGCCCACCCGGTCGCAGCACGGGTGCGGCCGAGGCGATCAGTGCTCCCACGTTAGAGAAATGGAACGCGACGCGCAGGGCGACAACCGCGTCGAACGATTCGCGCGCGAACGGCAGCGCAAAGGCATCGGCCAGCACGGCAGGCGCCCCCACGGCGGGGACGGCGCGGGCAAGCATCGCATCCGACGCATCGACCAGCACGACCTCACGTTCAAGCTCGACGAGCCGCCGGCTCAATCGACCCGTACCGCAGCCCAGGTCGAGAATCCGCCCGCTCTCGGGCAATAACCTGATCACTTGCGAAATTTCCCGCTCGTTGACCCAGGCGCCGCTCGGACTGCCAAACCGCTGCTGCTCGTAGGCGGCGACGACGTCCTGCCGACGGTAGAACTGGCGCTTTTCAGCGGCAACTGGAATATGCTGCGATGCCCCTGTCATAGATTGCCTCGTATTTCTGAACCAGATGCTCGGGATCGAACATCTGGTGCATCAGTCGCTGTTGCGCAAAGATCATCTCGTGACGACGCCCGGGATCGTCGAGCAGACGAACGATGCTCCGAGCGAGATCGTGTGGGTCCTCGGGCCTGGCCAGCTCAGCTTCCTGCCCGGGCTCGATCAGCTCGCGCAGGAGTGGCAGATCGCTTGTCACGAGAGGAACGCCCGTCGCCATTGCCTCGAGCACCAGCCCCGGATAGGCGGCCTGCCCGATCGTCAGGCGATAGGGCAGCACGAAGATATCGCTCTGGCGCAGCAGTCCCGAGACGGGAACACGGCCGATGATCTGAACGCGCTCGCGGACGCCAGCTTCTTTGATGGCGCGACGGATCGGTTCGCGTGGTCCCAGCCCGCTCCAGGCGATCACCAAGCGCGCGGTTGGGTATCTTTCCAGGACGCCCGGCAGGGCGCGAATCAGCACGTCGACACCTTTGACGTGATTGAAGTGCCCGATGTAGCTGATCAGCGGGCTATCGATCGGGAGCTGAACGGCGTCGGGATCGAAGTCCTCACGAATGCGCGCGAGGTCGATCACGTTCGGGATAATGCTGATCCGGTCCGGCGACACGCCAAACGTGCCCAGCTCGGCCGCTTGCAGCCTGCTGGCGACGACGTAGCGCGCGGCCCGGAACCGTGACGCGCCAGCGGTCATTCGATTGTTGATCAGGAGCTGGGGGAGATAGAACTGCGGTGCCGCGACCATCCGGGATCCGAGGAGGTCGCGGGTCGCGGGGAGCTGCGCTTCAAAGCCGACGATAATCGGTCGCCGGAGGAGCGCTTGAACGACATCGCCGATGATGCTGAAGCTGGGCGTCGGCAGATTCATCTGGACGACGTCCGCGTCCTGCGCGGCCTCCTGAAGGCGTCGCACGATCCGGACGACCCGTACCAGTTTGGAGAGCAGAATCCCTGCGCTCGCTTCCGGCCCATAGATGCGATCAGGATCGTACAGGCGCGTCTCGGCAAAGGCCGTGACCAGCGTAACCTGGTGCCCACGGTCACGCAGCCCGCGCGCCAATCCCACGAGCGAGTTGATCTGACCACTCAAAAGGCGCGGATGGATTGAGACCAGGCATACTTTCACACTCACTCCTCGACGTACGCGCGGTCCTGGGATCGTGGTACGTCCCAGCCTGCGATGTGCTTGCTTTGCCCGACGACGAAGACGCAGAGACCGACGAGAACCCAGAGCCAGTAGATCAGCGTGCGGGCACCCAGCGCGGTGACCATCGCCGCGCCCAGAGGCGCGCCGTGAGCCATGATCAGGCCGACGAGCGTTGCCTCTGTCGCTCCGAGGCCACCTGGCGAGAAGGTGATGCCGCCCACAAGACCCGCACTACCGATCATCAGCAGGGCCATCGAGAACGACACTGGATAGCCGACTGCCCGGGCAATCTGCCAGAGGATAACGCCGTCGCCGAGCCGTCCAATGACGACACAGGCGAGGGCGAAAGCCATGATCGAAGGACTGCCGACTTGCGATCCACCCGTCTTCAGCTGTGACAGAATCGTCGAGAGCCGGCTGATGCCCGGAAGCGCTCGGGCCCGCTTTGCGACGCGCTGGTACAGAGGGGCAAGAGTCGGCGGAGGTTCGAATCGGCCGCGATGACGCCAGCCCAGGTGATAGACGGAAGCCAGGATCGCCAGCCCGAGCAGGAGCAGAATCCAGCGGGTGGCACTCCCGGCGCCGGTACTCTCCGACCAGTCGAAAAGGCCCCCGATCACCGCCAGCAGACTGAACGCGGCGACGTCAGTCAGTCGTTCGACGATCGCTGCTGGCAAGGACTGCGCAATAGGTAGCCTGGTCGAGTGCTCCAGGAGCTTCAATTTGTACAGCTCGGCAATCCGGCCCGGCGTGGCCGAGAACGCGAACCCGACGATCTGGGTGTAGCCGTTCGTGACCAGCGAGGACCCTGGTACCAGCCGTCGCACAAGGGTGTGCCAGCGGAGGATGCGCAGTCCGTAGCTCCAAACTGCAAACGGAACGAGCATCAGCAGAAATGATGGGTTCAGAAGACCGTGGTCGAGAGAGAGGGACACCGCTTGTCTGATCGTCGCGGCGGCGGTCGGTGCGATCAGTGCGCCGATGCCCACGACTCCCGTGATGATCAGCAGCCCTCGTATGCGGCCGATCGGCAGAGAGATCATGGTCACGCCTTCCCGGTCGAAGATGGGCCCGCTTCACGAGACGCGCGAGAAAGCATCGTGCCACGTGCTGTTTGTCAGCCCCTGCGGGGGATCAACCGACGCGAACTCTGAAGCGGACTCGCTCGAGGCTTCCTACCAAGATCAGAATAGCTGGCCAGCCTAAGAGGAATCTAAGGCTAACCTGAAATAAAGCTGAGAAGACTGAGAAGACTCTCAGGAAACCGGAATGAGCGGAGTCGGCTGTAGAGCCGGCAGAGCGACGGTAAAGGTGCTCCCAACATCTGGGACACTCTCGACGGTCATCTTGGCGTGGTGCTCGTTAGAGATCCAGCGGGCAATTGCCAGGCCAAGACCCGTCCCGTCCTCGGAGCGCGAGCTTGGTGACCGGTAGAACCGCTCGAAGATATGGGGAAGGTGCTCCGGTGCGATACCGCACCCGGTATCAGACACGATCACGCGGTGCGATCGACCTTCGGTCAAGGCAATGAGGCGCACCAGGCCGTCGGGACGGTTATATTTGATCGCATTATCGAGCAGGATCATGAAGAGCTCGCTCAACCGATCGGCATCGGCGAGGACACGGGCACCCGGCTCGAGCCGGTTCAGGACGAGCTCGACGGTGATATTCGTCGGGCGGGCGAGGGCCTGGGCTTGATGGAAGCAGCTCTCGATCAGTGGTCGAAGCTCGACGGGGCTACGCTCGAGGTGGCGCCCCGCGTCTGCGCGCGCGAGCGCGAGCAGACCGTTGACCAGACGCGCCATTCGGTTGGCCTCGTCGGCGACGTCATCGAGCGCTTCGATCCGCTCGGACAGTGGCATGTCTGGATCGCGCCGCAGGAACTCGACGTTACCCTGAATCGTCGTCAGCGGCGTGCGTAACTCGTGGGAGGCATCGGCGACGAACCGCTGCTGTGCCAGGAAGGCCGCCTCGAGGCGGTCGAGCATCTCGTTGAACGTCGCGGCCAGTCGACCGATCTCGTCGGTAATCTTCGGCGTCGGCAGCCGTCGATCCAGGCGCTGGGCCAGACCGATTGCTCGGGCGGCCTGGCTGATCTGGTCAATTGGACGCAGCGCGGCTCGTGCAAGGAGCCAGCCCCCTCCGCCGGCTGCCACGAGGGCGATGACGATACTGACCAGGAGCCAGACCCGGAGCTGCTGTAGCGCCACGTCGATATCCGCGAGGTTCCGGCCAACCTGGACGTAGCCGATGAGTCGTCCGCTGACCAGGATTGGCGCGGTGTATAGCCGCAGCGCCTGACCTGCCTGGACGACTGTCTCGAGCACTGGCTCGCCATCGTGGGCCCGTTGGAGCGTTCCGGGCTCCAGCGGCAGATCGCTACCCTGCAGGGTATCTGACCGCCAGACTGCCTGCCCATTGGTGTCGAGTATCTCGGTATAGATGGTGGGCGAGCGGAACTGGCTCTCGGGGACCCGAATGCGCGTGGGAATGAAGAGGCGTTCGTTCTCGTAACGGACACTCAGCGCGGCATCGTGCGCCTTGTTCTCGACCGAGGCGTCGACGTCGGCATAGAGCTCGCGGGTAAGGAGTGCGTACACCAGAACGCCGAAGAGAATCAGCGCGACTGCCAGGATCGCGGTAAACCAGAGCGTGAGACGAACGCGGAGCGACACGTTATCACGCCTCCCGGAGCACGTAACCGGCCCCACGCACTGTCTGAATCAGGCGAGGTTCACCACCCTCCTCGAGCTTGCTGCGCAGGTACCCAACGTAGACCTCAAGGACGTTCGCATCCCCGTTGAAGTCGTACCCCCAGACCTGCTCGAGAATCAGATCACGGGTGAGGACCTGACGCGGGTGTCGCAGGAAGAACGCGAGAAGCTCGTACTCCTTCGTCGTCAGCTCGATCTGTCGCTGGCCACGTGTTGCTTCGCGGCGGGCGGTGTCCAGCCGAAGATCTCCGAACGAGAGAACAGATCCCGCGGTACCATCGCTGCGACGAAGAAGCGCGCGGACACGCGCGGCGAGCTCCTCGAGAGCAAACGGCTTGACCAGGTAATCGTCAGCGCCGGCATCCAGACCGGCCACGCGATCTGGAACCTCGTCACGCGCGGTAAGCATGAGAATAGGAACTGCTCCACCTGAGCGCAAGCGTCGGCAGACCTCCAGTCCATCGAGGCCCGGCATCATGACGTCGAGGATGACGAGATCCGGCGGGCGATCTCGCGCCGCGAGCAATCCCTTGACTCCATCGCTGGCGAGGTCGACCTCATAGCCTTCGTAGGCCAGCGCCCGGCGGAGCAGCGCCGTGATTCGTCGATCATCGTCGATGACGAGAATTCGAGCAGCCATCTTTGCCAACAGGTGTCAGGTCGTGGACGATTGGCAGCAGCTTCATGTACCCGTCGTGCCCAGCGCCGGCCGCCTCCGATTGTCTTTACTCTACCAGATTTGGGAAGAGCACGCAGGTGATTGCCTTGATCCTGCCGGGGCGCGACCCGATGTGGGCCTTCCGGCACGTGCTCATCGGCACGCTGGCGCCGGCCCGACCGCAGGAGGTGCCCTTCGACGAGCGCCTCCTGATCGGCCTGGGCGATCGCGCAAACCAATCTATCCTATTATCGGATACACAGGGCAAGAAGTACAGTCGGAGAGCGTGGTATAAACTACTGCGGTGAGCGTGATCGCGCAGCGGCCGTCACTCCAAGCCCTCGCCGTGGGAAGGAACGACGTGGGATCGTGCCAGGCCAAGCGACGCGATCGAACGAGGCACACCGGCCGAACGGGGAAAGATCAGTCCGGAAAGATGCGTTATCCCGCGTGGATTATCCCTGTAATTCTGGTCATCCTGGGGCTACTCGCTCACGCTGCGCCTGCCTCCGCCGCGTCCTGTGGCGATGGGTCTCCGGAGGCGGAAGGGATCGTCTACTTCGCGAGCGATATCGTAGTCCAGCCAGATTCCACGACGATCATCCGCGAGACGATTCGCCTCGTCGCCAGAGGTCAGCAGATTCGCCGCGGTATCGAACGCGATCTTCCCGGACGTTACGAGGATGCGCGGGGGCACGTCTACACCCCCGCGATCCGAGTCCTAGACGTTCGTCGCGATGGGAATCCGGAGCCGTACACCGCGCTGCCGACGCGCGAAGGAACACACATCGCTATCGGCGCACCGAATGCGGTGCTTCCCCCCGGGGAGTATACCTACACGCTTGCCTACCAGGTTGCTGGAAACCTGGCATTCTTCCCAGATCGTGATAGCCTTTACTGGCCCGTGACCGGCTCCGAGTGGACGGTGCCGCTTGATTGCGTGACCGCGACAGTCCAGCTGCCGCCAAACGTTCCGCCCATCGGGATTCACACCAGCGGCTGGGTGGGGCCCGAGATCCAGCCGAGTCAGCAGTACCGCGGAACCATTGATCGGGCCGGTACGGTCACGTACGTCGTGGATGGGCCACTCGGCGTTGGCCGGGGGTTGACGCTCTCCGTCGACTGGCCACGCGGTTTCGTACGCGAGCCGCTGGCGCTTGGCCAGTCGTTACCGCTGATCAGTGCCGGGCAATCCACCCGGATACTGATTATTGCCCTCGTACTCGGCGCGGCCTACGGGGCGTTTGCCGGGTGGTGGGTCCACCGGAGACCTCGGCGACCGCCGAAGACACCAGTGACCGAGCCCCCGCGCGGATTGTCGCCATCTGTCCTTCGTTACCTGGCGACTGGGCGACACGATGAGCGTACGCTGGTTGCCGCCGTGCTCGACCTGGCTGTCAAGGGGTTTTTGATCATTCGCGAGCGCGAGACCGCGGTGGCCACTCCGGCGTCGCCTGCAACCAGTGGCCCGGGCCTGACGCCAACGTACGAGCTGGTGCGCATCGATCATCCGTCCGCCCGTCTCCGGATCACGCCGGAGGAAGGAGCTGTTCTCGCCGAGCTATTTGGCCTCCGTGCGTCGGTCTGCCCCATCGTGCCCGCGAGCTACCCCGAGCTGCGTCGCGCCTCGAGCGAGCTGAAGCGGCTGGTCGATGCCATCTACGAGAGTACCTTCTTTACGACGCACGCTCGATATCTGCTTCCGGCGCTGACCATCGCCCTCGTGGCGCTCGGGGGCGCCGCGCTCGCCGAGGCGAACCGCGCATCGCTCAGCTTCGACACGACGGCGATCTGGTTCGTGGTTGGACTGTGCGTGACTTTCGGCACGGCGTTCATCCTCGGCACGGTGCTTCTTTCGGTTGGCTACACGGGCACACGGCAGTGGGCTCGCTTTGGAATCCTCTGCTTCGCCCTGAATCTCCTGCCGCTGGGGATCGCGCTCATCATCCTAACGCTGCTGGCCCGAACGCCACCACTCGGCGTAGTGTTGCTGGACGCGCTCGGTGTGGGGCTCGCGGTGCTCCGTCGCTTGCTCCTCACGCCGACGCTCGATGCCTGGATGCTCAGGTACCGGCTCGAGAACTTCAAGGATTTCCTCGCACGGGCCGTGTCCGACGCTGGGGGCGCAACGGCTCAGGATGAATGGCGGGATGACTGGGATGTCTACCTGCCCTATGCCGTGGCACTCGACGTCGACGAGGGCTGGTCTGTTCCGCTCGCTCGGACGATAGCTCCGACGGGCGCGAAAGCGGCCGGGGAGGGAAGTGCCGTGAGCTGGTACCAGGCAGGCCCGCGTGGCTCTGCTGTCGCGGCGGCGCCCCTGGCGGAGGCTCTTTGCGAGGCGGTGAAGGAGGCGTTACAGGCGCCGCGAAAGAACCGGGCGACGGCCTCGGACAGAGATCAGCGACTGCTCGGGACGGGCTGATCGGTAAACGGCATTACCGCCCGTACATTCCCATCAGCTCAGCCTCGCCGAGAATGTGCCCCTGGATCGCCGCGCGCAGTTCTGACGCCGTGGCCCCCGGGGTGAGGGCGACCGGGGCATCCAGTGCGTACAGACGGAAGAAGTAGCGGTGGGCCGGGCCGTGCGGCGGGCAGGGTCCGCCGTAGCCCACGCGTCGGAAGTCATTCCGCCCCTGACGGGCGCCGTTGGGGAGCTCGGTCTGGCGGGGAACACCAGACGGGAGATCGGGTGGGTCCGGCGGCAGATTGTAGAGTACCCAGTGGGTGAACGTGCCGCGTGGCGCATCGGGGTCCTCGACGATGAGGCCGAGGCTGCGGGTGCCGTCGGGAAGATCGGACCAGTGAAGCGCGGGTGATCGATCGGCTCCGTCGCAGGTGAACTGGCGAGGAATCATGGCGCCATTCGTGAAATCTGGACTCCTCAGGATAAAGGTCATCGTCGCCTCCGGTGTCGCCGCGCTGGTTGGCAGCGCACCCCGGCAGCCAACGAGCAAGGCGATCATGATCAACGCGTGAAGTCGTCGAACCATATGTCCATTATATCTAGCGTCGGGGATTCCACGAACGCCCGAGACTCTCGACCGGCGCGAAGAGGGGCGCCATCCGCTCAGCGTTGACCCGGGGCGATGAAACGGGCTAGAATGTCAGGTGCGCTGAGGAGCCGATCCGCGATGAGCAAGACCAGCCGCCGCTCTTTCACCTGTTCCTGTGGGAGAACGTTCGAGGCGGATATCTTCAGGTCCGCGAACGTGACCTTGCAGCCCGGCCTCAAGGCACAGATCCTGGCCGGCCATTTCAACCGGGTTCGGTGCCCCGCCTGTCGCCGCGAGACCGATGCCGACGTACCGTTTCTCTATCACGATATGGATGCCAACCTGATGGTATGGGTCTACCCATCGACGAGCGCCAGCGATGCCGCGGCGATCCGAGCAAAGGTGCGGCGCGCGCACGAGATTGTCGGCTCCGTTCTTCCTCACGAGACACCACACACTGGTCACGAGGTCGTGTTTGGTCTCGAGGAACTGCTTCCTCTGATCGGTGTCGACCGCGCTGCCCCTTGACTCGTTATGCTGAAATGGCGCACCATTAGGAGGCGGGGACGCGGAGACCCGTCAACGTGCTGACCGGCCATCGCGGCGCCGGAGAAATGCTGCTGCCCGTTTGCAGGCTCCCTGATCCTCGACCAGCTGATCCAATTCTTGAATTGGAAGGGAGGAGCAATGGCGCAAGTCCGACCCGGAACCCTCCTCGAGCGATGGGCCGAAAGACGGCCCACCTCGGCCGCGCTGTCCCAGCGTGCCCAGAAGGTCTTCCCCAGCGGTGTGACCCACGATAGCCGGTATATGGAGCCCTTCCCGATCTACGTGACCCACGCTCAGGGATCCCGTAAGTGGGACGTAGACGGTAACGAGTATGTGGACTACTGGTCCGGGCACGGAGCATTGCTCCTCGGACACAATCATCCGGCCGTCTGCGAGGCGACGGTCGAGCAGGCCAAGAAGGGCACGCACTACGGTGCCTGTCACGAGCTTGAGATCGAATGGGGCGAGCTCGTCCAGCAGATTGTTCCTTCGGCGGAGAAGGTGAAGTTCTTCAGCTCGGGCACCGAGGCGACGATGATGGCGATGCGCCTGGCGCGTGCCTTCACGGGAAAGGACAAGATTCTCAAGATCCAGGGCCACTTCCACGGCTGGCACGACTACGCCACGATCGCCATGTCGCCGCCCTACGACGAGCCCATCTCCAAGGGCATCCCGAAGGCGATCAAGGAAACGATGGTGGCGGTGCCGTTCAAGGACGTCGCCGCGCTGCGCGCAGCGCTTGACGCCAATCCCGACGTGGCCGGCGTGATCATGCTGGCCGGGGGCGCCGGTACCGAATATCTGCAGCAGGTTCGCGACATCACCCGCGAACGCGGCGTGATCCTGATCTACGACGAGGTAGTCACCGGATTCCGCTACGCGCCGGGCGGCTGTCAGGAGTATTATGGCGTGGTGCCAGATCTCACCACGATGGCGAAGATCCTCGCCGGTGGGCTACCCGGTGGGGCAATTGGCGGCCGCGCCGATATCCTGTCGCTTTTCGATTTCCGCGATGATCCGCAGTGGATGCGCTTTGGTCGCATCAACCACCCCGGAACCTTCAATGCGAACCCGCTCTCGGCTGCGGCTGGAGTTGCCTGCCTGAAGATCGTGCGCGATGGAGCGACCCAGCGAAAGGCGACCGGGACGGCCGATAGGCTGCGGGCGGAGTTCGACGCGGTTCTGCAGCGGCGGGGCGTCAAGGGCGAAATTGGCGGCGAGGTGTCGCTGCTGGCGATCAGCTTCCCGGAAGCGAAGCTGAAGGGCCGAAGCTTCACCCATCGGTTCCGCATGGCCATGCAGGTGGGTGGAGTCGACTTCAACGGTGCAAGCATGATCGTTTCGGCGGTTCACTCCGACGCCGACGTCGCACGCACCGTCGAGGCGTTTGATCAGGCAATCACCTTACTCCAGGACGATGGAGCACTTTGACGACGTGATGAGTGCTGGGTGATGAGTGATGAGGGAACGTCGGCGCGCGTCGGGACTGCCGATGCAGTCCGTCGCGGATGGCGGCCGGAGACGCCTCTGGTCTCATCGTCCAATCGTACAGGTACTCGCCCACCCGCTGGGAATCCGCGCTCATCGCTCATCACTCGTCACTTATCACTCATCACTGGTACCGGGAGGTTGAACCCATGGCGGTGAAGGTCCTGCCGCTGGCCAAGCCGACGATGCTCGACATGTACGATCGCATGTTGACCATCCGTCTTTTCGAGACGCGAGTCATCGAACTGTTTCGCGAGGGCGTGATTCGCGGGTCGACGCATACCTACATCGGGATGGAAGCGAACGCGGTTGGCTGCTGCACCGCGCTACGCCCGGACGACTACATCACCTCGACCCACCGTGGCCACGGCCACTGCATCGCCAAGGGAGGGGACGTTCGGCTGATGATGGCCGAGCTGCTGGGCAAGGCGACTGGCTACTGTAAGGGCAAGGGCGGATCCATGCACATCGCCGATATCGACGCGGGCATCCTGGGAGCAAACGGCATCGTCGGCGGCGGTATCGGAATCGCCACCGGCGCGGCTCTCTCGGCGAAGATGCGTGGTAGCGGGCAGGTCTGTGTCTGCTTCTTCGGCGAGGGAGGAAATAACCAGGGCGCGTTGCACGAGAACGCGAACCTTGCCTCGATCTGGAAGCTCCCGGTGGTCTATTTCTGCGAGAACAACCAGTATGCGATGTCGATGTCCGTCAAGCGGGCAACGGCGGTACCGGATATCGCGACACGCGCGGCGGCGTATAACATGCCCGGGGTGAACGTCGATGGGATGGATGTCCTGGCGGTCTACCAGGCGACGCGCGAGGCAGTCGAGCGTGCACGGGCTGGCGATGGACCGTCGCTGATCGTGTCGACAACCTACCGCTTCGAAGGGCATAACATCGGCGACCCACAGCCGTATCGGACGAAAGACGAAGTCGAGGAATGGCGGCGTCGGGACAGCATCGATCGCTTCGGCCGCTATCTCATCGACGAAGAGATCGCGAGCAAGGCCGAGATCGAGGCGCTCCACCAGAAGGTGGCCCAAAAGATCGAGGACGCCGTCGAGTTTGCTCGACAGAGCCCGGAGCCTGACCTCTCGGCGCTCGAGGAGGACGTCTATGCCTAGCGAGACGGTGGTGTCAGCGACGCAGACCCCCGCCGCGACCCGCGAGATCACCTACGTCATGGCGCTCAACGAGGCGCTCCGCGAGGAGATGCGACGAGATCCGCGGGTGTTCGTCATGGGTGAGGACGTGGCGATCTGGGGCAACAAGGGCGGCGTGTATGGCGTCACGCAGGGACTTTACGAGGAGTTCGGAGCCGAGCGCGTGCGCGATACGCCCATCTCGGAAGAGGCGATCGTCGGCACGGCAGTCGGGGCAGCGGTGACCGGCATGCGTCCCGTCGCCGAGATCATGTACATCGATTTCATGGCGCTGGCAATGGATCCACTGGTGAACCAGGGGGCCAAGCTGCGTTACATGTTTGGTGGGAAGGCGCGGGTTCCGGTCGTCATTCGAACGCAGGAAGGGGCCGGACGCGGCATCGCTGCACAGCACTCCCAGAGCCTCGAAGCCTGGTTCGTGCACATCCCGGGGATCAAGGTCGCCGTGCCTTCGACGCCCGCCGACGCGAAGGGGCTGCTCAAGACCGCTATCCGTGATGATAACCCGGTCATGTTCATCGAGCACAAGATGCTCTATGCAACAAAAGGCCCGGTCCCCGAGGGCGAGTACACGATCCCCTTCGGCAAAGCCGACATCAAGCGCGCGGGGAAAGACGTCACTTTCATTGGCATTCATACGATGATCCCGAAAGGACTGGCGGCCGCCGAGAAGCTCGCGGCGGAGGGCATCAGCGTGGAGGTGATCGATCCGCGGACGCTGGTGCCGCTGGACGTCGAGACGATCGTGAACTCGGTCAAGAAAACCGGCCGGGTCGTCATTGCCCACGAGGCTTACGAGCGAGGCGGCGTCGCGGGCGAGATCGCGATGCAGATCATGGAGCACGCGTTCGACTACCTGGATGCGCCGATCGTCCGCGTGTGCGGGCGGAACGTTCCAGTTCCCTATAACCTGCGTCTGGAGCGCGCTGCCATCCCGCAGGAGGAGGACATCGTGAACGCGTTGCGAAATATCGTGCCGCGATGAGCACTGGGGCTTCGGAGGGTGCTCGACACCATCGGATAGGAGGAGCAGCATGGCTATCGCGAGTGAGCCTCGGGTCGATACGTTCGACGAGCGCGTCGCCAGGCTGCGAGCGATCGATACCGACGTTCACAATGACCTGCCCAGCTACGCCGAGCTGAAGCCGTTTCTCGCATCGGAGTGGCACCCGTGGATCGAGAATGGCGGTCCCGGCTTCGCCGCGCGGGCCTACGCCAACACGGGCTCGGGGCGCATGGACGACGCCGTGCGCGAGGAGGATGGCCTGTGCGCGGGCGATCCCGAATGGGTCATCCAGCAGCTCCTGGTCAAGTACCGAATCGATATCGGGATTCTCACCGGCACGATGACTGGCACCAGTGTCCAGCACAATGCCCGCTTCTGCGCGGCCCTGGTCCGCGCCTACAACGACTGGCTCCTCGAGAAGTGGGTGCGGCCGTACCCCTGTTATAAGGGCTCGATTCACGTGACGCCTCAGGACCCGGAGGCGGCGGCGCGGGAGATTCACCGATTGGGCGATGATCCGGGCATGGTCCAGGTTCTGATGGCGAGCGCTGCCCGCATCCCCTACGGGAACCGGTTCTACTGGCCGATCTATCGGGCGGCAGTCGAGCACGACCTGCCGGTGGCGATCCACGTGGGGGCCGAGGGGACTGGCCTTGCCAATCCACCGACGAGTGTCGGCTACCCGTCCACGTACCTGGAGTTTCACACCGACCACTCCCAGACGATGATGGGGCATTGCGTGAGCCTGGTGGCCGAGGGGGTCTTCGAGGAGTTTCCGACGCTGCGCTTCGGGTTCATCGAGGGAGGGATCTGCTGGGCGCCCTACGTGATGTGGCGGCTGGATCGGCTGTACCCGGCGCTGAAGGCGGAGGTGCCGTACCTGAAGATGCTGCCGAGCGAATACATCCTGCGCAACTGCTACTTCAGCACCCAGCCGATCGAGGAGCCCGACGACGGGAAAGAGCTGCTCCAGATGTTCGAGATGCTCCACGCCGAGAAGACGGTGATCTTTGCGAGCGACTACCCACACTGGGACTTCGACAACCCGCTGACGGCATTCTCGTTCTTCCCCTCACACCTGAAGCGGCGGATCTTCGTCGACAACGTCGTCGATTTCTACGGTCCGCGTGTACTGGCGCCGAATCACTAGTCCATGCCACCGTGGCGGGACGCGCGTGGCGCCACGCTCACGCCCGAGCCAGTGGAGAAAGCCGACTGGAGGAATCGATGGCACTCCCGGTCAGCAGTCAGAAGATGGGGCGACGCGACGCCGCGCGCTTACGGGCGATCGACGTCGATCTGCATCACCAGATCATCGACTGGAGCGCGGTCGCACCGTACGTGCCCGCGGGATTGCGCTGGCGGGTGACCCGTCCGGGCGGTCCGCCCCTGGCCCGTCACGGCTTCCGGAAGGTCGGGGTGGGGTTTGGCGACGTGCCGCTGCCCCCGCGCGACCGAGGCAAGGGGCATCCGGCGGGCGATCCGCAGTGGGTGAAGGAGCAGTATCTCGAGCCGCGTGGCGTCGACCTGGCGGTCCTGACCGGTAGCCTGCTCAGTCTGGGTGTCCAGCCCAGCGCGGATCTGGCGGCGGCGATCGCCCGCGGCGTGAACGACTGGACGCTGGAGACCTGGGTACGGCCGTTTGAGTGTTTCAAAGGGTCGATCCTGGTCGCGCAGCAGGATCCGGAGCGGGCGGCCGAGGAGATCGATCGGCTGGGCGAGGATCCGGGGATGGTGCAGGTGCTCATGTGCAGCGCCGGGGAAGCGCCGCTGGGGCGCCGGGCCTATCACCCGATCTACGCGGCCTGCGTGCGGCACAATCTGCCGGTCGCCCTGCACCTCGGCGGCGAGGGCGCGGGAAACTCGTCGCCCGCGACGCCGGTCGGCCACCCGTCCACCTATTTCGAGTGGTATGGCTCGCTCCCGCAGAGCTATATGGCGCACATCATGAGCATGGTCACCGAGGGGGTCTTCGAGAAGTTTCCCACGCTGAAGGTGGTGCTCTACGAAGGCGGCATCTTCTGGCTGCCGCACGTGATGTGGCGCTTCGACAAGAACTGGAAAGCGCAGCGCTCGGAGACGCCCTGGGTAAAGCAGCCGCCGAGCCGATACATCCTGGACCACTTCTATCTGACGACCTATCCGCTCGAGGCGGTACCGGAGCCGCGGTACCTGCACGAGACCTTGCAGATGATCGAGGGTGAGCGCACGCTGCTGTTTTCGAGCAACTATCCGAACTGGGAGTACGGCGACCCGTTCGCGATGGTGGACGACGTGCCGGAGACGATGCGGCGACGGGTGATGGTCGAGAACGCCCTCTCCGTCTACGGCGAGCGACTGCTGGCAGCTAACGCGTGAGTGGCACGAGACCGGCACCCGTGGGCGGGCTGGCCGGCTGAACCCTGGTCTCGTCGTCTGAAGCCGATGGATATCGTCATTCATTACAACGTCGAGCGGGGCTTCGAGGACCTGGCCTTGGCCCTGGCGCGACGGCTGTTCGCGCACTTTGACACGGCGATCGATTCGCTGGCGCTGATTCCAGTCTCCGACGAGGATCTCGACCTGCACCTGAACGGTCGCCTCGTGTGCTCGCTGAGCCAGTCTGGCCGCGCCCCGCGGGTTGCCGACGTTCTGACGGTGATGGAGCGCGAAGAGTGACCGGTGGCCGTTCGCTGTGAGCGGCTGACGGGCCTGGCTACCCGACGGCGACCGCGAGCCGCTCAGGCGTCGAACAATACCGCTACGATGATCCCGGACGACCTCTACGATGCCCGCGAGATGAATCACCTCCGCTCCCTGCTCCAGCGCACCGATCGCTGGACGTTCGAGCAGGATGAGTGGCCGCTCGAGGCCCGGGACCGGGCGCGAACCCGTGCCTGCGAGTGGAGGGCTGGTGGAGGCGCGTGAGGAACGCGCCCGGATCCCGCCCCCACGAATCCGCTTACTGCCAGACGGTGCTCACGTCGACGGTGAACGTCTTCAGAACCGTGGTCGAGAGCGGCGCCAGGCGGACTTCCTGGACCGTCTGAACTGTACCCGGCGCGGGGAATCCCACGACGTCCAGGCCATCAGAGCAGCCGTAGTTGATGCGCTGACCATTGACTGCTCCGGTGGCGCCGGTCAGGAAATTACAGACCGTGCCATCGGCCAGCTCCAGGAACCACGGATGGGAGAGGGGGAGAACGGGTTCGATCGCCGGTAACGGCTGGGTCAGATTCATCTGGACGAATGTGCTCGGATCCAGCGGATTGCGAACGCAGATCACGGCGGACGAGTTTTCCGGAACCGTGAAACACGGGTCCATGATTTCATTGCCGGCCATGCAGCGGAACGCATCCGCCCTGGTCGCGGCAAGCGACGACACGAAGCAGTTCCCCGACACCTGCTGGCTGGCCGACGTTGGCGGGGTGAAGTTGATCACCCGGGTCATGTTAACTTTCGCGTTTTTCTCGAAGTCGAAGCGCTGGGTGTTCAGCCGCATCTGGATGCCAGATGGCCCGTTCACCCACGTGCGGAAGCCATCGGTGAACGCGGTGAAGTTATCTGCCTTCCGCCAGACCAGCAGCCCGTGCTCGGTCGGCTGGAGCCCGTCGCCGTTCCCGGCGTGCATCTCGTTCGCCAGGCAATTGCCGACGATCGTCGGAATCAGGCGGTGCAGCGTCGCAAAGCCAAGCACGAACCGGCAGGTCGTCGGTTGCGCCACGGGCGCGGCCACGGCCGGCGCGGGAAGCCAGGCGAACGTTGTCAGGAAACCGACCAGAAATATCAAAACCCGTCGCATCCATCTACCTCGGAGTCGAGTTGTGTACGCTACCTGGGAGGCCCCTGCCATGCTTCGCGCCCCACCAGGTACACGATGCGCGCCGATAGCGCAGTCGCTAGCCTCGATCATTGAACTCGCCAAGAAGCATAACGCCTGGCGAGGCGGGATGGTTTCATTATCGCACCAAATCCAGGGGTCATCGCCCTCGTTCAATTCGGCGCATGACCGGCAGAGTCAGCTGCCCGCATCTTCCCTGGACCGCGTCGTTCAGAATGGCGACGTGGTGACGGCTGGACATCGGCGACGGCAGCCCATCTGGGGAGAACCAGCCGTGCTGGAGCGCCTCTTTCGTGGGTGCGAGCGCCCCGCCGGTCGCGCGACAGAGGAACGCGTGGGTGATCAGACGCCAATCGGTACCCTTGTAACGGTACGGCCGCGTGTAGATGCCGACGAGGCGTTCCACCTCGACGTCGAGTCCGGTTTCTTCGCGGGTTTCCCGGACAACTGTCTCGTCCGGTCCCTCCAGCGCGTCGACAAAGCCGGCCGGCAGATTCCAGCCGCGGCCGTCGGCGCGCTCGCTCAGGAGGACACGGCCTTTGTCGTCAAAGACGACGGCGACGGCGCCAAGTAACGGCTGCCGCAGGGCTGTCTGGGCCAGAAGGTTGAGCCAGCCGTGGCGCGCCGTCGGAGTTGGCTCGCCTTCCCAGAGCTCGCGAACCTCGAAGCCAGCGCGTTCGACGTACAGCTCCAGCTCGTGGCGGGTGAAGTAGGTGAAGTGGCGGGGGCTACCGGGCCCGTACGTGCGCTCCTCGATCTCCTCGCCCTGGCCAGCCTTCACCGCGATGAAGAGATAGCCGTGATCGAGCAGCCGGCGGAACGACGCGAGGACGGCTGGCACGTCGTGGCGCGGCAGATGGAGGAGCGATGCGCAGCACCAGACGCCGTCGAAGTGCCCGTCGGGAAAGTCCAGGTGGCGCAGGTCGGCCTGGCGAAACTCGACCTCGGGTACGCGCCGCCGCGCCTCGGCGAGCATCCCCGCCGACAGGTCGACGCCGATCACCTGAAAGCCACGCTCCCGAAACCACTTGCTGTCGCGCCCCGGACCACAGCCTGCATCCAGGATGCGAAAGCGCTCAGCTGGGGCGTTGCCCGTGACGGCCCGGGCGAACGCGTCGAGATAACGCCCGTTGGTGAGATCGAAATTGCGCCTGGCGAACTCGACCGCGATGCGGTCGTAGGTGGCAATGGTGGGATCATCCATCTTTGGTCCTCTCACCGGGTCGTCGAGTGTACGCCACGGTGGCTCCAGTACTCACCGGCACTCGACCGGTCGAGGAACGTCCCGCTCGGGGAGGACGCGGCTACTCACGATTGCCTCGTACATTGGCGGTGTGAGGAAGATGGCGCGAGTATCGTTTCCATCATAGAGACGGCAGATTCTTTCGTTTGATCCAGCTTCTTCGAGCAGCGTGTTGATCATGCACAGTGCTCGTTCGGCGGTAAGGTGCCAGATCCCCAGCGAGGCCAACTCTTCGGATGTGTACATCGTGTATCCTTTGCCGTTCACGAGGACCGTGTAGGGCTCGCCATCCTCAAATACTTGCTCGATCGACTCGATCTGGACGCCTGCGGAGCGCAGGAAAGGCGCAATCGTTTCCAGAAATTCTTGAACGCCTCCCTCGGTGAGATCCTCGGCGTCGGCGTGGTAATCGCGCCCAGTCTCCTCCCCTCCGAAGACGTAGCCACTGTTGATCAGCTGTTGTTGGAAAGCTGGAAAGGCGTCCGGCGCAACCTGCTGGTAGTACCCAAAGGCGGCCAGCTGATCGACGAGCACGCTGACGTCTCGATCGGTGTGGCCGATATTGGCTCGACGGCTTTGTCGACCATCGAAGAGATGGGTCACTGCCGCGACCAGGTCGTCGAGCCAGCCCATCCAACCTCCCTGTACCGGTGCCAAGCAACATTATACGACGGGACGCCCGCGCTCCCAGATAAGAGTTGCCCTCGGGATCCTTATCCGCGCTTATCCGGCGTCAACGGGGAACGAGGACCAGTGAACAGGAGCGAGGGACACCCCGTACCCCAGCCGTCAACCGGGATCCGAAGAAGGAGTTGACCGTCCGAGAAGCAGCCGCGGCACCATCTAGTCGTCGGCGGTTGCTTGGTGGGGCGGATAGTCGACGTAACGCAGAACCGAGTGATCGGTGATCCCGTCGAACATACGCTTGCGAAAATCCGCCGCGGCTGGCGACAGCAGCCATTCGCGGAACTTCTCCGCGGCCTGATGGCTCACCCAGAACGCTTCGTTGAGGTACTTCGGTCGCCGCGCCGGCTTGCCCTGCTCATATGTTCCTTCGATCCCGTCCAGGAAAACCCAGGTCTTGCGCTCGAGGCAGCCGAACGGTCTGGACTTCTCCCAGAGCGTGGCATCAAGCCAGTTGATGAATGAGTCCGCGTCGACGCCTGGTCGGATGTTGAACGCGTGGATCAAGCGTAACATCTTCCCTCCAGTGCTGAGCCACGGCGCAGTGTGAGCCAGGGGCTACCCGAGACCAGCATCGCGAAGCCGCGAAGATTCCGGTCGTGGGTCGTGCCTCGATCCTTCGCGGCCTTGCGGTGATCGGCTCCCTCCCGCGCCTCGCGCGTACACTGCCGAAATCTGAGACATCTCATCGCACTCGCTACTGCCCTTTGATCTTGCGCAGCGCCCACCTGACTGGATCGTAAAAATCGTCGGCGACGCGCTCCTTGAGCGGAATGATCGCATTGTCGGTAATGTGGATGTGCTCGGGGCACAGCTCCTGGCAGCACTTCGTGATATTGCAGAAGCCAAGGCCCCCTTTCTCGCGGAGATAGGCGGTCCGCTTGAGCGTATCCTTCGGATGCATCTCCAGCGCCGCGATTTTCACCATGAAGCGGGGGCCGTGGTACTGGGAGATTCCGTCGTGCTCCCGCAGAACGTGACAGACATCCTGGCAGAGGAAGCACTCGATACACTTGCGGAACTCTTGAACGCGTTCCATGTCCTCGTTCTGGATCGTCCAGGGGACGTTCGTGTCCGCGGGCGCGAAGGCAGGGATTTGTCGGGCGATGCGGTAGTTGGCCGAGACATCGGTGACTAGATCTTTGATCAAGGGAAAGGCGCGCATCGGCCAGACGTGGATTTCCTGGTCGCCGAAGGCGTCAACCCGCGTCTTGCAGGCAAGCCGTGGTCGACCGTTGATCTCGGTGCTGCAGGAGCCGCACTTGCCGGCTTTGCAGTTCCAGCGCACGGCAAGATCGCCATCGTAGTGCGCCTGGATGTAATGGAGCGCATCGAGGACGACCATGCCCTCGACGATCGGAACGCGATAGGTCTTCTCTTCTCCCCCGGACGCATCGCCGCGGAAAACTTTCAGAACGGCTTCGGGCATCGGCTCTCCTCCTGCGCTACGTGGCTCGGTAGCATCATCGGTCAGTGCCCCTCCTGGCTGTCGGCGGTGACCCAGAGGGCGGTCGTCACGCCCTGGCACAGCGCGGCGAGGTCCTCGGGCATCGGCTCTATCGGTATGGTGCTGATCACCATCTCTCCACGCTCTTTGCGGGTGACGATGTTCACCTTTCCGAACACGGCGTCGTCTTTGTCGGGAAAATCCGCGCGCCAGTGTGCCCCTCGGCTCTCCTTCCGGTAGATGGCGCTGCGGACGATCGCCTCGCAGACAGTCAGCATGAACAGGTCGTCGCGGGCGGTGTGCCAGGCCGGGTTGTAGAGCCGCGATCCTTCGACGTGGATGTTCTGGGCACGCTGCTGAAGCTCAAGAATCTTGTCCAGCGCCTTCTCCAGCTCCTCGGCGGTTCGCCGGATGCCTACCCAGTTCTGCATCGTCTCTTGGAGCTCTTCATGGATCAGGTATGGATTCTCTGTCCCCTTGCTCTCGAAGGGACGGAGTAAGATACTCACCTCTTCATCGATCTGGCTCTCGTCGATGGAGCCCGGGTGATCGACTGTCTTTGCGTAGGCCGCGGCACTCTCGCCGGCCCGTTTACCAAAGACGAGCAGGTCCGAGAGCGAGTTGCCCCCAAGGCGGTTTGCGCCGTGGAGACCCGCGGCGACCTCCCCCGCGGCGAAGAGTCCCGGTACGGTGGAGGCGCCTGTCTCCGGCTCGACGCGAATGCCACCCATCGCGTAGTGGACGGTCGGAGCGACCTCCATCTTCTCCTTGGTGATGTCGATATCGGCAAGCTGGAGGAACTGGTCATACATGCTTGGGAGCTTTTTGCGGATGCGGTCCGCCGGCAGGTGGGTGACGTCGAGCCAGGCACCACCGTGGGGCGTGCCACGGCCGGCCTCGACCTCGCGGAAGATTGCTCGCGCGACGACATCCCGCGACGACAGCTCCATCTTCTTGGGATCGTACCGTTCCATGAAGCGCTCGCCTTGCGAGTTCAGCAGGCGACCGCCTTCGCCGCGCACCGCCTCGGTGACGAGGATACCCCGGACACCCGGCGGCCAAACCATCCCGGTCGGATGAATCTGGACCATCTCCATGTCGATCAGCTCGGCACCAGCTTCATAGGCCGCGGCCAGCCCGTCGCCGGTGCTCTCCCACGAGTTCGAGGTCACCTTGTAGACCTTTCCCCAGCCGCCGGTCGCGACGACGATCGCCTTCGCCTTGAAGAGGATAAATCGGCCGTTCTCCCGCCGGTACCCGAAGGCGCCGACGACGCGGTCTCCGTCCTTGAGCAGGCGCGTTAACGTGACCTCCATATAGACGTCCATTCCCTGGTGGATGCCCTGGTCCTGCAATGTGCGCAGGAGCTCAAGCCCGGTTCGGTCGCCGACGTGGCAGAGGCGCCGGTAGCTATGCGCCCCGAAAGGCCGCTGCAGGATTTTCCCCTGAGGTGTCCGGTCGAAGGCGGCGCCCCAGAGCTCGAGCTCGAGAACACGCTGGGGCGCTTCCTGAGCGAAGATCTTGACCATGCGCCAGTTGTTCAGGAACTGACCACCGCGCATGGTGTCGGCAAAGTGGGTCTCCCAGCTATCGGCAGGATCGACGTTGCCAAGAGCGGCGGCGATGCCGCCCTCGGCCATCACCGTATGTGCTTTGCCAAGGAGCGACTTGCAGACGAGGCCAACCGAGAGACCGGCGGCAGAGGCGGCGATTGCCGCCCGTAGTCCCGCACCACCAGCGCCGATCACTAGAACGTCGTGTTCGTGAGTCTCGTACTTATCCACGTTTCCAAACCTACCCATTGGTCCAAGAATTCCTGTGCCAGCGTGGACCCGTCACCTTTGCCGTTACGCGAGTGGAGTCATCCGAGGGAGGGCTTGCACCCACGCGTCTCGGATACCGGGGAGTAATCCCCGAGCTCCCTCGCCTGCAGGTGCTAGAGGAGGCGAAGATCGTGAACGATGCCTCCGGCGACGAGTCGGACATAGATATCGGCCACGGTGACGAGAAACAGGCTGATCCATGCCCAGACGCCGTGTCGTTCGTTGAGGCGGCTCACTCGGCTCCAGATGGCGTGGCGAGCCTTGCCCGCCGTGGCCTGGGCAAAACAGTCGATACAACCACCGACCGCATGGCGGAAGGAGTGGCAGCTCACGGTGAAGAACGTCAGCGAGATCACGCTGGCAAGTAGCACCAGTGAACCGAGGCCGATTCCAAACCGACCGTCGAAGATGAAGCTAGCGACCGTGTCGCGCCACAGAAAGAGGAGGACGATAATCGATCCGTAGAGAAAATAGCGATGGAGATTCGTGAGAATATAGGGGAAGATAGTTTCGCCACGATAGCGATGACGCTTGAACTTGAGCTCAGCGACTGCGCACGCCGGTGGATCCCAGAAGAACGCGCGATAGTACTCCTTGCGATAGTAGTAGCAGCTCAGGCGGAGGCCCAGGGGGATCCACATCACCAGGATGGCCGGTGAGAATGGCCACCAGCTCAGCAGAATCAGCGGTGAGTAGAATGGCGAGAGATAGTTCTGGAACGAGTATCCCGTGCTACCGAAGACACCAGCCCAGAGAATGTACAGGCCGATGACGCCAAGGACGATCAGAACGACAGCGGGCTCCGTCCACCAGGGGAATCCCCCGCCGTGGGGCTTCGGCGCAGACACGCTCGGGGTAGATGGCGTTTGGGGCGTTGCTTCGATCATGGCGATTCCCTCGCAGTCAGACTCATTGCCAACAGGCGTCTCCCATCTGGGCGTGAGTATACGCCATCGAATGCACATATGCTAGGCATTCCGGGCTGGTCCGCTCATTGTTTCATCGTTGATTCCGCGTATGCTGGTTCATCGTCGCGTTCGGCCTGATCTCTCAGTGCTTGGCCATTCGTGCGTGGATTGACCGAGGGCCCGATCCTCATCGTCGGTCCAGATGGCGAATGATCCACCCGCTAGATGGAGCATGGAAATGGAGCACGGAATCGGACCAGCCCGCGCTCGCGAGCTGATCCGGCAGTACGTCCCGAGCGTCGTGGCAGATCATCTCGCGCTCCTGCCCCACCCGGGCTGGGGCGGTGACAGCGACGCGTTTCTCGTGGATCACCGCTGGATCTTTCGCTTCCCGCGTTCGTGCGACGTCCAGCAACATCTCGCCGTCGAGGTGTGCCTGTTGCCACGGCTGGCTTATCGCGTGCGGATTCCGATTCCGCGCTTTTCCTACGTGGTTCTGGGCGATGACGGGCTGCCCCGCTTCGTCGGCTACGCGGCGATCCCGGGCGAGCCATTGCGTCGGTCGGACCTGGAACGGCTGGACCGCTGCGCGTTCGACAGCCTTTCCCGGCAGATGGGACGTTTTCTGCGCGTGCTGCACGAGACACCCGTCGAGGAGGCGATGGCCTGCGGAGTCGAGCCACCGTCTGGAGACGCGCGCGACCGCTGGGAGCAGCGACGCGCCGACCTGCGCCGCCACGTCTTCCCGTTGCTGGCGGCCGACGAGCGACGCTGGGTGGAGCAGCGCTTCAACGCCTTCCTGGCGGACCCACGACTCTACGATGCGCGGACCACCCTCTGCCACGGCGACCTGACCGGCGATCACATCCTGTACGACGCGGCGACGAATCGCCTGGGCATCATCGACTTTGGCGACGTCTGCATCGGGGATCCAGCGGGCGACTTCGTCTGGCGGGACGAGTACGGCGAGGACTTCTTCCGCGCGGCGCTGACCCACTACGGCCATCCCGAGGACGCGACGCTTCCCGACCGCGTCGCCTTCTGCCTGGACCGTTTGCCGCTGGCGGAGATCAGCTACGGCGTCGAAATCGGCCGGGAGGACTACGTCGCCGAGGGGAGCCTGCGCCTGCGCGAGCGGATGAGGGCCACGGGCGCGGGCAGTGTGTAAAGATGCCGGCCTTGCTCCAGCCTTTCTCCATCTTCGATGATGGAGCAGAGAGCGATCGCTGCCAGAACCCTCCGTTCCCCACCGCGTCTTCGCACGGGAGATGTCCGGGGATCACGCGTGCGGCAATGACTTTCAAGGCCGCTGCCCCACGCGCCAAGCCCTCGCTACTCCTCTGCTCCTGCGCTAGGGCTCACGCCCCATCGCTTGTCCCTGCCACGCTTCATAGATGTCGGCGATGATGTCGTCGATCGGCACGTGGTGGGTCTCGACGTCCTGGATCTCCGTCTGCGCGGCTGCCTCGTCAAGCAGGTCGGAGAGCCTGACGCGCGACGCGTCGAACCGGAATTCGTGCCGGC
>CADDYW010000030.1 GCA_902810745.1 Chloroflexota bacterium | reverse complement strand
ATTCAGGCGCGGATCAAGGCGATCAAGGCGCAGATCGAGGAGACGACCTCGGACTATGATCGGGAGAAGCTGCAGGAGCGCCTGGCGAAGCTTTCCGGTGGCGTCGCGGTGATCAAGGTCGGCGCGGGCACCGAGACCGAGCTGAAGGAGAAGAAGCATCGGGTCGAGGATGCGCTCTCGGCGACGCGGGCGGCGATCGAGGAAGGCATCGTCCCGGGCGGCGGCGTGACGTTGCTGAAAGCAGCGGCTGCGCTGGACAACCTCAAGCTGCAGGGTGACGAAGCAACCGGCGTTGCCATTCTCCGACGAGCACTCGAGGAGCCGATGCGACAGATCGCCGCCAACGCTGGCCTCGACGGATCGGTCGTCGTGTCGGAGGTCCGCCGCCAGCAGAAGGAGACCGGCAACGAGAGGATTGGCTATAACGTCATGACCGGCTCCTACGTCGATATGGTTTCCGAGGGAATCATCGACCCGGCGAAGGTGACCCGGTCGGCCGTGGAGAACGCGGTGTCGATTGCCGGGATGATCCTGACGACCGAGGCGCTGGTGACCGAGATCCCGGAGAAGGAGAAGCCTGCGGCTCCGCCGATGCCGGAATACTAATCGGCGTTCAGAGGGTAAGGAGCAGCGGTCCTGGTTGGCCGGTGCTCCGGTTCACGACCGAGGACGTAAAGGAGGGAGCGAATCTATCGCTCCCTCCTTTACCTTTATAATGAGCTGTTGGCGGGCGCGAAGCGGGGCTGCCGCGTTGCGTGGACGCGATGGCGTCGACCTTATGGCGTCGGCATCTCGAGCGTTCCATCGCGGCGATCCCGCATGGTTGCCCTTGACTTTGCGCCAAGCCAAGGGTGGCGATAATGACAACCTTTCGTTTCACAGTCGAAGAGTTCCAGCGGCTTCTCGACGTGGTGCTGGCAGAGGATGCGCCGGATAGCCTGACGAACCTCATCCTGATGGCGTGTACGCGGCCCCGAGACGGGACCACACTCGTTCCGATACCCGCGGAAGATGCCCGCGCGCTGCGCGACCTGGTGGAGACAGCAGCGCGCCGCGACCCTCACCTGGCCGATCTCGCTCGCCTTGTCGCGGAACAAGCGACCGAAGGTGGTCCGCCCTGAGCGTTCCACGACGAGGCCGGTGGTGCGCCCGGTCATCTGAGCGGGTGGCCGAGGCTCCACGGGCGAGGGCGAGGACGTTTGCCTGCCGGGAAAATCTATACTCTCGTACCGCGGGATGGGTAAAGTTTTGCGCATCAGCGTGGGGGAAAATGGTGCGAATTGTCGCAGGTATCGGCGCCCCTGAGTAGAGCATTTTACTATTGACATGCAGTGGACCTGTAATACGATAGTCTGCATCTAGGAACTCGCTTCGGGCACACGACCTCCGTTCGAACGGCTGGCGCGACCGGAGCCTGGTCTGACCGGTTGGTGGCTGTCAACATTCTTGTGATCTTTCAGGAAGCGCTGGTCTGAGTGTCCTGCCACCGGGCCGCGCTGTCCGGATGTCGCGACGGCCGCGCGACTAGGCCGCGACCGGGGGGCCAGCGAGCTCGAGAAGGTCTATCCCACGTTGTCGTAAGGGATAAGCTTGCAGGGCCAAGTCCCGCGGATCTTCGGAGGTGCGCGACGCTCATGGATCAGCAAGAGTTCGAGCGGTTCAGGAGTTTCTACTATCTCATCGGCTCGCCGACCCTGGCAGGCGAGGCGCTAGCCTGTTTTGTCGGCGGGCCTGGCCTGCGGGACGCGAACGCAGCGCGTTCAGCCATCTACTTCTTCTCGCGCATCGCCGAGCTGCACCCGGCGGTCCTTCGGCAATATGAGGCTGTCGCACGCGATACGACCTCCGTGGGGAAGACCTTTGTCCTGCGTATCTTCGAGCACGTCGCGGATGAAGGGACGAGGCGATTCCTCTCTCTTGCGAGAAGCGACCAGGCCTTCGCCGCGCAGCGCGATCAGATTGCGCGCCTGCTGGAGGCGACAACTCAGACAAAGGTCGACGTCCTGCACACGGATATTCGGGACGAAGCCGATCTCGACCTCCTCTGGACGGAATTCTCGGTCAGCGCGAGTAAGGTCGCGGTTCGTCGGATCGTTCAGGTTCTGGAATGGCCGGATCGAATTCGCACCCGTCTCGAGGAGTGGCTGCGTGCGAAGCCGTCATCTGGCTTTCTTCTGTTCAAGCCAGATCCCAATCGACGCAAGCAGGTCGTCGACAGCCTCTCGAAGGTCGCTGGGATTGTCTGCGACCTTGATCGGGCCGAGATCGCCAATCGTGAAGATCTCGACTACCTCTGCTTTCTCGACCAGCTTCAGAAGCGCGCACCGGACCAGATCGAGAGGATCAAGCGAACGTTGCCCTTCTCGCTCACCGTCGAGGATCTGCGGCACATAACGACTCGCTCCGTAGCTGCTTCGTCGCTCCTGGAGTACGCACGCCAGCACGAACTGGTGCGGGAGGCCTGCGAGGACGAGCTGCCAATTCTGAGCTATCGGGCCCGATTGACGCTGCTGGAGATTCTCGGCCGTGCATACCTCGATATCGAGGAGTTTTCGAATGCTCGGGCACGGCTCGAAGCGTATTGCCAGGTCAATCCTGCCGAACGGAAGGTCCGCGAAAAGCTGCGACTGGCTCAGGCCGAGGAGCGGCTGGAAAAGCTGAGCCAGATCTCTCTCGAAGCAGAGTCGATCGATCTCGTCGAGGCTCTCGACGGAGAGCCAGACGCGCGTCGCTGTGTCCTGGCCACGCAACGTGCCACCTCGTATCGCTCGTGGCTGACCGTACGCGACTTCTCTCAAACTAGTCTCGGCGCCCTCGACTACGTCATTGCCCGATGGCGGTTCACCTACGTCTCACCCGATCGCTTCCACGTCTCTCAGGTGATTCCGTGGTTCTGGCAGGAGAGCCCGGAAGATGGCGACATCGACGAGTGGATCACGATCGGAACGAAGCACTACCAGCGCATCGACGGCTGGTTCGCGGTGCCCGGGAGCCCGCAGATGAAGCTGAACAGCTTCCTGACGGTCGACAAGTATCTGACCTTGATGAGATATGCCGAGCCGACCGTGGTCGGGGCGATCGAAGACGCGGACGGGCGATCGCTCCTGTTCGAGTTCGAGTTTCCGAAGCTCGGCGACTTCTTCTCATTCGACGAGATTCAGCACTGGTATCTCCTGCGAGACAAGCCGGAGCCAACGCTGGCCGCGCACGCGGTTCCTCCTGACGGAGAGGCGCTGAGCTACCATCACCTGCGTGATCGGTGGGCGATCCTTCGGGTGCTGGTCGATCCGGATACCGCTCGGTTATCCAAGGCGTATCTGATCATCGGAGGACCGGAGCCTCAGACGAGCATGCCGGAGCTGATCGTCGAGCAAGGGTTTGCCAGCTACGACGATGGATTCCACATCGAAGCCCCGCGAATCACGCGATAGCCGATCAGCCGCGATCGAAGGCGAGCCGCCGGTGGGCGCGTCGTCGTCGAGAGAACGGCGGACGTCTGTCTGGCCCGTGCGGCGGCGCTGTCCCGTGATGCTCGGCGTCGTGAGCGGCGGCCGGCGCCACCGGCCGCCGTGGATACGAGCTCTGTCGAGCGGCCCGGGGACTATCAGTACGGCCGCTGACGAACTTCGATCTGGCCGTTACGCTCGCGCACGTCGAAGCTGATCTCCGGCGAGCTTGCTGGCCCGTTGATCACGCTGCCATCAGTGAGAGAGAAACGCGAGCCGTGGCAGTGACAGACGATTGACGTATCTTCGAGGTGTCCCTCGGAAAGTGCACAACCCCAGTGGGTGCAGGTGTTGCCGAGGGCGTAGACCTGCCCCCGCACGCGGGCGACGAGGATCTCCATGGTTCCCGCGCGAGCCGTGCGCATCTGACCGTCGGCGAGCGAGGCCGACGGCATCACCGGGGTGAACTCCGCTGGGCCCTGCGTCCACGCCTGGCGATTCACGAGCGTACCGAGGTGATAGACCATACGACCGCCGAGGTCCGCAGAAGCGAACAGCAAGGCGAAGCCGAGGGTCGACAGCGGAATGGCTCCGCTGCGATCTCTCGTCCCACGCCGCAGGAGTGACCCGACGTAGCAGGTGAGAGCTAGCACGTTCAAGAACGCGTGGACGATGCCGACTCGTCGCTGCTCATCTTCGATGTTGCTGTAATCGGCCAGGCCGGCTACTGCTGCCGTCGCGGCACTGCCAACGCCGATGCCGGTCAGTAGGTCGGCGACGCGTGCCAGCCGCCGACGTCCAGTCAGCAGGCTGAGATAGTCCAGTACAATGGCGGTCGTAAAGGTCCCAACCGGCACATCAGTCATCGCCGCGTGAAGAGGATGGCCGAGCCACACTCCGTTGAGGAAGTTGCGGATCTCGAGGCCGAATCTTCCCTGCCGGGCAAAGAAATCCTGGACCACTCGCTGGACCGGATCTGCAACTCGGTCCAGCCAGCTTGGTTGTCCAAACAGGCGGTCCAGCTCAACCGGCACCTGCGTAGCCATCACTGCCTCCCATCAGTATTCGCTAGCGTGTCCCAGATGATTCTAGGACGAGGGCCCGGCGTCGCGTCGCTTGTCGGAGATGCAGAGGGTACGACTGGCCCCCGGTCCTGACGTCGCGCGACCGGGGGCAAGAGTAATGCCAGGATGGCCGTTCAGCGGTTCATCAGGAACGTGGCCGCTTCGTCGAAGTACCGGAGGAACTCGTCCTGCGCCGCGGGAGGCAGGTCAAGACTTCGGACCGCGGCGGTCATGTGGCGCATCCAGGCGTCGCGGGCCGCCTGATCGATCGGGAATGGAAGGTGGCGCGCGCGCAGGCGGGGATGGCCCCGCTCCTTCAGGTAGGTGCGCGGGCCGCCAAAGTACTGCATCAGAAAGAGCGCGAGGTGACGTTTGGACGGGCCGAGATCCTCGGGATACATCGGCCGCAGAATCGGATCTGTCTCGACCCCGGCGTAGAAGGCATCGACGAGGCGGATGAAGGTCGCTTCACCGCCAACGGCTTCGTAAACGGTCACGATGACTCCGTCAGGTGCGTGCCAATGAAGATATCGCGCTTCAGCCCTTTCGCGCGCTCCGTCCAGCGAGCCGACGGATCACGCTGAGCGCGGATGGCCTCGGTTGCTTCCATGAGCTGAGAGCTCAACTCGTCAGCATAGTGTACCACGATCGCTTCGCGCGTCGCCGGCTCGCGGGCCGCGCCGCGCTCGAGAGTTCCGTGATGACTGGCGACGATGTGCAAGAGGTGAAGGGCGACATCGGGTGGAGCACACGCCGCGGTGCAGGCGTTCCTGACCCGGTAAAAACCGGTGAGCACGTGGCCGAGTAGGCGACCGTCGTCGGTCGCGTCGAAAGCAGCTCCCACCTGGTAGGTGTCGAGCTTCCCCACGTCGTGCAGCAGGGCGCCCGCGACGACGAGATCTCGATCGGCTCCGGGAATCACCTGAACAATCGCCTCGCACAGCCGCGCAACCTCGACGCTGTGCTCCAGCAGCCCGCCGAGCCAGGCGTGGTGAACCTCCTCGGCGGCTGGCCATCGTGCGAAGCGATCCATCTCCGGCTCGATTGCAGCGAGGACCACGTCGCGCAACGGCGGGCGCAAGCTATCGACCATGCAGCGCAGCTCGTCGAGAAGCTGAGCCCGGTCGCGCGTCGAGCACCGCAGAAGGTGAGTCGGGTCGTACTCGTCCGGTTCTGCGAGGCGGATCTTCTCGATAGTCAGCTCGATGCCATCGCCGCTATAGTTTCGACCGACCTGGCCACGTACTTTGACCACCCGACCAACGATCATCTCGGTCCGACACGTCTCGACATTATCCCAGGCGACGGCGGCGATGGTGCCGGTCGCATCGCGGAGCCGACCGCGCACGTACGGCGTTCCGTCGCGCTTCAGGAGTGTTCGCGCTTCGACGACCGCGAGATACGCGGCGTCGACCCTCATCCCGCTGACCAGATCTGCGATTCTCGGCACCACTTCCCCTCCAGCCAGGGTTCACGCGGTAAACCTCGCAAACAACCTTAGCGGCATGGCGCTTGCCTGTCAATCAGAGAAGGGTACCGTGCTATAATAAGTATTTACAGCCCCATTTGGAGAAGCCCAGTGTTCGATCCTTTCCGCCGTCTTGGAGGAGCAGTACGGCGTACTCGTGATGCTGTCTTCGGCCAGGTATCCGACCTGTTCGCTCGCCGGCAGGTCGACGAGGATCTGTGGGACGAATTAGAGGAACTGCTCATCCGGGCCGACGTTGGAGTTCCGACAACCGAATATATCGTCAACACGCTGAAAGAACGCGTCCGTCGCGAGCGGATCAAAGAAGGTGAGGCCGCCCGAGACGCCCTCAAGCAGGTTCTGATCGACATTCTCAGCGCGGAGGGGGCGTACGGCGCGATGGACGTTCCGACCGGGGAGCTGACGACGATTCTGGTCGTCGGTGTCAATGGCGTGGGAAAGACGACCAGCATTGCCAAGCTCGCGCACTTCCTCGAGTCGCGTGGTCGCGACTGCATGATCGCAGCGGCGGACACCTTCCGAGCCGCGGCGATCGATCAGCTCAAAGTCTGGGGCGAGCGGGCCGGGGTACCAGTCGTCAGCCACCAGCCGGGTTCGGATCCGGGTGCCGTCGTCTACGATGCATGGCAGGCGGCCAAGGCGCGCAATGCCGACGTCCTGATTGTCGATACGGCCGGGCGCCTGCACACCAAGTTCAACCTGATGGAAGAGCTACGCAAGATCTACCGGGTACTGAGCAAGCAAGATCCGGGTGCACCGCAGGAGACGGTCCTGGTTCTGGACGCGACGACGGGGCAGAACGCGCTCGTGCAGGCGCGCGAGTTTCAGAAGGCAGCCGGGCTGACCGGTCTCATCATTGCGAAGATGGACGGGACAGCGAAGGGAGGTGCGATCTTCCCGATCGTTCGCGAGCTCAAGGTGCCGGTCTACTATCTGGGTACTGGCGAGCAGATCGACGATCTCGAGCCGTTCAACCCGCGCGAATTCGTCGACGCGCTGCTGCAGTCGACGTAGGCTGAAGGGCGCTCTTGGCGTCCGTCACGAATCCGCGCGACGGCCGGTGCGCCCGGCACAACTCGCTGATCGCGTTCTCCGCGGCGCACCATCGCTGGCGATCGCGTCCTGTGCCCCAGTTGACAGTCAGGAAATGCCTCTCGCACGACGCCAGCGTTTGATCCATTCCGTGTGCTCGGCCTCGTGCGTGCTCCGAAGAGCGACGTCGCCGTAGAGCGAGGGATCGAGCCCACGCGTCGTGGCCGAGGAGATCGCGTCAAGCACGCGCTGCTGCGAAGCAGCAAGCTCCCATCGCACCTGATCGAGCGACAGATCTCGCCGCAGGGCATACCCGAGCGCGTTGTAGGCCGCGGCCTGCTCGTCAGACATCGCCCAGGCAGCGCCGTAGCCGGCAGATATGCGTCCGATCTCGCTCGCTCGAAGATCATCCCACAGCGCGATGTGCGCCAGGTGGTCTTTGACCGACCAGCCATCGAGCGATGACTCGGTCAACCTGTCGTCGTCAAGGCCCTCGATGGCGGATAGTAGCTCCGCGCGCATCTGCCGATAGTGCTGCAGCAGCTCGTCTCGGTGTTCGACCATCTATCTCTCCTCCGCGCCCCCTTCGACCGGATGTCCGGGCGTTTCGAGCATGATACCGGTCAGCTCGGTCCCAGCATGAACAGGCGAGCAAGGTTATCGCCCAGGATCAGGTCGAGATCGGATGGTGGAATGAAGTCGGCACACCGGCGCAGATACTCCAGCGACTGCCGGTAGGTGCAGTTGCGCTCGACGTTCGGCATGTCGGATCCCCAGCAGAGCCGCTCGCGCCCAACCCGGCGGTACAGCTCACGGATGACCGGCCGCAGCTCGACGTACGGATATTCGTGATTCCGTCCCCAGCCGATTGGATAGAGAACCTCGATGGTGATCCGCTCGTCGCGGAAAAGGCACTCGATCGGCCAGGGAGGATTCAGAATCAGGTCGGCGCCGAGACCGTGGGTCAGCACCGAGCGAATCGTCGGGAAGCGGTTCTGCCAGCGGAGCAGGCGATCGACCTCGGCGAGAAACGTCTGGCGCGTATGCTGGGGGATACCGAACAGCTCCCAGAAGACCACGATCCCCAGGTCCGCGACGGTGTTCCAGAACTCGTCAAACCGTTCGTCGTCAAAGCTGTGCTGGAAGTGATCCCAAAGAAATCCACGATTCGCGTAGTACAGGCCGCGCAGACCCTGATCGTGAACGGCGTGCCGCAGCGACTCGATCTCCTCGGCAGTGTGCGCGCGGGGCTCGTCGACCTCGGCGAGGCCGACAAATCTGCCGGGGAAACGTCGAACCGCGTCGGCAAACTCGTCGTTCAGGCGCCCGTAGAGATGCGCATTCTGGAGAACGGCGACGTCGACGCCGACGTAGGCCATCTGCGCGAGCATCGCCTCGGCGGACGCCTCGTTGGTGGCGAGGCTCGGCGGCATGAAGTGGATGTAGCGGTCTTCGCCGTCCTGGGTCCACTCGAACCGCCCGTTCTTGGTCACTCGAAAGTTCACGTCCGCGAGCCCCTCCGGTCCGCGCGCCGTCGCATCGAATAGCTGCAGCGACCCGTTCGGGACGACCGCATCGTCGGCAAGGCGCCGTACTGGCTGTCCGTGTCCCACCACGTAGTATTGCAGGCGCTGGATGTGCTCGGCGCGGGAGGGAAAGCCGCAGGGTCCGTCGAGGAAAGGGAAGATGTGCAGGTGCGAATCGACGATCATGCGTGCGCCTCCGTGACGGGAGAAGCGGTGGTTTGCTGCGCACCTTAGCACCCTGGGAAGACTACGTCAACGGCACTGTGCTGGGACGATCGAGGAGCCTCCGAACGCGCAGCCTGGCCCGCTTCTCTGGCCTGCTGCCCCGTGGGTCCACCGCTCCACACCAGATCGTCGCTCGACTGCGTCGGCGCGGGGTGGGAGTACGACAGGCGTAGTATAATGAATGCAGCTATTCGATACTTGTGAGTGAGAGACGCGTGATACTTCGTGATCCCGTCCAGATCGTCTACTTCGCGCTTGCCTTGCTGATCGGCCTGGCGATCCACGAGGCAAGCCACGCCTTCACGGCTGATCAGCTTGGCGACCCGACGCCGCGTGCCATGGGACGGCTGACACTGAACCCGATTGCCCACCTCGACGCGGCCGGGACGATCGCACTGATCGTCTCGAGCCTTTTCGGGTACGGGATTGGCTGGGGAAAGCCCGTTCCAATCAACCCGATTAACCTGCGTCGTGGGCCCCTCGGGTCGATGCCGAATGGTCCGCTGCTCGGCATGGCCATCGTCGCCCTGGCAGGACCGGTCTCCAATATCCTCCAGGCGGTTGTCGGAGCGCAGCTTTTGCGCCTGGGAGTCCTGCCGACGCGACTGATTGGCATCTATATCCTGGTCAATGTAGTCCTGGCGATCTTCAACATGATTCCGATTCCGCCTCTCGACGGCTATCGCGTCCTGCTCGGCATCCTGCCGACCAGACCGGCGTACAAGCTGGCCCAGCTCGAGCCGTGGGGTCCTGGCGTTCTGATTCTCCTGGTCTTTATGGCGCCGGGCATTCTGAGCAGGATTCTGGACATCTTCGCCGGGCCGATTCTGCACGTGATCGTTGGGACGATGTGAAGCCGATTGCGCGCCTTCCCCACCTCGTTCGGCGTTTCTTCGGCGTTCTCTCCGCGCGGGTGGATCCGGCCGAGCTGGCGATCCTCGAGCGCTATCTCTGCCCCGCGGAACGCGCGCTTTTCCTGTCAATGCGCGTAGCCGACCAGCGTCATAGCCTCGACCTGTGCCGACGACTCGTGAATGATGGGCACGTCGACCCGGATCTTCTTCGCGCGGCACTTCTCCACGACGTCGGCAAGGCTTTTGGGGAGCTGCCGCTCCCTTACCGCGTCACATTTGCGCTGTGTCGGCTGCTCAGCCCAAATTTCGCGAGCTGGCTTGCCGCGCCCGAGCGTCCGGCCTGGTGTCGCCCGTTCTACCTGGCCGCGCATCACGCGGTGATCGGCGCGCGAGCCGCCGAGCGGGCTGGCAGCAACGCGCGCGTCGTCTGCTTGATCGGCGGGCACGACTCTCCCGGCGACGACCATCTCAGCCGGTTGCTGTATGATTACGATGGTCGGATGTAGCGCCGCGATTCGAGTCAGCCAGGAAGCATTCCGATCTTCGGTGCGGCGCGGGACGAGCTATCCCGCGGAGGTGTATGCAAGAGGCGGTGAGTGATAGTCGATACGTTTGAGCCGATGCCGAGTCCGACACATCGCTCAACTACTTGTCACTCGTTCCTCCCCAGATGGAGTGTCCTGATGGCGAGACCTTTCCTCGCTCGACGGCACGCGAGAATCGGGATACGCCGACGCTGGGGTCCGACGTCTGCCAGGAAGGAGAATCCATGAGCCGCGTGACAATCATTGGGACAGGCTTCGTCGGAACGTCTATTGGTCTCGCACTGAAGGAGCGGAAGGCAAGCTTCGAGATCGTTGGACACGATCTCGAGCATGCCCGCGCAATGGAGGCGAAGAAGCTGGGGGCAGTCGACCGAGCGGAGTGGAATCTTCCGGCCGCCCTGGAGCGAGCGAGCCTCGTCGTCGTCGCGACGCCGCTACGCGCGATGGAGAAGCTATTCTCGCAGATGTCGGAATTTCTCGAACCTGGCTGCATCGTGACGGATACGGCCAGTCTGAAAGCGCCGACGCTCGATTGGGCCGAGAAGTCATTTGACGGCCGTGCGAGCTTTGTCGGTGGGCATCCGATTGTGGGGACCGTGGGGGGCGTGCGCACGCCTTCGTCGACGCTCTTCCAGGGTCGAACGTATTGTCTCGTCGCGGCCTCGAGCGCCTCGGCCGAGGCGGTAGATCAGGTGATTCGGATGGTCAAGGTGCTGGGGGCCGAGCCTCTGTTCATCGATCCGGTCGAGCACGATAGCCACGTGGCAGCGGTTGGTCAGGTACCCGCCCTTGTCGCGGCCGCGCTGATGGCCGTCACCGGGTCGAGTCCGTCGTGGCGCGATGGGCAGCGACTGGCCGGCCCGGCATTTGGCACGGCGACCGAGCTGTCGATGCTCGATCCTGATGAGCAGCGCGTGCAGCTGGAGGTCAATCGCTCCGTGCTGCGCGGCTGGATCCAGGCATTCCAGGATCAGCTCGGCGCATTCGGACGGATGCTCGACGAGAATCCGGACGAGCTTCAGAAAGCCCTGGAGGCGGCGCGCGAGCTTCGCGCATCCTGGCACCTGGGGATCGGGCCCTCGAATGATGCCCCGGCCGTCGAGCTTCCGCGCGCGCGTGACCAGTTCTCGAGCTGGTTCTTCGGGGGACTCGGCGGCCGCGGGAAAAAGTAGGGTGTCGTCAGCCGCCGATTTGTGACATGCTTCGGGATGCGCGCTGGAACGCCGCTCCCTCGTTAATCTTATGCTTGAGCTCTTTGTGAGCTACCGCCCGGTGCATAATCTCGCCGAGCTGATCGTCGGTCGCGCCCGCGCGCAGGGGGCCCGCCAGATCCCACTCGTCGATCGAGAACAGACAGGTCCGGATCTGCCCGTCCGCGGTCAGGCGCACGCGGTTACAGGTCGAGCAGAATGGCTCGCTGACCGGGTTGATGAAGCCGACCTCGCCGATGCCGTCGACGAACCGGTAACGGCGGGAGGTGGAGCTTGGCTCGGTCTCGATCGGGACAAGAGGTTTCCACGCATTCATAACGGTGAAGATCTCACGGCCGGTCAGGACCTGCTCCCGCTTCCAGTTCCCGTCCGCATCCAGGGGCATGTACTCGATGAAGCGTACGACGTATGGCTTGGACCGGGCAAACCGCGCAAAATCCAGAATCTCGTCTTCCGTGAAGTTCTTCATCGCCACGACGTTGACTTTGATGGGCCGAATCGTCGGGTACTGCTCGAGCGTCTCGAGTCCACGCAGCACCCTGTCCAGGCAGTCGCGGCGTGTAATCCGATGAAACTTCTCCCGAACGAGGGTATCGAGGCTGACGTTGATCCGGGTCAAGCCGGCGTCGGCGAGTTTTCCAGCCAGCTTGTCGAGGAGAACGCCGTTCGTCGTGAGGCTGAGGCTTTCGAGGCCCTCGCTCCGAAGCTCGCTCAGTCGGCGGACGATGTTCGGAAGGCTCGGGCGGACGGTCGGCTCGCCGCCGGTAAGGCGAATCTCCTTGATGCCGTTCCGGACGAAGATCCGTGCCAGACGTACAATCTCATCGTCGGTCAGGACCTTATCGTTCGGGAGCCAGGGAAGACCTTCCGCCGGCATGCAGTACTGACATCGAAAATTGCACCGATCCGTGATCGAGATGCGGAGGTCTTCGATCAATCGGCCGTAAGAGTCGACCAAGGGGCGCTTGACCCGGGCTGGTGCAATTATCTGCATGACCTCGTCCTCGCGGAGCTCCGCATCTCTTCTCGACCATTATAGTGGTCCGAGGCGTTTCGCGCATCGATTTTTTGAGCCGCCTCTGCAGCCTGACGGGCGCGGGTGCGCGGAGCCTCGGCACCCTCGGCCGGTGCTGACCTCAGGGAAGCACGTCCACGTGGGCGGAGCCTCGAGGCTCGGCTGCGCGTGCCCAGGGCGAAGAAATCACGCGCCGTCGCGACGACCGGGGCACTCCGTCGATCGCCCCATCATCCGGACAGGCCAAATGGAAGCGGTAGGTTTAAGATCTCGGCGAGCAAGAGCGCAGCTGCGACCATGATGATCAGCACGAAGTAGAACGCGATGCCAGCGAGGATCATGCCGCAGCCAAACTTGAATCCGTCGCCAACGCTTAAGGTGATGGCCACCCGCTGCTCTTCTTCGTGGGCCTCATCTTCGACTTCGTCAGGCACGACCACGGGCGGGCTCGTCCGTCGTAGAGTGCCGCCAACGTTTTCTGGATTCATCGCGGCCGGATTATAGCACAGGTCAGGACTGAGGAATGAGAGGGCTAATGACCAGAAGGTTCGTCACCGCGACGACGCCCGCCGTGAACCAGGCATCTTCCTCGGCTGCCTGACGCTCGACGGCGCGATCGACTCCACCGCGCAGGGTGACCTTCCCCCGATCGACCGCGACGCTGATACGCGTTGCATCGGTAATGCGGGCGTCGCGTGTCAGGGCGTTGCGTACGGCGGCGAGGATCTCCTCGTCCGGCCGCTGCTTGGAGGGGGAGACGTCGATGCGGTCCTCCACGGCGACGACACCGGGCGTGTACCAAGCGTCCTCCTCAGCGGCGTGGCGCTCGTCCGAGCTCCCGACAACGCCAGAGAGCGTGACTACCCCACCGGCGACCTGAACGACGACGTCGCTGCTGTCTACGCGGTTATCGTATCTCAGGGCATTTTCGACGTCGGCGGCGATGTCAGCGTCGGTGCGATCGGCCGCGGGGCTCACCGCGATGTCGTTGATGACCTGTCGGACGCCTTTGACTCGCCACGCGTCGGCAGCGGCGATGCTACGCTCGGCGAGCAGCCGCACGTTTCCGCTCAGCGTCACGATCCCGTCGAGGACCTCGACCTGGATATTGCCTGCCTGAATCCTGGTATCCCAGTTCAGCGTGTCGCGAACGTCGGCAGCGATCACCTCGTCGCTTCGGACCGAGTCAGTCATCAAGAACCTCCAGCATTTGCTGCGGTGGGAGCGACCTTCAGCTCGTTGACGACGTCGCGGACCCCGGTTGTCCACCACGCGATCTCGTCAGCCAGCCACTTCTGCTCGAGCGATACCACCGAACCGCGCAGGAACACCGTACCGCCCCGCACCTCGATCGAAATCGCATCCGGCGGGAGGCGGAGGTTCTTGTCGAGATCCGAACGAACCTCCCGGGCGATCTCGGCGTCCGTACGTGCGGACGGTGGGGTGACCGTGAGATTGTCCACCACGTCCAGGACACCGGCAATACCCCAGGCAGCCGCCTCGGCGTGAGCCTTTGCCGGGTAGCTGTCGACCGTACCAGACAGGTAGACGACGCCGTTAGAGACGGTGACCTCGATGGTCCGCTCGTCGACCCAGACGTCCGACGCCAGGGCCGCGCGCACGTCGTCGGCGATCTCCTGGTCTGATCGAGGCTGCGCCGGAAAGACCCGTAGCTCGTTGGCCACGTCGCGTACACCCTTGATCCGACGCACGATGCCTTCTGCAGTTCGCTTCTCGAAGTAGGTGGAGACAACCCCGCGGAGAAAGACGACGTTGTTTGTCACGTCAACGTCGATGCGCGAGGCATCGACACGCATGTCGGCGTTGAGCGCGTCGAGAACGTCTTGACGGACTTCGGCGTCGCTGCGCAGGGTCGCCATCGAGGTCGCCTCCTCGGACCCAGGGTCGGAGGTCGGGACGGGCAAATTGCGTTCCATCCATCGAGTGTCGCATTGCCCTATAATGTACTGGGCCGCGCAGGTGTGCTAAGCTACCTCCACCATTCTGAGGACAGGAGCAGTGCGAGCGATGGCGAAGAAGCGCCACCACAAGTCGAGTCGTTCCTCGGCACCAAGTTCGTCTCGGCCGACCGCGGTGGCGAGCCGTCCGCCGAGCCCGGCCGATCGGGCAGATGGTCGGCCGGCACGCGTTCCCAGCGCCAGGCCGATACCACGCGCCCGGCAACCGGTTCCCCGCCGATATGTCGCGGGTATCGTCGCGGGCGTGGTCGTGGTTCTCATCGTCGCTGCCGGGATTTACTTTCTGATGCGCCCAGGCAGTACGATATCGCCAACCACGCCAGGATCCACGCAGGCGAACGAGAGTCAGCAGGATCTGCTGGGCGTGCAGGTTCCAGACGAAGGACGCAACCACGTCAGCGAAGGGAGTGCAATCGTGTATCGGCAGAATCCTCCAGCGTCCGGCCCGCACTATCCGGAGCCAAAGCCCTGGGGCGTGTACACTGATACGGTTGCTCCGGGGTACTGGGTGCATAACCTCGAGCACGGTGGAGTTGTCCTGCTGTATGATTGCCCGAATGGCTGCCCATCGGTCGTGGATCAGCTTCGTCAGGCATTCACGTCGCTTCCCAAGGACAAGTACAACGAGGTGAAGCTGCTCGCAACGCCCTATTCGGGACTTCCGAATCACGCCCAGGCGATGGCAGTGTCCTGGGATTTCCAGAAGTCTTATGCCACGTTCGATCTCCAAAAGTTCGAGGTGTTCTATAACGCGCACGTCGATCACGGTCCCGAGGACGTGCCCTGAAAAAACCGGCCATCAATGGCGAACGATACTATACGTTGGGACACGGTTAGGGTATAATGACGGTGGCTGATCCGGGAAGGTCGCAGTGCAGTGTCTCGTCGCACGTGAGCCAGAAACGTTGCGACTCCTTGTCGGATCGTGTAGAAAAGACAGGGCAGGCATCTTTTCAGAGAGGAGAATGAAGGGTCATGGGAGTGGGCGTCATTGAGCCCTGGCACCTGGTGCTCATCCTGATCATTGCACTGGTGATCTTTGGACCAGGTAAGCTAGGCGACGTGGGTGGTGCTCTTGGACGCGGGATCAGGGAGTTCAAGAGCTCGATGAACTCGGAGATCGACGAAAAGAAGGAAGACAAGCACGCCGATTCGACGGCGGCTAAGAAGGAAGTCTCCGAGAAAGCGTCCTGATCGATGTCAGTTTCGCGCCCCGGTCATCAGACCGGGGCGTTTTTTGTGTACACCGACCGGGTCAGGTGATTGTGAGGAGTCCGTGGACGTCATTACCCTGGGGGAGATGATGGTCATGCTCGTGGCGACCGAAAATGGGCCGCTACGGGGCATCGAGCTGTTTCGCAAGCACGTCGCCGGGTCCGAGGCAAACGTCGCCATTGGCCTTGCTCGACTGGGACATCAGGCCGGCTGGATCAGTCGCCTCGGACACGACGAGTTCGGTCTGTACATCCGCAACTTCCTGCGCGGCGAGGGCGTGGACGTTTCTCAGGTGATCTTCGATCCGGAGCATCCGACCGGGGTGGCATTCAAGGAACGGAGAGAGCTTGGCGCACGCAAGGTGATCTATTATCGCCGCGGCTCCGCGGCAAGCTACCTCACCCCGGCCGACCTGAATCCGGATTACTTCCGAGGTGTCCGCTACTTTCACGTCAGTGGGATCAACTCGGCACTGTCGTCCTCCTGCCACGAGACGGTCCTGACCGCGATGGATCTCGCGCACCGCTCCGGTGCCCTGGTCTCATTCGATCCGAACGTACGCCTGCGCCTCTGGGACATCGACACCTGCCGTCGAACTCTGCGCGCGCTACTGCCGCATTGTGATCAGGTTCTGCCCGGCGCTGACGAAGCCGAGCTTTTGACGGGTGAGTCTGATCCGCTTCGCGCGGCCGAGGAGATCCGACGACTTGGCCCCCGACTGGTGCTGGTCAAGCTTGGTCCCGAAGGAGCGCTCGGACTGAGCGACGACGGCGTGGTCCGTGTACCGGCTTTTCGCCTGGAACGGGTCGTCGATCCGGTGGGAGCTGGCGACGGCTTTGCGGCGGGATTTCTCAGCGGTCAGCTCCGCGGATGGAGTCTGGCCGAGTCGATGCGGCTAGGGGCGATCGTCGGAGCGTGCGCCATGAGCGTTAGCGGCGACGTGGAGGGTTTGCCTACCTGGGAGGAGGTCCAGGCATTGAGCTCGGGACGAGACGTCGCCCGTTGAGGGAGATCGTCACGCTACGAGCTGATGGTGACGCTCGAAGGTGTCGCTCCCCGCGCGACCAGGGACCAGACTCGGACGGATTTGGCGATTCCGGGCACGTTCCTTGCGACGGACGCTTCGAGCGGGCGGCTCACGCGACCGCCGGCTCGACGATCGATGGGAGGATCACGCCAATGTTTCCACACGAGATGGAACGCTGGCGCACTGAGCTACAGAGCCTGAACTGGTCCCAGGGATTCTCAAAAGAAGAGCTTATGCAGCGTTTCCCCAACATCCCGCGAACCTACTTCCAGAGCGTCCCCAGCGGGCGTAAGTTTTACAGCTTCAACGAGTTCTGGACCGAGTTCATGCCGGCTGCGGGGCCGGGTGGGGCTCGCGAAACCGGTGGAGCGGGAACCGCTGGCCGCTAAGCGTGAACCTTTCGACGGCACGATGAATGCCACCTTCTCGTCCCAGGGGTAACACAGGAGCGGAGGTGCGTGATGGCGTTGCGCCGAACGCGGGGGGTCGCTGGAGCGTGGCTGTGGCCAATCGCAGTCGAAGAACAAACCGGCGCTCGCTTGCTCCCGGTGAATATGGACGTCTTGCCAGATCGCATCGAGCTACGAGCACATCTGCCGGGGTTCACCCCGGATCAGATTCACGTCAGGGCAGCTCAGCGGATCGTGACGATCAGCACGCACCGTTCCGTCGAAGAGACACCCGAGCAGCGCGTCCGGCACGAAGTCTACCTGGGAAACTGGTATCGTCGAATTCGCCTGCCACACGCAGTCCGACCTGACCTGGCGACGGTGATCTACGAGAACGGCGAGCTGACGATCAGCCTGCCACGCGTTTCCGCCGCGCAATCGGTCGTCTTGAAACTTCCTGGTGCCCAAGCCTTCGAGCGGCCGGAGATTCCGCTTCGCTCCTCGTCCGATCTCGCCGGACCGGCCCCCGGCCCCACGGACACAGTATTCAAGCCATAACCTCGGCACGACGTTCCCCGACCAGCTAGATGCCGTCCCGGACGTTGTGGCTGCTATCCAGGGGATTCTGCGCCAACGGTCCTTCGCCAGGTGCACGTGCCTCGGGTGTTATACTGTAGGACGCGGCTGGTGCCTCCCAGCCCCGGGGCCAGGCACTTTGTCCGCAGCGACGCGTGGGGCGGAAACCGTGAGCCGTATCGCTCGATGCATCGTCACGTCCGCCTCCCGAATGCGCGAAACGAACACCGGCGCAGAAATCCAGGGATACAGAGGCGGCTACAGTGGAACCAAGTACAATCGGCCTGATTGGTCTCGCGGTCATGGGCGAGAACCTCGTCCTCAACATGGAGCACCACGGCTTCAGCGTGTCGGTCTACAACCGAACGGCGCAGCGGACTCGTGAGCTGGTCGAGGGACCAGGAAGGGGCAAAAAGATCCACCCAACCTTCGACGTGAGAGACTTTGTCGCCTCGCTCGCGCGCCCCCGGCGCATCTTCCTGATGGTGCAAGCGGGCGCCGCGGTCGACGAGGTACTGGCGCAATTGCGTCCGCATCTCTCGCCTGGGGACGTGGTGATGGACGGTGGCAACTCGTATTTCAAAGACACGGACCGACGCTCGAAGGAGATGGCAGCGGCCGGCCTCGCGTACTTTGGAGTTGGCGTGAGCGGTGGCGAAGCGGGCGCGCTGAACGGGCCGTGCATTATGCCTGGCGGTCCGCGGGAGGCCTACGGATTGATCGAGCCGATTCTCACCGCGATTGCCGCCCAGGTTCCCGACGGACCCTGCTGTACCTACATCGGCCCCGGGTCGGCCGGGCACTACGTGAAGATGGTCCACAACGGTTGCGAGTACGCGGTGATGCAGCTCATCGCCGAGGCGTACGATCTACTTCGCACCGCGTGCGGGCTGAATGCCCGGGAGCTGTCGGACATCTTTGCCCGCTGGAACGAGGGTGAGCTCCAGTCGTACCTGATCGAGATTACTGCCAAGGTCCTTGCATACGTCGATCCAGATTCACGGCAGCCGCTGGTGGATCTGATCCTGGATCAGGCTGGTCAGAAGGGCACGGGCAAGTGGACGTCGCAGGATGCGCTCGACCTGGGCGTACCGATTCCGGCCATCGACGCCGCGGTATCGGCTCGCAACATCTCGGCGCTGAAGGCCGAGCGCGTGGCAGCGGCAGAGATCCTGTCGGGTCCAACCGAGGGGGCTGCGCCACTGGGCCGTGATTTCGTCGAGGTGGTTCGCGCAGCACTCTACGGCGGGATGATCCTCGCTTACGCCCAGGCACTGGCGCTGCTGCGAGCGGCGTCGCACGAGTACGGGTATGACCTGAACCTTTCCGAGATTTCGCGGATCTGGAAAGGCGGGTGCATCATTCGGGCGAAGCTTTTGGACTCGATCCAGGCGGCATTCCGTCGCAGCCCGGATCTGGTGAACCTGCTCGTGGATGCCGGAATGAGCGAGGCGATCAATCGACACCAGTCGGCGCTGCGCCAGCTCATTCAGGAAGCGATCAGCCGTGGGATCGCGGTCCCGGCGTTCAGTGCCGCGCTGGCGTACTTCGACAGCTACCGTCGGGAGCGACTTCCAGTCAATCTGATCCAGGCCCAGCGAGACTTCTTCGGCGCACATACATATCAGCGGATCGACCGTCCGGGCACGTTCCACACTGAGTGGGAATGATCCGGTTAGGGCCTGCGATCGTCACCCGTCTCGGGATCCTCGAGTTGATCAGATCACGTCGAAGGCGTGTGCCGTCATCGGTCGATCCCAGCGGAACGGATTGGTCGCTGGATCCGCCCGTCCAAGCAGCAGGTCGACGACGCGTCGACTACCGCCCGCGCTTCCCATGACGCCGTGTCCACTGTAGCCGGCGTTGAGATAGAGGCCCGGAATCGGAGTAGGACCCAGGATCGGACGGTGATCGGGGCTATAGGTATACTGCCCCGCTTGCAGCACCCAGTGATCAGTGCCACGCTCCCAGACCGCGCGCCAGAACGGGCAGGCCCGCGCGACGGTGTGCTCGCTCGACGGGTCGAGTAGGAGAAAGACGAACTCGGGATCCGTGGGAACGCTCCAGAGAGGGTCGCCGGGCGGCGTGGAAGGATCGGTGAACACCAGGTAGGCGCCCTGGAAGGCCGGTCGCCAGTGCGCGCCATTATCCTCGTCAATCACGAATGGCGCGTCGGAGGGAACCTCGGGAACCTCGGGCATGACCAGCCGGTGACGCCGCACCGCCGACAGACCAAAATCGAGGCCCGCGAGGCGAGCGACCTGACCGGTGAACGGGCCTGCAGCGATGACGACGGCGTTCGTCGCGATGTCTCCCCGGCTGGTCTGCACCCCTGCAATCCGTCCCCCGGCGAGCTGGAAGCCGGTCGCCGACGTCGACACCAGGAACGTGGCATTGCTCGCCCGGGCGTAGCCATACGTCAGCCGCTTGGGATCGACGAACCCGTCGCCCGCGCGGTAGCGCGCCGAAATGATCTGTTCGCTCAGGTACGGGAAACGGTACCGGGCTTCACTGCCCTTGAGCAGCTCCACGTCGTGGACGCCCCAGGACTGCTGCAACGCAACCCGTTCGGCCTGGCGGCGCGCGGTCGGGGGATCGGTCGTGACAAAGAGGTAGCCCTGCTTCTGCAGACGCAGGTCGTAACCGCGGAGGCCGGTCACCTCCGCGAAGTTCTCGAAGGTCTCGAGACTCTCTCGGACCAGCGCGGTCTCCTCGCGATTATCGAACTGAAGACGGAATCCGCCCGCGGCGACAGGCGTGGTCAGAGAACACAGGACCGGTCGCCGCTCGACGACGACCGTGCGCAGACCTGCTCGACTGGCGTAGAACGCGGTTGCCGCTCCAAGGACACCGCCGCCGATGACAACGAGGTCTGCTGTTGGCGGAGGATCGGTCGTTAGCACCAGGGTCATCGTACACGCTCCATTGCTTCGGAGGGCTCGCCCCGTGGGGCCATAGCCCGGGCTCCTCATCACTGGCCAGTGTGATGGTATCATGCCATGGGCGGCAAGAGGAGGAAGGAACCATGGCTCACGATGCGCTGATTGTCGTCGACGTGCAAAACGACTTCTGCCCAGGCGGTGCGCTGGCCGTGCCCGATGGCGACGCGGTGGTACCGGTCCTGAATGAGTACATTCGAGCATTCGTTGAACGAGGAGCGCCGGTCTTCGCGTCGCGCGACTGGCACCCGCGTGTATCACGTCACTTCCGCGACTACGGCGGCATCTGGCCGATCCACTGCGTGCAGGGGACGTCCGGGGCGGAGTTCCATCCCCACCTGCAGCTCCCGGTCAACGCGCCTCACGTGGTGATCGTCAGCAAGGGGGCCGATCCGGAGGAGGACGCATACTCGGCATTCCAGGCGAAGGTGGGGGACCGGGTTCCGCTCGCGGAGGCGTTGCGTGAGCGCGGAGTCGAGCACGTCTTCGTCGGCGGCCTGGCGACCGACTACTGTGTGAGGTCGACCGTCCTGGATGCGCTGGCCCAGGGGTTCCGCGCCACCTTCCTGGCCGACGCTTCGCGTGGTGTGAATCTGCAGCCGCACGACTCCGAGCGTGCGATCGAAGAGATGGTGCGCGCCGGTGCCGACGTGGCGACGTTGCGCCAGGTTGAAGAGAGCGGGCGCGCGCACTGAGAGGTCCGGTCATTCGGCCGCGATCGACGGCAGGGGCCACGGGGTAGCGGTATGAGACACGGGACACGAACTTTAATGAAATGTTAATGTACAGGGTATTGCATATAAGCCGGTCCCGTGCTAGGATGACGACGTCGGATGAAGCACGAGCGCTGAAGTGGTGGAGGCTAAGACGGCCGTTGAGACCACGCCGAGCGCATCCTCCGGGATAACGATCACCGCCAGGTGAATCGCCGGCAACAGTCTTGAGGTGCTCATCCGCAGGAATGCCCAAGAGGCCGAGAGGTTTCTTGGGCATTTCGTTTTTGTGAGATCATGCCTCGGCGCTCGCACCCGAATGTCTCCGGGGCGTCGCGACACGATCGGTCGTCCCGGCGCAATCCATCTCGCGTGGCGCCAGGGAGAAATACCCTCCGGAGCGCATTTTACGGGACCCGTGCGAACCGTGTATCATGGTCACAGTAAATCTTCCGCCAGGTGTAGCGATCATGATCGCAGCCATTGTTCTGAATATCGATCCGGTGCTGATCCAGCTTGGGCCGCTGGCCATCCGCTGGTATGGGCTGATGTATGTTGTCGGCATTATCGCCGGGGTTCAGGTAGCGCTGCCATACGTCCGCACGCGAGGAATCACCGACGATCAGGTCTGGTCGGTCCTGGGTCCCTGTATCGTGGCCGGGATCATCGGGGGGCGCCTCTTCTACGTTGTCCAGCAGCCGCTGGAACCGTTCATCGCACAGCCGTGGAGAATCATTGCCACCTGGGAAGGCGGAATGGCCTTTTATGGAGCGATCGGGGCGGTGATACTCACGCTGCTCGTGATGTGCTGGCGCGAGAAGATCTCGTTCTGGTCGCTCTTCGACGGCGCGGCTATCTTCGCCACGGTCGGGCAGATGTTCGGACGCGTGGGTAACCTGATCAACGGTGACATCCTCGGAGCGCCGACGAATCTCCCCTGGGGCGTGATCTACGCGAACCCGAACTCCTTTGCGCCCAGTCATACCATTCCGTATCAGCCGGCCGCCGTTTATGAGATGATCTGCGACCTGATCCTGCTTGGCATCCTCTTTTCCCTGCGATACCGCCTGAAGACGCCGGGACTCCTGGGAACGATCTATCTGCTTGGGTATGCCGTCACGCAGTTCCTTGTGTTCTTCCTGCGGTACAGCGAGCCAGAGGTCGGGTTTGGCTTGAAGCAGGCGCAGCTGACCTCGATCGTCGTGTTTGTGCTTGCTCTGGCCCTGGCCGCGTGGCGGCTCTACACGACGCGCGAATCACGACCGTCGGTCGAGACGAGTGCTCCCGCGCGTCTGGGCGAGGGAGCTGGCGCGGGTACCGAGTAGTCGAGCAACGACGCCTGCACGGATTTATCGCGGCGCCGGAAGCCCGGTCGACAGCCTTTCCGGGCCACGCGGTACAACGTCGAGGATGAGGCGTGAGCCCTACCCCGGACGACGCTCAATCCGCGTGGGCCGACGGATCGTTTCTCTCCGGCGCGACCGGTACCATCTCCATCATGCCGTCCTCGCCCATCATGCCCATCATGTCGCTGCCAGCCGCGCCGTCGTCCGGGCGCGGCTGGTTCGCAGCACACGGAGTCCCGAAGCGGGGTAGCCCGTAGGGAAGGTGTGTCGAACCGCGAGCGAGGATGTGCACGTGATTCGTCTGCTCGCCCGTACGCGAGCCCCAGCGCGTATACGACCTCGCGTTTGCGTAGTGGCCGACGAACGACCGACGGAACCGAGTGGCGGAGCGGTTCCGGTGTGAGCGGTGGATGATATGCCCGCCGAAGAACGCGACGTCGCCGGGCTCCATGATCGCCGGGACCTCTCGCCCCGAATACTTCCTTGCGATCCGCGAGAGCGTGTTGACCTCCTCGTCGGTGTGACTGACGTTCTCGACGGCTTCCAGATCGGCCAGGGTATCGCCGTGGTTTCGTCCGCGGTTATCGGTCGTCGGGTAGATCGGCTCATGCTGCGAACCGACGGTGAACCAGAGACAGCCATTCTCTTCGTCGGCCCGATCGATCGCCAGCCAGGCGCCGCAGAGAGTATCCGGCACTGTCGGGATGTAGTAGGCATCCTGGTGGTATCCCTGACCATCTCCCCCCGGTGGCTTGATAAACAGCATTGTCTGCATGGCCATCACGTCCGGGCCGATCAAGGCCTCGAGCACATCCAGGATGCGCGGATGAAGCAGGAACCGCTCGTGGATCTCGAGCACGCGATGGAGCATATGAATGCGTAGGTACCGCCGCTCGATCTCGAGGATCGAAGCGCCAGGCGGTGGCGGCTCGAGCCCGGGAACGTCGCAGCGCCCGTAGATCAGATCGTCGACGTGGGCGCGCAGCTCATCGATATCTTCTGGCGGAACCAGAGCACGGACAATCAGGAAGCCTTGCTCGTGGAACGTCACGTACTCCGCGACGCTGACACGGTAGCGCGGGTAAGTCTTCAAGCGGGGATTGACGACGCTGGACGGTGGCAGAGCCAGTTCTTCCGGGATGTTCGTGATTCCCAGTGCACTGTTCGGACGGGCGTGAATGGTCGTCGTCGACCCGGTCCGCGTGCGACTGTCGATACCGCTTCGCTCGTGCTGGCTGGACCGAGCGCTGTCAAACGACGCGTCCCGCGTGGGTTCGTGGTTGTGATCAGCCATCCTGCTGCTCCTCCGTCTCTCTCGTGCGGATCTCAGTGGTCTTGCTCGCCGATGTAGCCTTCGCTTCGCAGGATCTCGGCTGCCAGGACGCAGCCCTTCGCCGCTCCCATCTTGGTGTTGTGCGAGACCAGGACGTACTTGATGCCATTCCGGAGCGCGGAATCGGAACGGACCCGGCCAACCACGGTGGCCATGCCGTCGTCGACGGTGCGGTCGAGACGTGGCTGCGGGCGGAAGGGGTCATCTCGCACGACGATCATCTGCCGGGGAGCGGATGGGAGGTGTCTTCCGCCAATGTCGCCCGCGAACGTTGCGAAGGCATCGCGGACGTCGTCGACGCTGGCGGGCTTGTCGAGCGCGACGAACACGGCCTCGGTATGCCCTTCCGAGACGTTGACCCGTGTACACGTGCACGACACCCTGAAGCAGGCCGGCTGCACGGCGTCTCCGTCAAGTGTACCCAGGATCTTTTGGGTTTCTCGCTCGACCTTCTCCTCTTCGCCGGGTATGTAGGGGATCACGTTATCGAGAATGTCCAGGCCGAGGACGCCGGGGCTGCGGCCGGCGCCCGACATTGACTGGAGCGAGGTCATGACCACCGTCTCTACGCCGAATCTTTCGTGGAGCGGGCGGAGGGTGATGGCCAGACCCACGGTCGTGCAGTTCGGATTCGGCGCGATAAAGCCCTTCCAGCCGCGCCGCTCTTGCTGGTAACGGATCAGTCGATGGTGATCGGAATTGACGCCGGGGACGATCAACGGGACGTCGGGTTCGTAGCGAAAAGCGGAAGCCGTGCTGATCACGGGTGTCGTCTGGGCAAAGACCGGCTCGATCTCGCGCGCCTGATCGGACTCGATCGCAGTAAAGATCAGGTCGACGCGACCGGGATCGAACTGGTTCACCGTCTCGACCGGCAAGCGCAGGACCTCTTCCGATGGTTCTTCCGCACAAAACCAGCGGCGCGCGCCGGTCTTCCGGTCTCGCAGCGCGTCCGCGTAGAACTGATCGGCGGAACGCTCGGACGCTGCCAGCCAGGTAATCTTGAACCACGGGTGGCATTGGAGTGCGACCACGAACTGCTGGCCGACGACGCCGGTTGCGCCGACGATGCCGACTCGTACCATTGCTCGCTCCTCATTCGAGTGATGCCCGACGCGACATTCAGGATTCGCGTTCGGCGACTCAGCAGGTTCCAGGGTGAGATAGACACGACTCGGGACCTACGACCGAGCCCGTTCCCTCACGATTGTACACCAACGGGTGCGCCGCGTGGCGCGGTCGGGCCAGCGCGTCGCGGGAGGCGACTTCTCTTGGCGGGCTGATGCCGACTTGCTATAATCGCATACCGTGACTGGATCCCCCAAGCTGGTTGTGAGGACGGAGCTTCCGTGAAAGACTTCACCTATCTAGCCCCCACGACGCTCGGCGAAGCGCTGGACCTCCTGTCGACACACCGTGAACGGGCGAAGGTGCTGGCGGGTGGTACCGACCTGATGCTGCTCATGCAGGACGGGGTGTTCACCCCGGACTACGTGATCGACATCCGACGCATTCCCGAGCTAAATACGCTGGAGTTCGATCCGCAGCGTGGCCTGCTCGTCGGAGCCGCCACGACCTTGCGGCGAATCGAGACGTCGCCCGTGATCCTGCAGAAATATCCGCAGCTCGCAAGTGGAGCGCGTGAGATCGGCTCGGTTCAGATCCGCAATCTTGGAAGTATCGGCGGAAACATCTGTACGGCGACCCCCTCGGGCGACATCCTACCGTCGCTGCTCTCGCTCGAGGCAACCGCGCGGATCGCGAGCGCACGCGGTGAGCGCAGCGTGCCGTTGGAGGCGTTTTTCACGGGTGTCCGGAAGACTGTTCTCCAGCCTGATGAGCTTCTGGTCGATCTGCGCATCGCCGCGCCCCCGCCACGGACGTCAGGATCATACATCAAGCTTTACACGCGCCCGGCGATGGACCTGGCAATCGTCGGCGTGGCAGCCACCGTCACGTTATCGGCGGGCGACTCGACGATTCAGAGGGCGCGGATCTCTCTTGGCGCGGTCGCCCCGACGCCAATTCGGGTTCGCGAGGCAGAGGAGATTCTCGTCGGTCGGGTGCTGACCGACGAGATCCTCGCGGAGGCAGGCCAGGCGGCGGCGCGTGCCGCGCGCCCGATCTCCGATGTCCGCGCCTCGGCCGAGTATCGCCGCGAACAATGTGATCTCATGACCCGCCGCGCGGTGCGACAGGCCGTGGAGCGCGCGAAGAGCGCGGCGTGAGGGAGGAGGACGATGAGGCAACCGATCACCCTGCGCATCAACGGGCAGGACTACGACATCTTTGTCGAGGGGAGGACCCGCCTCCTGGACGCTATTCGGGATCTCTGCGATCTGACTGGCGCCAAGGAGGGCTGCTCCACCGGAGATTGCGGCGCGTGCACGGTTCTGATGAATGGCAATCCGATCACCTCCTGCTTGACGTTCGCAATTGCCGCCCAGGGGCAGGAGCTGACCACGATCGAAGGGCTCGCACAGAACGGTCACCTGCACCCCCTCCAGGAGGCATTCATGCAGCTCGGCGGGCTTCAGTGCGGCATCTGCACGCCCGGGATGATTCTCTCCGCGAAGGCGCTCCTAGATGCCAATCCGAATCCGACGAAAGAGGAGATCCGATTTGCCCTGGCTGGCAACCTGTGCCGATGCACCGGGTACCAGAAGATCGTTGAGGCTGTCGCGGCCGCGAGCCAGCGTTTGTAAAGACAGAGGAGGCACTCAATGACCGATACCGTCGTCGTCGGGCAGCGCGTCCCCCGCGTAGATGCTCTGGACAAGGTCACCGGACGGGCCAAGTACACGTCTGACCTGAAGCTGCCGGGTATGCTCTACGGCGCGTTCTTGCGTAGCCCCCACGCGCATGCGCTGATCAAGCGCATCGACACGAGCAAGGCGGAGGCGCTTCCTGGCGTCAAGGCCGTGATCACCCAGGCGAGGCTGGCCGGCAAGGTCGCAAAAATCGTGGACGAGGCTCACGGCACCGCCATCGATTTCAAGGCGTTCGCGGACACCAAGGTGCGGTATCAGGGCGAAAAGATCGCCGCGGTCGCCGCGATTTCGCGCGACATCGCCGAAGAGGCGGTCAAGCTCATCGAAGTCGAGTATGAGCCTCTACCGGCACTGATCGATCCACGGGACGCCATCAAGCTCGACGCCCCGGTGATCAACGAGGGCACCAAGCCCTATCCCGCGGCTGACGGCACCCTCCTCAACAATGTCGTGCATTCGACCGATAAAGTGGAAGGGAATGTCGAGGAGGGATTCGCACAGTCAGACTACATTTTCGAAGATACGTACGTCGTCCCCCGCGCGCACCAGTCCTACATCGAGCCGCAGGTCGCGATTGCAGACGTCGCGCCGGATGGCAAGGTGACCTGCTGGACGAGCACCCAGGGTATCTTCTCGGTCCGTAACAATATCGCGCGTGCGCTCGACATTCCGCCGCACAAGGTGAACGTCATCGGGATGACGATCGGCGGAGGATTCGGCGCGAAGTTTGGCGGGGTGGTCGATACCTACGCGGTGATGCTCTCGCAGGCGACTGGCCGGCCGGTCAAGATCGTCTACAATCGCGAGGAGGAGTTCCTCGACGGGCGGCCTCCGCAGGGTCTGGTGATGACGATCAAGACCGGCGTGCGGAAGGATGGGAAGATCCTCGCCCGCAAGGCGTGGGCGCTCTGGGACAATGGATCGCAGGGAACCTGGTCGGGAGCGACATCGCGAATCAAGGGCGTCTACGACATTCCAAACGTCGAGTACCACGGCTACGACGTCCACACGAACAAGCCTCCGACCGGTGCGTATCGCGCGCCGGGTGGCCCCCAGGCGAGCTTTGCTTCGGAGGCGCAGATCAACAAGATCGCTCACGCGCTCGGCATGGATCCGATCGAGTTCCGCATCTTGAACATGCGCGAGGGACCAGAAGTCGATTTCAAGCAGGTACTGCGCAAAGTCGCCGAGGCCGCGGGCTGGTCATCGCGCACGAAAGGCCCGAACGAGGGCTGGGGCGTCGCCATTGGCGAATGGACTAACGGCGCTGGCCCATCCAGCGCGATGTGCTCGCTGCAGGATGACGGATCAGTCAAAGTCTTCTCCGGTCTGATGGATATTACCGGCACTGACACGGCGATGGCCCAGATCGCTGCCGAGGTTGTCGGGGTCACTTACGATAAGGTCGCGGTCGTCCGTGGTGACACCGATTCGGTGCCGATGGCGCCGGGCAGCGGAGGCAGTCAGATCACCTTCAGCATGGGCAACGCGGTACGACGTGCCGCGTCTGAGGTGCGCGAGCGAGTTCTCCAGGTCGCATCGGACATGCTCGAAGCGCGACCGGACGATCTGGTTCTCCGCGACAACCGGGTATCGGTAAGAGGGGCACCGGACCGCTGGGTGACGCTCGCGCAGGTGGCGCAGCAGGCATCGCGGACGACCGGCGGGCCAATCGCCGGCAAGGGGAGCTTCTCCCGCGAACCAAGCGCGACGACCATCGCCGCGCAGATCGTCAAGGTCGAGGTCGATCCCGACTCGGGAAAGGTGTGGGTCCGGAAGGTCGTCGGATCGCTCGATTGCGGGAAGGCGATCAACCCGATGGCGGTCGAAGGTCAGATGGAGGGCGGAGCCGCTCAGGGCCTCGGCTGGGGTCTCTGGGAGCAGATCGTCTACTCGCCGGACGGGCGAGTGCTGAATCCTGGTTTTCTCGACTATCACATCCCGACCTCGCTGGATCTTCCCGACATCGAGTCGGTGCTCGTCGAGGTACCGACCTTGAATGGACCATTCGGGGCGAAGGGGGTCGGCGAGCCGCCGATCACGCCAGGGATCGCCGCGGTTCAGGATGCGATCTACGACGCGGTCGGCGTGGAGCTCCACGAAGTTCCGTTCACGCCGGAGCGCGTTCGCGCCGCGATTCGCGCGAAGGCTAGCGGAGCATAGAGCGAATTCGCCAGGCAGGTAACCGAATACCGCGGCGCTGGCTGGTCGACGACGGCGTCGCGTCGAACACTCAAACCGGGGAGGTCCGGAAGATTTCGGACTTCCCCGCTTTTTGTCCGGCTGGCGCGCGGAGCTACAGGGCCAAATACCGCGTGCCGCGCTGGCATCAGGCACCAGCCGCGACCTGCGATCGTCGACGGTCTTCTACCCCTCGAATTCTTTGATCTCCGCGCGGAGAAACTCGATGACGCGATCGGGGCAGGTCGTCACGACAAAGATCTCTTGAGCCATCGTTCCTCGACGGGCAGTGAGCTTGAAGCCGGTCATTGTCGATGGTCCCAGTCGAAGGTGAAGCGAGGCAGAAGCTGCGCGCGTGACCGAGATGCGGCCGGGGATCAGCGCGGAGACTGTCGGCTGCGCGGCGATCCGCTCGAGTATCGGCAGCAGACCCGCGATGATGCTGTGCTCGCGCTTGACGCCTTTGACTCGGTGCCGACCGCTCACGTCGTTCAGCTCCGGGTGGCGGTCGTGAGCTCGATCTGCAACGCATCGCCAGCTTCGATCGAGGCGCCGCCGTCGAGCTCGATCGTCGCCGCGGGTCCGTGGCGCGCCAGCGTCGTGGAGATCGCGTGTCCGGCAATGCTGGCGGTCGCGCGCATCGCGCTGATCTCTCGGGGCAGGCCGAGCCGAACAGTGCGAAGCGTCAGCCGACCTTCTCGGACGACAATGGCAGCGGAGAGCCCTCCGGGTCCGATTGTCTGCTGATAGTGGCCCCAGCTCTGACCGGTGCTGAAGAAGCAGCGAAAGTCGTCTGCGCGAACGCGCGGGGAGAAGGCGAGGAGCTGGGCCGGGGCGCTGTAGCGAAAGCCAGAGAGTGCAAGCAGCAGAGACCAGCTCGCGAGCGCGCGGGCGTAGTGATGGCCGCACTCGAACTCGTCCCAGGGATTGCGGCGAATGCCGTCGTGCCGCGCGCGGACTGCCTCGACGATCGCGAGTCCGTCGTCGACCAAGCCTTCGTAGATGAGGTGCGCGGCCACCTGGTACTCGATACCGGTCCAGACCTCGTCCGCGTAAGGGAAGGGATAGCGTGGCCGTCCACCTTCTGGCCACGAGCAGAGGACGAGGCCGGCCTCGTCGTTCAGTGCGTAGGTGCGCTGGCAGCTCTCGTGCGTGGCCAGGCTCGCGCGGAAGTTGTACCGAACGATTGACTGAAGGGCCGAGCGCACCTGCTCGGGACTGACCAGGTGGCCGAGCCCGACGACCTCGGCGAACCACTGGCCGAGGAGCTGATCGGACAGGCAGCCGGGCCCGTACTGGTAGCGCGGCTCCGGCTCGCCGTGGCGCACGCCGGCTGGATGACGCTGCGGGGCGCTCAGCGTCAGTCGCTCGGCCTCGCTCGGCATCCTGACGCGTTGGATGAAGTAGCGGCCGTTCCAGAGCTCGCGCTGGACGCGATCGCGCCCGGCCTCGTACACGCGACGATACTCCGCGGCGAGATCCGCTTCCCCGAGCGCGCGGGCGATCTCCTCGGCCGCGCGGAGCGCCCCCAGGTAGAGCAGGCCGGTCATCGTGTTCGGTCCGTAGAACTCCACGTCGTAGGTATTGTGCTGCTCACCTTCCATGACCCCATCGCGATCGGGGTCCCAGTGCTGCCAGACGTACGCCAGCGCGCGCTTTGCCGCGGGCCAGACATCGCGCAAAAAGGCATCGTCCCCGGAGAGCTGCCACTCGCGATACAGCTTGAGGATACTGCCCATCTGGCCGTCCGCCGCGGGAATGAAGTTCCAGAGCTCACCCGAGGCGAGCGGAAGCAGCGTGCGAAACTTCTGCTCGCCGGTCGGCAGGGTGTTGATCCCGAAGTCGGTCAGGCGCATGGTTCGCTCGAGTTCGGGAAAAAGGTGAGCGAGGGTCTGCTCGTAATTCCAGACGTGGGTGCAGTTCATCGGGCAGCAGCCGGCATTGTCGCTGCAGCCCTCGAAGGCGTGGAATCGGCCGTCCTCGGTGCGCAGGCAGGTCGTCGTTCGGAGGATCGACGCCTGGCTGGAAACGGCGTCGAGCACTGCCGGGGGAAGAGTGCTGTGCCAGAGCTCGTCGACGAAGCCGCGGCTCCGCGCTTCGAGGGCTTCGAGGTTCTGGAGCGCGTAACGCGCGGCATCCCAGGCATCGACGAAGCGCGTCGTGTAGTAGTTGCCGAGGCGCTTGCCCCGAACGCCCGGCTCCTGGTTCCAGTAGTTCGTCAGATTCGGGAAGTGCCAGGCGAGAACGAACGGTAGCGCGACCGATTCGCCGGGCGCGAGGTGGGCGATCAGGCCAAGCGTGCCGACGTCGGTTTCGCCGTCCGACGTCGGGTCGGCGGAGGGATCGTCTGGAAGTCGCCCGTCCGCGCGAAAGTCGTCCCAGAAGCTCTGAAGGTCGTCGAACCAGCCAGAGCGCTCCCAGTGCGCCGAGTAGGTGACGTCGTTCCAGGTTGTCGCGATGGCCAGCGAGCCGGCCGCGGGCGCGTCAGGCGGAACCTTCTGGCCAGTCATTCGAAGGCCGCGAATCGACCCGTCCTCGAACCATTCGTTCAGATTGCCACCGAAAAGCGGGCTGCGGCGCCCACGGAGCGTGACCACCTTGCCGTCGTGGCCGACTGGATTCAACACGCTGAAGGCGACGGTGAGGTCGACCGGTCGCGGGCCGGGGTTGCGGAGGATCCACCGGAAGATCGCAACCGGGAGCCCAGACGCGTCGGCGTCGAGCGGAACGAACGGGTTGAATGCCTCGAGCGAGACGTCGAGAGGCACGAGCGGATCGTGAAGATCGAGCCAGGCGAACGGATAGGCACCAGTAAAGCTGGCATCGGCGAATCGCGGCAGGCCGGCCAGCAGACCAGGCGACAGACCGGCGCCGTCGACGAACGGCGGAAAGAGCTGGCGCTCGAGGACACGCGCCAGCGGCTCGCCACCCTCGGGCCGGAGCCAGAGAGCAAAGAACGTGAACGGGAGGTCGTTGCCCTTCGCCGGGCGATTGAAGATCTCCCAGTCGCGCAGGTTTCCTCGTCCGCCGAGCGAGACCGTTCCGGTGCCGATTCCTCCGAGCGGAAAGGCAATCTCGCGAAGTGCCGCACCGGTGAACCGCCGTCCGGGAGCGTGCTCGCGGGTGCCGTCTCTTTCTGCTGTCGTCTGGCTCACAGTCGCCCTCCGGAGATGGTAAAACGTAAAAACTAAAACGTAATCCGATGCCTGTCGGAGGCCGTGCACAATTCCGTCATCGGACTCCTTACGTTTCACGTTTTACGCATTACGCGTGACGATTCTTCAGAACGCTAGTTCAAACCTTGCTCGAGCAGCGCCCGCAAAATAAGCTCGCGACACGCATCGACATCGACGCGCGCGCAGAATCGGGCGTTCGGCGTCGACTCGGGCCGTGCCGCGGAACGCGGGCGGCGGTCGACGATGCTCTGCCCGGCGGTCAACGGGTCGGACGCGGCGACCTGAATGGCAGCCGGCTGAAGGGCAGCAAGCTCAGGCCGCGCGGCAATCGCCACGGCCAGGGGATCGTGGAGCGCGGCACCGGCGCGTCCGAAGCTCTCGCACGCCGCGAGGTAAAAGTCGAGCAGACGACAGACGAGCTCTCCCACGGCGGAGCCGGTCTCGCTGGCCTGTTGTCGCAGCGACGCGAGACGCTGGCGGGTTACCAGCACCTGCTCGGTAACGTCGAGCGGAACCAGGATAGTCGGAATGCCCGCGGCGAGAACGATCTGCGCGGCCTCCGGATCGGTGTAGAAGTTTGCCTCGGCGACGGGAGAGGCGTTGCCGGGCACCTCGATTGCGCCGCCCATGATCACCAGATCGGAGAGGCGGCTGGCCAGCGACGGATCCATCTTCAGCGCCAGTGCCAGGTTGCTCAATGGACCCGTCGCGATGAGCGTGACGCGACCGGGGCGCTCGCGCGTAACTCTCGCGATGAATTCGGCCGCGCTTTCGGCGAGGAGTGGTGCCCGGGGCACATCCCAGGTATCGACGTCGACGTCGCCGAGTCCTCGGCTTCCGTGAATCGCCTTCGCCGTGCGGAGCGGTCGAAGCAGCGGCCCCGCGGCGCCCGCGGCCACCGGGACGTCCGAGTGGCCGATCAGTCCCAGTACCGCGCGGGTATTCTTCGTCGCCGCGTTCAGCTCGACGTTTCCGGCTACCGTCGTCACGCCGAGAATCTGGAAGGCATCGGTCAGCCGAGTGGCCAGGATCAGAGCGAGCGCGTCGTCGATTCCGGTGTCGACGTCAAGAATGATCTCTTTCACGAGGAAGGATTATACGCGACCGGGGGACTGGCAGTCGGATGATCGACCAGGGGCAGGTAAGAACCGCCGGCGAGTGCTCTTCACCGCGACCAACTAACTGGCTTCGGCGCTTCGCACGACCGGCAGCTCTGACCACTCATGGCCGGCCTTGGCCGCTCCCCGCTTCATTCCAGGTGGTGCGACTGTTAGGATAGGCACACTTGCCCAAAATTGCGTATGTCGTGTGCAAGCGTGGAGGAGATCAACATGACGCACTTTTTGCTCAGTCGTCGGAAGATTACTGGTCTGCTCGGGATGCTAGCCGCTGGGTCGGCGCTCTCCGCCTGCTCGTCGTCCTCGGTGAGTTCTGCGTCGCCAACACCAGGCCAGGGCGCTGCCGGCGCTCCGACTGTGCCTCCAGCGGCGACAGCTGCGCCGACTGCCACTTCAGTTGCCGTGGCGACGGTAGCCCCAACCGCGACTCCTGCTCCAGCAGCGCAGGCGGCGGCACCGGCGCAAGCCAGCCAGGTTACCATTACCTTTATGTATAACCGTAGCGAGTTTCCGGAGAAAGAGCAGACCGATTTTGAAAAGGCTAACCCTTCGATCAAGATAAATGTCATCAATCCGGACCCTGCCCACCTGATGGCAATGACCACGGCAGGGAACCCGCCGGACATCTTCCGCCTTCAGGCGCCGGAGGTCCCTGGTTACCTCATTCGCAAGATGCTTTTCGATCTGAGCGATTACTTCAGGGGCTCCACCGTTCTCAAACTTGATGACCTGCACGATGTCTGCAAGAACTACTGGTACAATGGGCTGAACGTCGGCTCGGGAAAGATCTATGGAATGGTGAAGGATTGGTCTCCTGACATGACTCTCTGGGTAAACAAGACCATCTTCGCCAACGCCAACGTTCCGGTACCTCCTGATGATCAGCGCATCAGCTATCAGGATTTGCACCAACTGGCGACGCGACTCACCAAGCGTCAGGGCGGAAAGACAATCATCATGGGATACGGTGGCGATGCCGAGACCTGGTTCGATCGCACCGTGGAAGTCCAACTGAACTCTGCGGGCACGAGCCTGTATTCCGATGACTTCACGGAACTCAAACTCACGACGCCCGAAGCCAAGGACGCGATGCAGTACTGGTTCAGCATGGCGAAGGAGAACGTCTGGTGGAACCCACTCAACCCGCCAGCAAGCTGGTCCGGTGAGTCCTTTGCCAAGGGCGAAGAGGCCATCGTGCAGTTCGGGTTCTGGTACGGTGGCTCGGTGGCGCAAGGGGCGGTTGGTGAGGGAAAGGCGCCTCAGGATACGTTCGCAATGCTGCCTGCCCCCACGTGGGGAAAGAAGATCACCGATCCGACTATTACCGCCACTGGCGGCTCAGTGCACGCCAGGACAAAGAATCCCGACATCACGTGGAAGTTCTTCGAATACTTCTTTGGCGGCGAACCGGCCTTGGATCGGGCGAAGAGCGGTTGGGGTGTGCCGGCTTTGAAGTCATTAATGCAGTACCTGCCGAATGACACGCCATTTCAGAAGCAGGTCAAGAAGGTTCTCGATGGCGAACTCCAGATCGCGGGTGTCCAGGTGCGCTTCAACCCGTATATCAACCCCGGCGAGAACATTAGCCAGAACAGCTTTAATAGTTCCTGGCAGAAGAACCTTGAGGCGGCGCTCAAGGGCCAGATTACTTTTGATCAGTGCCTCAACAACGTGCAGAAGGATGTCAACGAGGTCATAAAGGAGAATCTCACTCTCTACAAGTAGATCGCAGGGTGGCTGGATTCAGCTGTAGGATGGACGAGCGGGTCCAGCCACCTCGTCGCGTCTGCACCGGGAAGGATGATTCATGGTATTCGCGACGAGGCCGCGGCTCCGCGGTCGATCCTGGCGGGAGACCCGCTCTTTCTATCTGTTTGTCAGTCCCTGGATCGCTGGCTTTCTGTTTCTGGGCTTGTTTCCGCTCGTCTTAGGCTTTGCAACTTCGTTCACGAACTATGATGGGTTCAACCTCGACCACGTAAAGTTCGTCGGGCTCTCCAACTATACGCGCGCCATTGCTGACAACGAGGCGCTCTTCGCTCTCGGCAGAACCGCTTTCTTCACCGCGCTTGACGTTCCACTGAGCATTGTCCTCGCGGTTCTGATCGCAGTGATGCTCAACCAGGCAATTCCTGCGCGGGGTGCATTCAGAACGCTGTTTTATTTACCGACAGTAGTCCCGGTCGTCGCCACGGTCTGGGTTTGGAAGATCTTCCTCGATCAGAACTTCGGCCTGCTGAACGCCGGAATCGAGCTCATCTTCCCGAACGTTGCGATCCGCTGGCTCGTTGACTACCCGACCTACGTCCTGGTCGCACTGACGCTTTGGATGGGAGTCGGCAATGGTATGGTGATCTTCCTGGCAGGTCTTCAGGGGATCCCCAACGAGCTCAGGGAGGCGGCGCAGATTGACGGTGCCGGCCGCTGGAGAGTGTTTGTCAGCGTCACGTTACCGCTGTTGACGCCGGTCATCTTCTTCGAGCTAATCATGGGCATCATTGGCGCGCTTCAGGTACTTGTCACCCCCTTGCTGCTTGCGGGGGCATCACTGAGCGCGATGCCCCCGCGCGACAACTACTACTATCTCATCCACGTTTACATTCAGGTGTTTGCTAATCAGCGATTCGGTTACGGCACAGCCCTTCTATGGCTTCTATTCGTCGTGATCGTCGTCTTGAGCTTGATCGTGTTTCGCAGCTCTCGTTACTGGGTGTACTACGAGGCAGAGACAGGAGGAGCCAAGGAGTGATTGCCGACTCCCACGCGAGATCGACCAGCGCGGCTGCTACGGTGGTGCAGCGACCTCGCGCATCCACTCGAATGCTCCCAGTTGGTCGTGTACTCAATCTCTTTGGGCTCGTCGTGTGCGCGCTCGTGTTTTCGTTGCCAACGGTCTGGCTTATCCTCACCTCGCTCAAGCGAGAAAACGAATACGCCTCATATCCGATTCGAGTCTTGCCCGTCGTACCCCAGTTAGTTAACTACTACAATGCCGTCACATATTTTCCGTATTTCAGATACGTCATGCACTCGGTCATCCTTTCCAGCACCTTCACGGTCCTCACCGTTTTGACCAGCTCGGCCGCTGGATTCGCCTTCTCCCGGCATCGCGGCGTTCCTGGTCGCGATTTCCTGTTCGCCGTCGTTCTGGCGACGATGATGGTGCCCGGTTTGGTGACGCTGGTCCCACAGTACATGGTGTTTTCTTACCTGCACCTTATTAACTCGTACTGGCCTTGGATCCTGTGGGGGCTATCGGGGAGTCCCTTTCATATTTTTCTGTTCCGCCAGTTCTTTCTGAGTATCCCGCGTGAACTGGAGGACGCAGCCGAAGTAGATGGCTGCGGAAAGTTCCGAATTTTCTGGCAGATCTTCCTGCCTAACTCGCTACCCGCGATTGCTGCTTCCGCGATCTTCTCCTTTACTTGGGTCTGGGGCGATTGGCTCTATCCGAGTCTGTTCCTATCCGATGACATAACCACGCTTGCCGTGAAGCTCGCGACAGCATACGTTGATCCGCATCAGAACCCGTTGATCACGTTGACAATGGCTGGTGTGGTCATCTACATCTTGCCGATGGTCGTGGTGTTCTTTTTGGCCCAAAAATACATCATCCAGGGTGTTGTCACGACGGGGCTGAAGGGATAGGCCGACCATGCGCGACTAGAACGGAGCGCGAAGTGCGCTCAGCGCTCCACGTTATCTTTCGCCATTCACCGTCCCTCCTCCACCGCGTCTCACCACGGCGTTATTTGCAAGTGTGATTCACGAGTGTCCGTAGGCCACGTGGGCTGCAGAGCCACTTGAACCATCGCCTCGAGTTTGCGATGCTTCACGAGGCCGCCGGGAAACGAGTGCCCGGTTCGAATGGGCTGCGCACGTGCTTGGTTCTTGCTTTCGGCCCGGGCTGTTAGGAGTACAACACCGATGATGACAGCGACTTGCTCCGCGGATCGCGTGGTTCCGTACGAAGACGCTGGCCTGATAGACCTGCGGCGAGGTGCTTTGCTGAGAAGCCTTGGCCTGCTCCTCACCGCCGCGTTTGTTATTGTCGTAGTTGACGGTATCTACATCGCTGATCTCGACGTCGGACCGTCATACGTCGCGATTGCTCTGGCAGCAGTGGTTGGTCTGTCATATCGTTTTACCCACCGTGGGCACTCGCTCGCTACAGCTGTGCTGACGACGGGTTTGATTGCCGTGATCTGCATCGCGCAGGTCTTGCTACCAGGCGCGCCGGTTGCCGCTGCCCTCTGCGTGCCGATCCTTGTCGCCACGATCCTGCTTGGCACGTGGTGGGGTCTGGTGACCCTCCTAGCCGGGACCGGCAGTATTGCCTACGTTGCGCTTCATTTTGGGTCGATACCTGCTTCACACGTGGCGATGCTGACGATTGGTCTTGGAGGGCTCGTCCTGGTCTGCTCGATCGCCCTCTGGCGGTCGTTCTATACGGTACTTGACTGGTCCTGGGCGAGCTATGAGGAAGCACAGAAGCGTGCTGCCGAGCTACGCGAGCGCCAGGTCGAGCTTGGGCGACTGAATCAGAGCCTGGTCCTCGCCTATGAGCAGATTCGGCAAACGAGTGCTCAGCTCGAACGTGCCCGACAGGCAGCCGAGGAGGCGCGACGTCTAAAGTCGGAGTTCGCGGCGAGTGTGAGCCATGAGCTGCGCACACCGCTCAATCTGATCATCGGTCTGAGCGAGCTGATGGTAATGACACCGCACGCCGGCGCGCCGGCCTTGCCCGACGTGTATCGCGCCGACGTCGAGGCAATCTATCGCAACGCCTGCCACATTTCGAACCTGATCGACGACGTGCTCGATCTCAGCCAGATCGAGGCGCACCGCATGGGGCTCCTGAAGGAGTGGGTTTCGCTCGACGAGGTGGTCGCGAAGGCCACCGCGACCGTTCGGACACTTTTCGAGAATACGGGACTGACACTGGACGTCCGGCTACCCGCCGATCTGCCGCCGGTGTTCGTGGACCCGGTGCGCGTTCGTCAGATCCTGATCAATCTCCTCAACAACGCGGTACGGTTCACGGAAGAGGGCGGTGTAACGATCACAGCACGCGTTGAAGGCGAGCAGGTCGTGCTGGACGTGACTGACACGGGCGTCGGAATTCCCGCGCAGGATCTCCCCGGCGTTTTTCAGGAGTTCTGGCACTCGGGCGAGCCAAAGCGCGGACGACGCGGCAGTGGCCTGGGGCTCGCGGTCAGCAAACGCTTCGCCGAGCTGCACGGTGGAAATCTCTGGGTTACATCAGCTCCGGGCCAGGGCAGCACCTTTTCGCTATCGCTACCACTGGGCGACAAAGCGCTGGTCAACGAAGCCGATCTGACCACGGTCCTCTGGCAGCGCCTGGAGCAGCAAACGCCAGTCCGTCCGGTCATCGTCGCGGTGGATCCAGATCCTGAGGTCCTGCGGGCTTTCAAACGGCACTTCGAGGGATATCACCTGGCGAGTGTGTCAGATGCTGCCGGCGCTGTCAGGCTGGTGGAGCAATCTCTGGTCCGAGCGATCATCGTCAGCACGTCGGAGCAGCGCGAGACCGTGCGCCGTGCGCTCCAGCACGCGGGGCTTCCCCGATCTGGTGTCCAGGTGCCCATCATCACGTCGTCGCTTCGCACATCGAAGGCAATTGCACGGGACATTGGCGTCCAGGATTACCTGGTCAAGCCGGTCACCCAGCAGCAGCTCCAGTGCACCTTGCGCCGATTTGGCCGTTCGATCCGTGACCTCGTCATCGTCGACGACGACCCGGAGATGCTTCACCTTCTCACGCGCATGGTGAGCGCACTCGTGCCACGCTGCCACGTTCGGACTGCCATCGATGGGTGGCAGGCGTTGGATCTTCTCCAAAAGCAGGTTCCGAGCGGGGTTTTGCTTGACCTGCTGATGCCCGGGCTCGACGGTTACGGCGTCCTCGCACGAATGAGGGCGGAGCCACGACTGGCGCGTGTGCCGGTGGTCGTCATCAGCGCGCGTGCTGCCGAGGATGATGGTCTCGTCACCGACGCAGTCGAGATCAGCCAGCCGGGGGGATTGCACGTGGCTGAACTCTGTCGATGGGTTCGGGCCGGGCTCGACGTTCGGAGAGCTCGCAGCGACGCCGAACGCGCGCCAGCATCTCGATCAGAGCCTGCCGCGTGACGGGCTTCGCAAGAAAGTCGGTGACGCCGAGAGAGTGGGCGAGCGCATAGTCGGGGACGACCGAGCAGATGACGATCGGGAGCGAAGAGGTCGTGCGGTCGTTCCGAAGAGCCTGCAGAATCTCCCATCCATCGTGCGACGGCATCAGGACATCCAGGATAATCACGTCGGGCTGGAGCTCGCGGGCGAGCCGCAACGCTCGTTCGGCAGAACGGGCCTGCACGAGCTGGTACTCGGTACCGGCGAGGTAGCGTCGGAACAGGAGTGCGACGTCTGGATTATCATCGACAAGCAGGAGCGTCGTGACGCGCGATACTGGGAGGGTCAGCTGGAGACGCCCCTCGCGTGCACTTGAATGCAGGTCAAGCGAGGCGCCCAGGCTCTGCGCCAGCCTGAGGCTCAGATCGAGGACCGAGGGAGAAACACGAAAACGAAGCTCCTCGCCCGTGGGCTCAACGCGGGTGCGCACCTGATCGGATGGATGCACGCGAATGACGAGCGCAAGCGACTGATCATCGTGCTCCGCCTGGATATCGATCTGCGCTCGCGGGTGGTGGACGATGGCGTCGGACAGGAGAGTCAGCAGCAGCTGGCGCAACGCGGTTCGATTGACGGCGATGGGCCCCCGGGATTCCATCGTAGCAACGGTGATCCGCACCTGGTGTTCCTCGCTGAGACGTGATACCGTATCTACCGCGCCACGAATGATTTCGTCGATCTGGGTGGGTAACGCCGAGGCGGCAGCGGCGAGGTTGGAGATCTCGGTTTCGAGCGGGTCGCTACGCGACGACGCGGTGCGCTGCTCGACGCGTCTGGTCGAGGGACTCGACGTCGACGCGGGTACCCGCGATGCCGCGGTCTCACGGCGCACGAGCCGGGTCCAGAGCAGTCGCGCGATCTCGTCGAGTGCTTCGGCGTGGTCGCGTCGGGCCTGACGCGGGCTGACCTGAAGCTCGCGGGCGATCTGTTCGGGCAACGCTCCCTCGACATAACGTAGCTGGAGTGAGCGGTAGCGGCGCCACTCGACGCTGGAGGGTGAAGCCGATCCCAGCGGATGCAACCACTCGATCGCGTCGATCAAGATTCGATGCAGCCGTTCCGCGCCAAGGACCGACGGACCACCGAGAATCTCGACGAGCCGATGATCCTCGAGGTAGGCTCGATCGTGCAAGTGCGGATAGACGTCGTGGATCAGACGAACGAACTCCTCGAAATCGTCCATGGCTCTATGGTAGCACGAGGCGGGTCGATCGGTACGTCGAGTACCTCCGTCTGGTTCGAGCGGGTCCATCGGGGAGCCAAGCCACGAATGCACTCGGGAACACGGCGAAACCGGAAGGATCGCCCGTGAGCGGGATTGGCTTTACCAGGAAACCGTGGTGAGCGAGCGGCCAGCAGGTCTGCTCCGCACCTGAAGATACGAGGAGATAATCTGATGCCCATCGTCGATAGCCATTGTCACGTCTCGCCAGTCTGGTACGAGCCGGTCGAGGCCCTGCTGCATCAGATGGACCGGAATGGGGTCGAGCACGCCGTTCTGATCCAGATGATGGGACAGACGAACAATTCGTACCAGACCGAGTGCGTTCGGCGATTTCCGGGACGCTTCGCCTCGGTCGTGATCGTCGACGCCGCTAAGTCCGACTGGCTTCAGACCCTCGAGCGACTGACGGAGGAGGGAGCGAGCGGAATTCGGCTCAATCCGACGACCCGGTCGCCGGGCGATGATCCCCTGGCAATCTGGCGCGCCGCCGAAAGGCTGGGCCTGTCGGTGAGCTGCGGGGGGAGCACGGAGGCCTTTATCTCCGACGAGTTCGCCCGGGTTGTCCAGGCCGTGCCGAATCTCCGCATCGTGCTCGAGCACCTCGCCTCGGTCAACCATCCGGACGGAGATGCGGCGAACGTCGAGGCACGGCGCCGGGCCTTCGACCTCGCGCGTTTCCCGAACGTCTACATCAAGATTCACGGACTGGGCGAGTTCGCGCGACGGGCGATGCCGGTCGTCGAGCCCTTTCCGTTCGAGCGCCCCATTCCGCGGCTGCTGGAGTATGCCTACGAGGCCTTCGGACCGCGGCGCATGATGTGGGGAAGCGATTATCCTCCCGTGAGCGGCCGTGAAGGGTACACAAACGCGCTGCGCCTCACCATGGAGCAGTTCGCATCCAAAAGCCAGGAGGACCGCGATCTCATCTTCGGGCGGACGGCGCTCGAGGTGTTTCCGATCAAGGGCTGAAAGAGCGCGATCTGGCCATTCTCACCCTTTCACCGCCCGCGGAGAAGGGCCGCGGGTGGGCACAATGGGCGTAGTATCATAAGCCTCACGATCGGGGTCAGATGGAGGAGACCGGAATGAAGTGCTTCGCCCTCACGTTGTGCTTGCAGGACGACCCGAAGAAGATCGAGATGTACAAAGAGTACCACCGACGCGTGTGGCCGGAGGTGCTCGCGGACCTGCGAAGCAGTGGCATCCAGACGATGCGTATCTTTCTGCGCGGGCGACGGATGTTCATGTACGTCGAGACCGACGACGATTTCGATCCCGTCGAGGGCCTTCAACGTGCCGGTAGTCGCAGCGCCCGATCGCGCGAGTGGAACGCGCTGATGGCGACGCTTCAGGAGCGTGCGCCGGAGGCGAGTCCGGAGGAATGGTGGGCGCCGATGGAGCTGGTCTTCGATACGAGCTGGCCGCAGCACCTACCACAGTCAAGCGGAGGAGAATGACGATGCCCGTGCCCACGATGGATTTCGAGACGTACCTGCCGACCAACGCACCACCTGCAGAACGCGCCGCGGTGCTCGCGGCGATTCTCCAGAACGAAGACGCGGCCGGGATCGAGTACGCGGTCGTGATGCCGAATCCGACGCCGAATCCGGATAACCGAGCGCTGGCCGACACGGTGAAGGGCGAGCGACGCGTGATCGCCTGCTGCCAGGTGAATCCGAATCACGGCGCGGCGGCGATCAAGGACATCGAGACCTCGGTAACGCAGCTTGGCATGAAGATGCTGAAGATGATGCCGGCCCTGTATCATCTGAACCTGACCGGGCCGCTGGCGTTCGAGCTGATGGCCAAGGCGCGCGAGCTGGGCATCATCGTGAATATCCACTCCGGGGGCGGGATCAGCCACCCCCTGGCGATCGGGGCGCTCTGCCGTCGTTTCCCGGAGGTGACGGTCATCATGGACCACATGGGCTACCGCGAGTGGGGCCATGACGCGATCATCGCCGCCCAGGACAATCCCAATCTCTATCTCGGGGCGACGATCGCGGCGCACGAGCCGAGCTTCGTCGCGCGCGCGATCAAAGAGGTCGGGCCCGAGCGCGTCATCTACGGCTCCAATCTCCCAGCGCTCTACTCCGATCTCGCGGTGGAGGCGATTCGTCGGCAGAAGCTGGGCCGCGAGGTGGAGGAGCTTCTGCTGGGCGGCAACCTGGCCCGAATCCTGGGCATGGCGTAGGGATCGTTCTCCCCCGTCGCACGGAGGTCGCTCAGACTACCGACCCTGCCCCGGGATCTCGACGACGATGTAGTCACGATCCACGGATACCGGATAGGTCTCGGCGACGTAGGGGCCCTTCTGGAGGCCCGGCGCGGGCGCGTCGGGGTCGTCCGCGTCGAGGGTCTCGAGCAGGACGCTTCCCGGTTCGACCGAAACGGCGTAGCGCCGCGTGCGCACGCGGGCCGGATCGAACCAGGACTGGCCGGTCCGGATGTGGAACTCCCATCCGTGCCAGGGGCAGCGCAAGATCTCTCCTGGCCGCGTGTACCGATACTCGCCGGGAATTTCGGCCTGGAGATAGCCGGCGAGCCGCCCGGTGCAGAGTGGACCGCCCTGGTGGGGGCACCGATTCCGCAGCGCGAAGAACTCTCCGCCGACGTTGAAAATGCCGATCGAACGTCCGTCGACCTCGACGATCTTGCGCTGGCCCGGCGGAATTTCGTCGGTGGTGCCGACAATGTACTTTGGCATCGTCAGATCCGTCACACGTAAAACGTAAGTGCCCCGCCAACGGAAATATGAGGGGTCGCGATTTGGGGAAATTGGCCCGCAGGGCCAATTTTCCCAAATTGCCTCCACCCATCAATTTCTGCTTGACACACCAG
>CADDYW010000029.1 GCA_902810745.1 Chloroflexota bacterium | reverse complement strand
TGACGGCGGAGCGGCTCGTCGTCGAGGACGCCACCGACGAGCTCTGCCGCTTCGTGGACGGATTGACCGCCGACGACCTGTTTCGCCCCGAGACGTGGGCAAAGCTGCCGGCCATCGTCGAGGTCCAACCCGATGCCGACGTCCTTCCCCTGCGGACCCACTACGACCCCGAAGGGGGAACCTTCCAGATCGGCGTCAACCGCGTGACCAGTGACCGCCCGCTCTGGTACACCCTGGCGGATGTGATCGCCAGCAAGGTCCTCACCGGCAAGGCCCCGGTGATCCTACGGGCGCTGCGGTTTCGGCCAGAAGGCCGGCAAGCCGGCCTCCGTCCCGTGAAACTCCGTGGCGACATTCTGATCGACCCGCGCAAGGGCGACTTCTTCAAGACGGTGATCGAGGAGCGGCAACGGCGCAAGAAGACCGACCCGACCGGCCAGCACTTCCTGAAGATCCTCGCCAATTCTACCGCCTACGGCATCTTCGTCGAGCTGAACCGCCAGGAGGACAAAGCCGCCGACCTGGAGGTTTTCGGGCTGGACCGCTTCACCTGCCGCGTGGCGCACGTCGAGGAGCCGGGGCGATTCTTCTTCCCGATCCTGGGGACCCTCATCACCGGCGCCGCCCGCCTGATGCTGGCATTGGCCGAAGCCGAGGTCACGAAGCGCGGCGGGACCTACGCGATGATGGACACCGACAGCCTGGCCGTCGTTGCCAGCGAGCAGGGGGGCTTGATCCCGTGCTCGGGGGGCCCCGAGACGCTGCCCGATGGCCGAGCCGCCATTCGCGCCCTGTCGTGGCACCAGGTGCAGGAGGCCGTCGACCGCTTCGCGGCGCTCAACCCCTACGACCGCTCGGTGGTGCCTGGCAGCGTTCTGAAGGTGGAAGACGAGAACTTCGCCCGTGATCCGGACGACCCGCAGGGCAAGCGGGTGATGCGGGATCGACGCGAGCAGCTATGGTGCCTGGCGATCTCGGCAAAGCGCTACGTCCTGTTCAACCTGACCGCGCCCGGTGAGCCGACGCTGCGCAAGTGGTCAGACCACGGCTTGGGGCACCTTCTCCCGCCCTGGCCCCGAAAGAGGGACGGGGCACCGAATGACGACTGGATTCATCAGGTGTGGGCGATGATCGTGCGGGAATCGCTCGGACTCGCGGTCCCAGAATCGGACTGGCTCGATCAGCCCATCCTAACGCGCCTGAGCATCAGCACGCCGACGATGCGCGAGTGGTTCACGGGGCTGAACGCCAAGAAGCCCTACGCGGACCAGATCAAACCGCACAACTTCCTGCTCACGGCCCACGTCGCGCCGTTGGGGCACCCGGTCGGCGCCGATCCCGAGAGGTTCATCCTCATAGCGCCCTACACCGATGACCCACGATGCTGGCGACAATTGCCGTGGATCAACCGGTACGACGGGACGCGGTACCGCGTCGAGACGGTGAGCGATGAGCCCAACCCGACCTCGGCGGCGCTGCTGACGTTTGGCGCGTACCTGCAGCGATTTCGCCATCACCCCGAGGCCAAGAGCGCCGGGGCCGATGGCCGGCCGTGTGAGCGGCGAACGGTGGGGTTGCTCCAGCGGCGCCACGTCCGCGTTGGCTCCGTCGTGCACGTGGGCAAAGAAGCCAACAAGTTGGAGCAGGTCGAGGCAGGCATCATCAGCGAGCAGGAGGAGGTCTACACCGTCTACGAGGACTCGTGGGAAGATGTGCGCTTCGCGCTGGAACGGATGCCGGTCAAGGAACTGGTTCACCAGACTGGACTGTCGCGGATGGGGCTCTACAAGCTCCGCTATGGGCTGGCGCGGCCCCGGGATGAGCACCGCACGACACTGCGGTCAATCGCCGCGGAATGGGTGCGGGGACAGCTGGGTGCATCGTTCGCGAAACCCGCGATCGCAACCTTGACGGATCGCGAGGCGCTGGCCGTCTATCGCTATCGCATCGAAAACGAGGAGCGACGAATCGAGGGACAACGGGACAGCGCGCGGGCGCGGCGAGAATGGCGCCGAGAGCTGTTCACCGCAATTCGGGCACTTGGCGGAATCCGCCGGCACCGCGATGGCGATCTGCGGGAGGAGTACCGCCAGATTCCGCGATCGCTGCGGAGTTCGCGGGGCGTACCGCCGGATGAGATGGCCGCGATGCTGGCGGAGCATTATCCGTGGGTGGGAATTAGGAGCGAGAATGAGTTATACTCGATGTTCAGATAAACTGACGGGCGCCTCCATAGTGGAATGCAATTGGGACCTGGAGGTACTTTATTGATCACCGTTCTGTTCAACGCACTAACCAACACACTAACGTGGCTGGTCGCATTCTTGGAGGCTCACAGCGGCGCGGTGACTGCGGGAAGCGCTGCTATCCAGGCAGCAACCGCGGTTGTTATCGTGCGTCTCACGGCTGGTCTGCTAGTCGCAACCCACAGCTATGCCAAAACCGCGCACGAGCAAACCAAAAAGATGGAAGAACAACGTGACGAGATGGCTAGGCAGCGGGATGTTATGGCACGACAACTCGATGAGGTGGTGAAAGATCGGGAGGCCGGGTTTCAACCGTACCTGTACGTCACTTGCGGCTGCCCGTCGCGAGGTGGTCAGCGTGAAAGTCTACAAGACTTGGTCGTGGAATTTTCTGTTGTGAACGTAGGCAAAGGTCCAGCGGTGTCCGTCCGTGGCCACCTCCAGCATACCAAGTTCCAACGATTCGCGAGGTACACGAGTCGGGAACCAACCGGGCCCGTAATCTACCCGGGGGCCGCCATCGTACAAGAGTTGAGCTTCACCGCCATTGAGCAAAAGAAGCCATCGGCGCAGGATGTTGTTGAGGTGGCGCCTCTTTTGATCGAGTACCGCGACTTGCTGGGTCGCTGGTGGCAGCAGAAGTTCCCCGTCAGGCTAGGATGCGTCCAAACCCATTCTGGCCTGGGGAGCGTCTACGACGAGGTAACCGTGGCCATCCTGGATCAGGAGCACACACCGCCCTGCCAGATTCAGCAGCCCTGCATCAAGCAAGATGATTATCGGGTCAATCAGGCGCATTGACGTTCTCGCCGCAGACGCAATTCGACACCTACTGACTTGTGCGCACTTTGCTCATCTTACGCAGCCGGGCGTCGGTGCTGCGGTAGGGTAGAGCCCTGGAGTCGCCTCCAATCTGATGCCTCGACTGGGCCATCGCGCCTCCCAGCGTCAGCCGCGCCAAAGGTTGCGGACTGAGCCCCTCTGTTGAGCAGTCGCGCCCGCGAGCGCGGCCGCAGGACACGGCCCTCCTCGCCCGTTGCGGGTGGACCGCTGGCTAATTTGCAGGCAGCGCCACGGTTCACCGATGGCGGCGACGACCGTCGCTCGCCTCTCCGTCGTGACCGTGAATGTCGCAGCAACCTGCACGATGGGTACTTTTGGCGGGAGCGTCGACGGTGACGAGTCTGCTCACCCTGAGCAGCCGCACGTCGGTGCGGTCGCGAACCCCAGAGCGGTCCCCGGCAAGCCCCTTGGGCGTCTGATCCGCTCGGCACCGCTCCTCCGGGCGGGCGCCCGCGGTGGACGGCGAGCGGGGCTCCCTCGTCGTGACAGCGAATTTCGCAGCAAGGTGCACGATGTAAACTTTCGGCGGTACCTATACCCTATCCCCTTCCTGGATTGACACGGTGTAACCAGGCTCCTAGAATAGCGGGCGACAAGGTTAGCTTCGTGTCTTCCGTTGCGTACTGATGGCCAGGTGGAGATAAGGGGTGCGCAGCGTCGTACGCAAGAGGGTGGCTCCAAGCTGACTACTGCTTGCGTGTGCGCTTCGCGCAGTCGCTCGTCGGGTGAGGAGACCGATGCCAGCATTCCTGACACGCCGTGATCTGTTCGTCCATCTCAACCGAGCCAGCGTGCTGACGTGTCTGGTGCTGGCCGCGAGCTGTGCTGGCGGCTCCCACGCGTCATTCGTTGGTGGGTCCGGCACGCCAGTGACGGCTCCAACGAACGTAGCGGGAAAGTCAAACACGTCTGGCATTTCGGCTGGCGCCGCGCTCCAGCCAATCGGTAGCACGCCAACGCCTAAAGGATAACCTCGACGGGCCCTGAAGTGAGCAGAGTTACGCTCTGCTTGAGCGGGTTGGGTGATCGGATTGTCAGCGACGATCCATGACGTGGCTCAACGGGCAGGGGTATCGATCGCGACCGTCTCCTATGTGCTGAACGGGGGGCCGCGGACCGTCCGCGAAGAGACGCGACGACGGGTCCTCCAGGCAGTCGAGGAGCTCGAGTATCATCCGAATCTGACTGCACGGCGCCTCGCCGCGCGCAAGACGAAGGCAATCGCGGTCATCCTGGGGCTGTCGGCGACTTATGTCTTTTCAGGCCCATATTTCTCCGAGCTATTACTCGGGATCAGCGAAACCACCGCGATCAACGGCTACGCGCTCACCCTCGAGACGTACCGGTCCCGACCGAAGGATCGGCAGTCTTTTGAGTTCTTCCATCGCGTCCTGACTGACCGGTCAGTCGACGGAGCTATTCTCGGTCTCGTCGAGACGGCCAACCTAACCCGTCTTCAGGCCATTCTGGAGGGCCCGACCCGCGACCGCCTGGCCCCCTTTGTTGTCCTCGAGCCGGTGGCCGACGACAGTCCCTTTAACCGCGTGGTAACCGACCTCGAGGTGAGCATCCGTGCGGCGACGCTACACTTGATTCGCTTGGGGCATCGGCGCATCGGCTTCATCGGAGGCGACCCCACCTACCTTTCTGGATCTCTCCGTCCCGCCTATTTTCGCCAGGCTATGACTGAGTGTGGCCTTCCGGTCGAAGATGAGCTCGTCGTCAACGTCCATGGGACACAAGCGGGTGGCGCCGAAGCGATGCAACGATTGCTGATCAAGCGCCCGACTGCGGTTTTCGCAGCAAACGATATGCTGACATTGGGAGCATTGTCGGCAATTCGCGAGGCTGGCCTGCGGGTTCCCGACGATATTGCGCTCGTCGGATTCGATGGTCGCTACGCAGAGCACATCCAGCCTCCTCTGACAGCAGTGCATATTCCTGCGTACGACGTTGGGCGGCGGGCCGCTGAGATTTTGATCGACCTTGTCGAGGGCAGAATCACGCAACCCTGGAAAGAAACGCTGCGCAGCGAGCTGATCTTGCGGGAGTCATGTGGGCGCCTCCTAAACCGCACGTTTTCATTCGTGGAAGGATTCACCGGTCTCCATGGCACCGAATCTTCGGCGGCGCGGCTGGCCTGATCCGTCGCCAGTCGCCGGGCATGTTGACAACGTTTGCCAAGAATCTATAATCTCGCGTATCTAAGCGCTTAGAGTTTCTGGAACGGATTCTCCACGGTTCGGCAGGGCTGCCGTCTCGGCATGCGACTAACGCTCCCGCAACGAAAAGGAGGATGTGTCTAGCATGAACACTCATCCGGGATTCAATACGAGCTGGCGAGTCACTCGACGACAGGTCGTCCAGGCGGCGATGATCGGCGGTGGTAGCATCGCTGCGAGCGCTCTCGTCGCCGCGTGCGGCGGGGGTGCCCAGCCGTCACCGACGGCTGCACCAACCCAGGCTCCGGCCGCTGCCCCGACCGCGACGTCCGCGCCAGCCGCGACCACCGCTCCAACCGCGACGACTGCGGCCGCGACGACGCCGACGGCTGCGGCTGCCACGACCCCAACCGCCGCGGCGACTGCCAGCGCTGCTGTGAAGGTGGTGAACGGTCAGGTCCAAGCTGGCGGCGTGGTGCCGACGCCACGCAATCAGACCGTGGTCATCGACCAGGTTCTCTTCCACGTTTTCGACAGCTTCAACCCGTTCATCCCGAACGGGCAGGAGTACGAGGCAGGCTTCCAGCAGGTCTGCAAGGAGTTCCTCTTCTACGCCAACTACGCCGCCGGCAAGATCGAGCCCTGGCTCGGAACTGGCTGGAAGTACAACTCCGATTTCACCGAACTGACCATCACCCTGAATCCCAAGGCCAAGTGGAACGACGGCCAGCCGGTGACCTCGAATGACCTCAAGTTCAGCATCGAGATGCTCCAGAAGAATGCATCGCTGCTGGGCGGCACCGACATTCGACAGTTCGTCGACAGCGTCACGACGCCCGATGCGCAAACCGCGACGATTAAGCTGAAAACGGCCAACCCACGCTTCCATTATGGCTTCATCTGCGGCATTGTCGGCGGCTTCGAGGTGGTTCCGGAGCATATCTGGTCGAAGCAGGATCCGACGACGTTCAAAGACAATCCACCGGTCCGCTCGGGCCCGTACAAGCTCGACCGCGTTCTGCCGGACCAGTTCATGTTCGTCTGGAAGAAGGATCCGAACTACTGGAACAAGGACGTCCTCGACCCGAAGCCCGAGTACGTCGTGTATCGCAGCGGACCTTCGGTGAAAGACACCGCTGCCGAGGAGTTCAAGCGCGCCCAGACTGACCTGGCCGGCTTGGATTATACTCACATGAAGGCGCTGAAGGACGGCGGCTATCAGAACATGGTGATCGAGACGGCCTTCCGTGACCCGTGCCCGCGCGGTATCTGGATCAACTCTGATCCGTCTAAGGGACTCCTGGCCGACCCGCGCATGCACTGGGCAATCTCCTACCTTCTCGATCGGCAGAAGATCGGCTCGACGGTCTGGCTGATCAACACACCGCCGGCGCAATACCCCTGGGCCGACTACAAATCGAATGACCAATGGACGAATAAATCAATCGCCGATACCTACGCGCTGACCTACGATCCAAAGAAGGCGGCCAGCCTCCTGGACGAGATGGGAGCGAAGGCCGGCTCTGATGGGAAGCGCACCTACCAGGGCAAGCCCGTCAGCTTCGAGATCATGACGCCGACGAATGTTGGCGACCCTGAGTATGAGATCGGTCAGCTTGTCGCCGACGAGTTCAAGAAGCTCGGCGTCGACGTGACCGTGCGTAGCTATCAGGGTCCCGTTTGGACCCAGAAGTGGAACACCGGCGCCTTCGACGTCTCGTCGCACTGGCTCTGCGGCGTCTCCTTCGATCCCGATCAGCTGTATACCGGCCTCGAATCAGACAAGGCGGTGCCGATTGGCAAGACCGCTGTGAACGGCAACCAGATTCGCCTGCACGACGAGGCGCTCACTGCCGATGCCAAGAAGCTGGATGTCGTCGATCCAACCGCGCCGTCGAGCAAGGAATTGTTCGACAAGGCCCTTCAAGACTACTACAAGGCGCTGCCGGCCATTCCGGTTATTCAGACGACCTATCCAACCGCCTTCAACACGACCTACTGGACGAACTGGCCGACCGACGACAATCTCTATCACGTTCCAGCTAACTGGTGGGGCCAGTTCCTGTTCGTCATCGGCAGCCTGAAGCCGACCGGCAAATCGTAAGCGCGTGCTGAGTGCTGGGTCTCCGCCCAGTCGCGATCGCGACGTCCCGAACGGTGGGTCCGAATCACCCGGAGCCTAGCCACTCAGCGCGTCCCGAGGAGCTTTTCAGCATGGCCAGCATTGCTACCCAACAGCCAGGTGTGATCACGCAGCGTCCTTCGTACGGCATTCGGCGATGGCTCCTGGTGCATCCCTTTATCGCCTACGCGATTCGCCGAGTTGTCCTCTACCTGATCACCCTCTGGGGAGCATTCACGGTCACCTTTTTATTCTTTCACATGATTCCGGGCGATCCAATCGAGGCGTTCGTCACCAGTCTCCAGCAGCAGTACGTCTACAACGTGCAGGCCGGAAACGAGGTCGTCCAGCACTACCGTGAGCTCTTTGGCCTGCAGGGGAATCTCTTCCAGCAGTACCTTCACTACATGTATCAACTCGTGGTCACCCACGACCTCGGCCCGGCGCTGCTTGACTTTCCCGAGCCGGCACAAGTACCGATCCTTCGCGCGCTTCCTTGGACGATTGGCTTGCTGGGACTGTCCGCGATCATCTCCTGGGTCATTGGCCTGTTGCTTGGGGCGCTGGTCGGCTGGAAACGTGATTCGCCCGTCTCGGAGTGGGTGACGAACTTCGCTCTAGCATTCTCTCACGTTCCGTACTACTTCGTCGCACTCATGCTCCTCTTCATTCTGGCCTTCCGCCTAGCCTGGCTTCCGACATCGGCCGCATATGATCCGGGCATCACGCCCGGCCTGACACCGGCCTTTATCTGGACAGTGATTCAGCACGGGACCCTTCCAGCCCTCTCCATTATCTTCATTGGCGTATGTAACTGGATGATCTCGACCCGAATGCTGCTCGTCACCACGCTAGGCGAGGATTACCTGACCTTCGCCGACGCGAAGGGGCTCAATCCACGTCACGTCCTCACACAGTATGCACTGCGGAACTGTTACTTGCCCCAGGTGACGGGCTTTGGCATCTCACTGGGATTCATCTTCAATGGCAACGTCCTTGTCGAACAGGTATTCAATTATCCCGGCGTGGGCAACCTCCTGGTCAAAGCGATCGGAATCCTCGATTACGACACAATCCAGGGTATCGTCGCGCTGGCAATCTTTGGCGTCCTCACGGCGAATCTGATCATCGACCTGCTACTGCCAACGCTCGATCCGCGGGTCAAATACTGGAAGTAGGCGAGGGATCAGGTTATGCTCAAGTCTCTCGGTCGGATCTGGAGCAGTAGCGGCAAGTTCCGGATCGGTTTTACGATTCTCGTTATTCTAGTCATACTCGGGCTGATTCACCCGCTAGTCGGCTCGATTGTCGGAGGCGGGGCAGATCCGTTAGCAGTCGGCGCGTACGATCCATGGGAGATTCCGAACCTCGATCACTGGCTCGGTACGGACCGCTACGGCCGCGATCTGCTCGTGATGACCCTGACAGGTCTCGAGATCTCTCTCGAGGTGGCCGCCATTGCTGGGCTGCTGTCGACACTCATCGGCGTGGTGATTGCTTTTGTGGCAGGTTACAAGGGCGGGACCGTTGACGGCATTCTCAACACCACTACCGATATGTTCCTCGTGGTTCCCAGTTTCCCACTCCTGCTCACACTCTCGGCCTATGTCCGTAAGGTGTCGCTTGTCGACGTGAGCTTGATGCTGGCGCTCTTTAGCTGGCCATTCGCGGCTCGGACGATCCGGGCGCATGTCCTGAGCTTGCGCAACCGTCCCTACGTCGAGCTAGCGCGCGTCACCAACCTGACTGATCTCGAGATCATCTTCCAGGAGCTCATTCCAAACCTGCTCCCGTATATCGGTGTCGGCTTCGCCAACGCCGCGCTCGGAGCGATCTTTGCCCTGGTGGGCCTCGAGGTGATCGGGCTGGGGCCAGGAAACATTATCGACCTCGGTCTGATGATCAACTGGGCGATCAGCTGGGGAGTCATGAGCCTGGGGGCATGGCCAATGTTCGTCGCCCCGATCGTGATTCTGTCACTGCTCTTTATCGCGACCAATCTGATCAACATCGGGTTGGAAGAGATCTATAACCCCCGGCTGCGAGGCACGGCTGGAGCGTGAGATGAGAATCAGCGGCGTTGAGGGTACCGACTCAGATGGTTGATCCTTCCCCAGCTACGGTCGAACGCTCGTCGACAGGCTCCACGCTCCTCGAGATCGACGGCCTTCGCGTTTATTACCACACAGTGGGTGGTACTGCCCGTGCAGTCGACGGGGTCAAGCTGAGCGTCAATCGGGGCGAGATCCTCGGAATCGCCGGCGAATCCGGCTGCGGCAAGAGCACTCTTGCAGCCGCACTGCTTCGGCTAACGCGTCCCCCTGGATACATCGCCGGGGGGCGGGTCAGCTTCGCGCCCGCGGGCCGGTCTCCGGTCGATCTCCTCCAAATCGATGAGCAGGAACTGCGCGCGGTCCGCTGGCGCTACCTCTCGTACATCCCGCAGGGCTCGATGAATTCGCTCAATCCGGTGATGCGGGTCATCGATCAGTTTGTCGACGTGATGATCGAACACGGGACGACGTCGGCGCAGGAAGCGCGCGCGGCGGTTCCGAATCTGCTGCGCGAGGTTGGCCTTGGGGCTCACGTCGCACGCATGTTCCCACACGAGCTCTCCGGCGGGATGAAGCAACGCGTGATCATCGCGATGGCCATTGCCTTGAAGCCTGACCTGGTAATCGCGGACGAGCCGACGACCGCGCTCGACGTGAACGTCCAGCGCGTGATCATTCAGACGTTGGCGGATCTGCGCGACCGCCTGGGCATGTCACTGATCGTCGTGACCCACGACATGGCTGTGCACGCGGAGCTGGTCGATCGCGTCGCCGTGATGTACGCTGGGGAGGTGGTCGAGGTGGCCGACGTCGAGCAGATCTTTAAACAGCCGCGGCATCCCTACACCGAGGGACTGATCAAATCGATTCCGCGCGTCGGCGGCGACCGCGCTCGCCTCGTGGGAATCGCCGGTAACGCGCCAAGCCCGAGGGAGTGGCCGAGTGGCTGCCGGTTTCATCCGCGCTGTCCGCGCGTCATGGATGTGTGTCGGGTGACGCCACCGTCCCTGCTTCCGCTTGTTGACGGATCGACCGCGTCGACGCGACCACTTCCAGCCGTGGCCTGTCACCTCTACCCAGAATCTGGCGCAGGACGGAGGGCATCGTGAGCGCCAGAGAGAAGCAGATCGTGCTGTCGAACGTAACCCAGATCTTCCGGGGGGCAGCATTCCGCCAGATTGGCGGGGAGCTGATCGCCGTCGATGACGTATCGTTCAGCCTGACAGCCGAGCCGCCGCAGATCGTGAGCCTGATCGGTGAGAGCGGCAGCGGGAAGAGTACGATCGCCCGGATCATTCTCGGTTTGCAGCGTCCGACGAGTGGAAGCGTCACCTACGGAGGGAAAGATATCTACCGCCTTGCAGGTGATGAGTTCGCCTTCTTTCGACGGGATGTCCAGCCAGTATTCCAGGACCCGTATGGTATCTTCAACCCGTTCTACCGAGTCGATCGGATCTTCTGGACCGCGATCAAGAAGTTCAAGCTCGCCAAGTCAGACGTCCACGGGCGATCGATGATCGAGGAGTCGCTGGCAGCGGTCGATCTGCGCCCGGAGGACGTTCTAGGACGCTACCCCCATCAGCTCAGCGGTGGGCAGCGCCAACGCCTCATGCTTGCGCGCGTTCACATGCTGCGACCGGCATTCATCATCGCCGATGAACCAGTGTCGATGCTCGATGCTGCGGTGCGGGTCCTCTTCCTGAACATCCTGATCGATTTCAAACAGACGTACGGGATGACCACGCTGTTCATTACCCACGACTTGTCGACCGCGTACTATCTGGGCGGCGACGCTATGGTCATCTCGCAAGGACGGATCATTGAGCGCGGGACAGTCGATGATGTCATGCTTCGGCCGGCTCACCCGTACACGCAGCTCCTGCTCTCGTCGCTGCCGGTTCCTGATCCGGCGGATCGGTGGAAGGAGCGGCTCGCGGTTACGGAGCAAACCGTCCAGAGCGTTTCGCCTTCACGTGATCGTTGCCTTTTCGCCGAGCGCTGCCGGTTTGTCCTGGATCGATGCTGGAAGAGCCGACCGGAGCCGGTGCTGGTGCGCCAAGGCCAGACGGCAAGCTGCTTCTTGTATGGTCCTCGGTCAGATCACGCTCAGCCGGCGGAATCACCCAGCCAGAATGCGAGAACTACAAGGTGAGATGCAATAATAGAGATGCATGCTTAAGATCCGACAACGGAGCCGCGATAGCACGGGGTTCGAGATACGTTGGGCTCGTGATTTTTGTTGGGGGTACCTAAAGGGAGGTCGTCATCGTGCTGAGCATCTCTGGTGGAATCAGCGACCGAGTTCGATGGGTAGCCCTCGTTATCATCGTCACCGCGCTCGCACTTGCCCTGGGAGTCGGCTTGGGATTCGCCCGTACAAGCGGATCCAATCTGACACCGTTGTCTTCGTCTGCGCCAGCAAGGGCGCTATCACCGGTCGCAACGACAGCAGCCGGTCAGCCCGCGAGCATCTCGCGCATGGATCTCCAGATTCACGAGCAAGACTACTGTCAGTGTCACGGGTAGGATTGCCCGCGCACGAGGCCTCTTGCTGTACTGATACTGGAGATAGGCTCACAGGTTCGCCGCGACTGTCCTTCCGGGCGCTAGCGAGGAATCTCTACCCCCGGCGAGGCCAATTTCGGAGATTCCCGGCTGTGGCTCCGGGTGATATCTACCACTGGCCGCTCCGAAACGGTGTTAGTCAGACCGTGGCCGAAAGCCAATCATCAGCAGCTTGGCGGCGTGAGCACGCCGCTCCTCTTCCGAGCCAGAGACGGTGAAGCCCAGACGGCGGACGACCGGGCGCGCCAGCGCGGGCAGGCGCTGCTCATAATCGACCATCACGGCGTAGGCTTCGTCGGCCGAGAGGATTCGCTGCGTCGGCACGTAGCGGTCTCGGCCGGTCTGTACCTCCAGGGCCGGACTTGCCTGGATGTTGCGGTACCAGTCGGCCCGCTCTCCCCAGCCGGAGACGACGACGCTCTCGCGGGTGCGAGGATCGTAGGAGACGACTTCGAGGACGGTTTTGCGAATGCGCCCGGACTTGCGCCCACGGTGGGTGAGCAGCAGGAAGCGGTGGCCGAGAAGCCAGCCGAGATGCAGGCGATACAGGGAGATCGGCAGGCGAAATGCCACGAGCAGGAGCGGATTCAGCGGCGCGCGAATGAAGCCGCGCCCTTCCCGCGCAGATGACGTCGATAGCTGATGCTCCGCTGTGCCGCGACGCCTTCCTTGCCGCCACCAGCCCGCGACGAGCAGCGCGCTCAGCCCGAATTCCAGCAGCGCCAGGATCCGAGCGAGCCTTGCTCGCTCGCCGATCACCTGGCTCCAGTGGCCCCACCAGCGCGACCAGCCACGCGGGGTGATCAGAAGCAAGCAGCTATCGGCGAGCCCCCAGAGCCCGATCAAACGGAGAATCAGCTGCACCGTCCAGCCTCGAAAAGGGCATCCTCTCAGCCGATCGCGGACACGTCGCCGAGGTGGCCAAGGTACTCGCATGATACAAAGCGCACGCGGGCTGCGTCCAGAGAAACCGCCTGCGTTGCGGTGCCGGGTCCAGCCTCTAACCCCGTTCGCAGTCCCTGGCCTCTTGGGTGGTTGTCCGGTCGCGGAGTGACGCGGTAGAATTGGCTCGGGGACGATCCGCTTCTGTTGTCTCCAAGGCGCATAATCTCCGGAGGAACGATCCATGATTGGCATCGCGGGTGTCCCGTTTTTCGAGCGCGCGGTCGAGACGACCAGCTACTTCCGAAAGTGGACGGGCATCGCGGTCTTGATCGGGATTGTCGCCGGGATTGGCGCCCTTGCCTTCAGCGAGGCGATCCACCTGGCGACGTTGCTCTTTCTCGGCATGGGCGCCCAGTACCTGCCGCCGTCGCCTGCTGGCGAAGGTACCACCGGTATCCTGCCAATCGGACGTCCCTGGGCGCTACCGCTGGTCACCGCGCTCGGCGGTCTGATCAGTGGATTGATCGTCTTCTCGCTCGCTCCCGAGGCGGAGGGACACGGGACCGACGCGGCAATCGGCGCGATCCATTTCAACCGCGGGCGAATTCGGGGCCGAATTCCGTTGATCAAGCTGGTCGCGTCGGCAATTACGATTGGCTCTGGCGGCAGTGGTGGACGAGAAGGACCAACCGCGCAGATCTCGGCTGGGTTCGGCTCTTTCCTAGGCGAGGTGCTGCACCTGAGCGACGACGACCGGCGGATCGCGGTCGCGGTTGGGATCGGAGCAGGTATCGGCGCGATCTTTCGGGCCCCGCTGGGTGGGGCTGTCCTCGCCGCGGAGATCCTTTACCTTCACGACATCGAGGTCGAGGCGATCATTCCCTCGCTGATCGCCTCGATCGTCGGCTACACGATCTTTGGCATAGTGACGGGTTTCCAGCCAATCTTTGGCGAACAGACCCAGTTTGGCTTTGCCGAGCCAATCCAGCTGATCTATTACGCAATCCTGGGCCTGATCTGTGGTCTCGTCGGCATCCTCTACGCGCGGTGCTTTTACGAAACTGGCCATCTTTTCCGTCAGCTCCGGCTGCCACGAACGATCAAACCGGCGATCGGCGGCTTTATCGTCGGGTGCATGGGGCTGGTGATGCCCCAGGTCCTCTACATGGGCTATGGTTGGGTGCAGGTCGCCATGAGCCCTTCGCTCCTGACCCTCCCACTCTGGATCATCCTGCTGCTGCCATTCGGGAAGATCGTCGCGACGTCGCTCAGTATCGGCTCGGGAGGCAGTGGCGGTATCTTCGGTCCCGGCATGGTTATCGGCGGAATGGTTGGCGCCTCGTTCTGGCGCCTGGGCTATACGCTGCTTCCCGGGATGCCGCATGATCCCGCACCCTTCGTGATCATCGGGATGATGGCACTGTTTGGCGGCATCGCCCACGCACCACTCGCGGTCATGCTGATGGTCGCGGAGATGACCGGCAACCTGTCGTTACTGGCACCCGCGATGCTCGCGGTGGGACTGTCCTACCTGGTGGTCGGCAACAACACGATCTACAAGAGCCAGATCGAGAGTCGGGCCGACTCGCCCGCTCACCGCGCACGCCTGCGATTCCCCCTGCTCGCGTCGCTCACCGTCGCCGACGCCCAGGTTCCGGTTCCGGCGACCGTCGGTCCCGAAATGACGGTTGCCGAGGCGGGGATCGTGATCGAGCAGCGTGCCCTCGAGGGAGCGCCGGTGGTGGATGCGGATGGAAAGCTCGTCGGTATTTTGACGCGAGCCGACATTCGCGCGGTTCCGGTCGAGGCCCGCGCGACCACGACCGTCGCCTCCACGATGAACTCCGAGCCAGTGACCGCATTGCCTTCCCAAACGCTCGACACGGCTCTCGACACGCTGGCGTCGCACCACGTGCGCTGGCTACCGGTGCTGGGCGGGCGCGATGATCGCCGGGTCGTCGGGATCATCACGGCAGCCGAGGTGGTGCGCGCATACCGCGCCGCGCTGAATCAGGCCGTTCGCGGGGTGAGCGGGATCGCCGCGGGAGCCGACATGTTCGACCTGAAAGTGAACCCGGCCTCCGCTGTCGCGGGGCGAACGCTTTTGGATCTGCAGCTCATGCCGGAGACGCTGGTCATATCGATTCGCCGGAACGATGAGATTATCACGCCACGCGCTAGCACGCGGCTCCTTCCCGGCGATATCGTCACCGTTCTGAATCGTGGGCGTCGCGAGGAGATTCTGCGACGCATGTTCGAGGAGCCCGTGACCGTCGCTGCGGCCGCGTTACCGCCAGTCAAGCCGCGTTGAGCACTCGCGGTTACACGGCCAGGTGGGCGATCGTCACGCCATCGCCGCCGTCATGCGGCTCGGCGGCCTCGAAGCGCTCGACCATGGAGCTACCGGCGAGGTACTCGCGAACAACCTGTCGGAGCACGCCGGTGCCCTTCCCGTGGACAATCCGCACGCTGCGCAGACCGGCCAGGTACGCGTCGTTCAGGTACTGCTCGAGCTCGGGCACGACCTGCTCGGCACGCCAGCCGCGCATATCGATCTGGCGCTCGGGCATTGGCCGCGCCTCCGGACTCCAGACCGACCGTCCCAGCGGAGCACTCGCCGTCGCCACCTCCGCCGCTCGGCGCGTTTCGGTTCGTTCGACGTCGTGCAGACCGACGCGCAGCTTGAAGTTCCCGGCGCGCACCTCGACCTCGCTCCCGTCGGGAGCCAGTGCACTGATCTGCCCTTCCTGGCCCAGACTAAGGACCCGGACCCAATCACCGACTGCCAGGGGACGCTCGACAGTCGGCCGGTCGGCCGCTGGCAGATCGGGCAGGACGCCGGTCCCGCGTGTCGGCCGGGTGAGAACCTGCCGGCCAGCGGATTCCAGCGACCGAGCCACCTCCACGAGCTCGCCGCGACTTCGGTCCTGGCGCTGGAGGACGGCCGCTGCGCGCCGAAACTGTGCCCGTAGCTCGGCAAGCTCGGCCTCGGCCTCCCGTCGTGCCTGGCGTAGGACGTCGCGGCGCTCGTCGTCGATCCCGCGGAGCCGCTGCTCGAGCTCGGCGCGCACCTTCTGAACGGCCTTCCGCTCGGCATCGAGCGCGGCCAGAAGCTCCTCGGCACGACGCCGCTCGGCGTGGATGCCTTCCAGCAGATTCTCCACCTGAACCTGGCCAGGATCGAGCATCTGCTCGGCGTCGGCGAGAACGGCCGGATCGAGACCGAGCCGCCCGGCGATGGCCAGTGCGTTGCTCTTCCCCGGTAGACCGATCTGCAGGCGATAGGTCGGGGCGAGTGTCTCGGGATCGAACTCGACCGAGGCGTTGATCATCCCGGGAACGTCGTGGGCAAACGCCTTGAGCTCGGTGTAGTGGGTCGTCGCGATGACCCAGGCGCCACGAGCCAGCAGCCGCCGCAGCACCGCTCGAGCCAGCGCCGAGCCCTCGGCCGGATCGGTGCCCGCGCCGACTTCGTCAAGCAGAACGAGCGTGTTGCGTCCCGCGACGCGAACGACCTCGACGACGTTGCGCATGTGGGAGGAGAACGTCGAAAGGCTCTGCTCGATGCTCTGCTCGTCCCCGATATCGGCCAAAACGTCATCGAACACGTGGACCTGGGAGCCGTCGTCAGCCGGAACGTGCAATCCCGCCTGCGCCATCAGCGTCAGCAAGCCTGCCGTCTTGAGCGCGACCGTCTTGCCGCCAGTATTCGGTCCCGTGATCACCATCACCTGGAAGTCGTCCCCAAGGCGGAGCGTGATCGGCACGACCTTGCCGTGCAGCAGCGGGTGTCGCGCGTTGATCAGCCGCAGCCCGCGCTGACCCGGCTCTCCACGGCTGACTTCGACGGCAGGCTCGATTGCCTTCTGCGCCGCGGCAAGGCGAGCCTTGGCGAGCTGCAGGTCGATCTCGGCCAGTGCCGTTACGCTCGTGGCAATCCTGTCGGCATTCGCGGCGACCAGGTCGCTCAGCTGCCGCATGATTCGCTCGATCTCGTGCTCCTCTTCGATCTGGAGCTGGCGCCAGCGATTGTTTAGCTCGACCGTCTCGAAGGGCTCGACGTAGACGGTCTGTCCGCTGGAGGACTGATCGTGGATGAGACCCCGAAGCTGACCACGCGCATCCGAGCGTACCGGAACGACGTAACGCCCCTCGCGAACGGTGATCAGGGGCTCCTGCAGGGCGTGACGATAGGCGCCGCCGTAGACGATGTCGTGTAATCGGTCGAGAAGCCGCTGGTGAGCGATACGAATCTCGGATCGAATCCGGGCGAGCGCTGGGCTGGCCGCGTCGAGGACGTCGCCGGTGTCGCTGAGGCAGCGACCGATCTCGTTTTCGAGCGTCGGGAACTCGTGAATCTGCTCGGCAAGATTGGCAAGTCCGGGTGCGAGCGTATCCAGCCGCCGGATCGTCGCACGGACGTTCCGCGCGCTCGAAACCGTCGCGCGAATCGCCAGGAGCTCCTGGGCATCGAGTAGCCCGCCGAGTCGGGCGCGCTCGACCACCGGCCGGATGTCGTGTGCGCCACCGATGCTCAGATTCGGAGAAAGATTGAGAACTCGGACCGCCTCGCTGGTCAGCGCCAGATGGTGAGTGACAAGCACGGGATCGGCGGTTGGCTCCAGGGCAAGGGCGAGCGCCTTGCTAGCCGAAAAGCCACAGAACGACGCCAGCCGTTCGCGGATCCGCGGAAACTCGAGTAGTTCAATCGCTTTCTGGTTCACGGCTCTACCCAGACACAATGAACGGCGGGCAGCTCCCTCGCCCGCCGAGACGTCACAGCGAATACGTCAATTTCAGTATACCCTGTCGCGGCGGGGATTCCAAGGAGACAGCGTGGTGGGCCAGCGACCGCGCAGGAGAGCAGTTGCCAGGAGAGAGCTCTAGCGGCATCCTTAAGGAGCAGTGAGAGTCCGACACACGCCGGAGAGAAGCCGAGCACCATCCGGGAGCCGGCCCGTGGTGGGCCGCTCATTGCAGGGAGTAGGACAGGAGCAGGGAGATGAGGGCAATTGCAGTCATCCGCGAGACGATCAGGTCATTCGGCGAAGACAAGGTTTCCCTGCTCGCCGCGAGCCTGGCCTACTACACGCTGCTCTCGATCTTCCCACTGATCCTCGGCCTGCTCGCGGTGGCCAGTGTCGCCTTCGACGATCCCGCGGCGCGCCAGCGGCTCATCCGGGGAATTGCCGCGCAGTTCCCGGGCTCGGAAGCGCTGGTCGTGACAACCGTGGATGACCTCGTGCGCGGCCGCGGAGCGGCGGGGGTCGTGGCCACGCTCGGACTGATCTGGTCCGCGAGTGGCATCTTCAGCGCGCTGACCGCCGCCCTTGACGTCATCTGGAAGGTACCACGCTCGCGTGGCCTGATTCAGAGCGCGCTTCTGGCTATCGGCCTCGTCTTCGGCGTCGGCCTCATCTTTGTCGTCTCGCTCCTGTTGGGCACGGCCCTCTCGATCGCGACCAGCCTGCAGGTCCCCGTGGTGGGAACGTCATTATCGGAGCTACCGCTTCTCCTCCCGCTGCTTTCCCTGGTACTGCCACTCCTGATCACGTTTCTGGTGACCGCGTCGATCTACCGTTACGTGCCCAACCGTCCGCTGACGTGGAGCGTCTCCTGGCCGGGCGCCGTGCTCGCGAGCGTCCTCTTCGAGGCGGGGAAGGACGTGTTCGTGTGGTACCTCAGCACCTTCGCCCACCTGAACGCCGTGTACGGCTCGATTGGAACGGTGATCGCGCTGCTGATCTGGTCCTATTACGCGGCGATCATGCTTCTCCTCGGCGCGGAGCTCAACGCGACGCTCGCCCGACGGCGGAGAGCCATTCATCCCTAGAGGATGACGCCCGGATCAGCGGATCCGATCAAGCCATTCCGCGGGCGGACCTGACCCGCGTCCGTGGAAGCCACGCGGACAAGGCGACGGGGATCCGCTACCTGGTCTCGTCCGCCCGATCCAGAAAGTGGACCTCCGGCGGGGGCCAGCCGTTGAAGCACGACGCGTAGGCAAGCGTGTACGCTCCGGCGTTGAGGAAGTACACCCGGTCGCCGATCTCGAGATCCGGCAGGGCCACCGACTCGGCGATCACGTCGACGCTGTCGCAGCTCGGGCCGGCGAGGACGACCGGAGCTGTCGGCCCGCTCGCCAGCGCGCTGACCTCGTAGGAAAAGCCCTCGATTGTCTCCATCAGTCCGTTGAACACGCCGACGTCGAGGTAGATCCAGTGCTCCTCACCCCGCCGCGCCTTGCCGATCACCGATGCGCCGAGCAACGCGGCATCGCCAACTACCGCGCGCCCGGGCTCGAGCGTGACCTGCACCCCCGATGGAAACCGGTCGGCGATCGCGCGCTGAACCACGTCCCCGATCTCCTCGAGTGACGGGATGACCCGCGTGTGCTGGACCGGAAATCCGCCGCCGATACTGAGAAAGCCAAGGCAGAGATCGTGTCGGGCGGCATCGTTCCAGACCTCCGCGGAGACGGCGAGCGCGGCATCCCAGCTTGCGCTCAGCCGGCATTGGGAGCCGACATGGAACGTCGTGCCGAAGGGACGAAGTCCGAGGTCGGCCGCGCGAACCAGGAGCTCGACCGCCTCCGCGGGCCCGACGCCGTATTTGCGCGCGAGCGGCCATTCGCTGCCGCTGTTGTCGACGAGGAGGCGCACGTAGACGGCAGCGCCCGGCGCCTCGAAAGCGATCTTCCTCAGCTCGTCCGGCGAGTCGACCGCGAAGGCCAGGACCCCGGCCCGGGCGGCCCGGCGGATAAAGCCGGGCGCCTTGATCGGGTTGCTCGACAGGAGTGGCGTCGGCCGCCCGGTCGCCTCGACCAGGTCGAGCTCGCCATCCGACGAGATCTCGAACCCGCAGCCCTCTTCGGCGAGAATTTGCAGGACGCCCGGGTGAGGGTTCGCCTTGACGGCGTAGAAGACGTCGGCACCGGGGAAAGCGGCGCGTAGCTGATGCAGGTTGCTCCGCAGGCGGGCAGGATCGATCAGCAGGAAAGGAGTTGATAGCTCGTGGCTGCGCTCGATCAGTCGGGCAATCGCGGGCGCCACGCTCAGGATCTCGCGATGCCGCAGGCTTGCCTGATTCATTCGATCACGAGCGGGTGATCGTCGTCGATCACGGTGGTGACACGCTCCAGCGCGGCACGGTAGTAACGATCGGGCGAGAAGAGCGCACGATGGGTCAACCCATCGTAGAAGCGCAGATTGGCACAGCCCCGCTCGGCCAGGATCCGGTCGACCTCGTCGCTCGAGCGGTATGACGGCAGCGTCGCATCACCCGCGACGGCGAAGCCCCAGGTCTCGCCAAACGATGGGACGTGGGCCCGATACCCCTCCGCGCGCGTGAAGACGGACCGGAGGGTATTCACGATGGCGACGTGTCCGTCCAGAACGCCATGATCGCCGCTTTCCGCCTGCACCGCGACCAGTCCGTTCGGTCGCAGGTGCGCCTTCACGATCTGGTAGAACTCGCGGGTGAACAGGCGGTAGGATGGGCCACCGGCCAGCGGATCGGTCACGTCGACGATGACCAGGTCGAAATCCGTGTCGGCGCGCTCGAGCTCGGCACGAGCGTCGGCGTAGACGAGCGTCAGACGGGGATCATCGAACGCTCCCCGGTGGAAGTCGGTCAGGTACTCGCGACAGGCGGCGACGGCCTCGCGATCGATGTCGACCATCAGCACCGACTCGACGGACGGATGACGGAGCACCTCCCGCGCGGTCGCTCCTTCCCCGCCACCGGCGATGAAGACCCGCCGGGGCGAGGGATGCGCTACCATGGCCGGATGGACGAGCGCTTCGTGATAGATGAACTCGTCAGCCAGCGCGGACTGGATCTTCTCGTCCAAGAAGAGACACCGACCGTAGGCGACCGTGTCGACGATCTCGAGTGACTGAAATGGTGTCGCGATCCGAATTGACGTTGGGCTGGCAAGCTGGAGCGATGTGCGCTCCCCCCGACGCTTGCTGAAAGTCTTCCACTGGTCCTGGGACACCCGGCTTCTCCCTTGCTGATACACATCGAGGTTCGTGCGGCTCGAGGATCCTTCGCACTGGCCCTACGATCCCACGAACAGACAGATAGTTGATTGTACCCTGGAATCGGAGCTCGGGCAATTCGGCCAGGCAGCCAGCACGGATCGTGTATAATCGCCACGTGGGCACGGCGCGGTAGCCGTAGCCCAGGCGGAGGAGCAGTTCGCCACCGAGCGTGAGGTTGCCGCGGGGCCACGAAAGGGGTTTCGGGCCCTCCGAGGGTACGTGCATCGTGCTGGGAGGTGCGCGGCGGACCAGCTTTGATCTGATGTCTCGGTGGGGAGCGTGGCCCGGGAAGGAACGAATCCATGGATGATGCTCACCCAGGAGCTCTGTCCGCACCGGCGGTTCCCCTGGGACCGGGGCCGGTCGCGCGACCACTTTTCACCGACGTCGATGCACCAGATTACGACAACGTGCTTGCCTGCATCCGCTGTGGGCTCTGCCTGTCGGTCTGCCCGACCTACAGCACCGACCACCTGGAGGTGCAGTCGCCGCGCGGTCGCGTCGCGCTGATCCGCGCGGTTGAAGAAGGTCGACTCCCACTGGAGTCTCCCGGCTTCAAGGAGCACATGTACCACTGCCTGGATTGTCGGGCCTGTCAGACGATCTGTCCATCTGGCGTCCGGGTGGGCGAGCTCGTGGTGGCGGCGCGTGCCGAGATCGACAAGCGCGAGCCTCAGCCATGGCTGGAGCGCATTCTCAAGCGCGTGATTCTGCGCTGGCTACTGCTGCGTCCCGAGCGTGTCGAATGGGCGATGGTGCCACTTCGTCTGTATCAGCGAATCGGGCTGCAGCGCCTCGTCCGATCGACTCGCCTTCTCGGGAGGCTGCCGGGCCGGCTCGGCGTGCTGGGCTTCATGGAGGAGCTGCTGCCGAGACTTCCGGGACGGCCGCTGCGTCAGGAGCTGGCCGAGGTTACTCCGGCCCGCGGCGAGCGGCGCTACCGCGTGGGCTTTTTCCTCGGCTGTGTGATGAACGTGGTCTACGCCGAGGTTAGTCGGGCGACGGTGAACGTGCTGACCGAGAACGGCTGCGAGGTAGTGACGCCGAAGGCCCAGCGTTGCTGTGGCGCTCCCCACGCCGCCGAGGGCGATACCCGATCGCTCCGTGCACTGGCGCGTCACAACGTCGATCTATTCGAGCAATGGGACCTCGATTACGTGGTTGCCGACTGTGCCGCCTGCGCGGCACAGACCAAGGAGTACGCCCACCTCTTGCGCGATGAGCCGAACTACCGCGACCGAGCGATCGCGTTCAGCCGTAAGGTGCGCGACATTACCGAGCTCCTCGCCGAGATCCCATTGAAGTCACCGACCGAATCCGTACCCGTTCGCGTCACCTACCACGAGGCGTGCCACCTCTGTCACGCTCAGGGCGTCAGGCGCCAGCCACGCAAGGTGATCAAGCAGATTCCGGGGATCGAGTTCGTCGAGCTGAAGGAATCCGACTGGTGCTGCGGAAGCGCGGGAATCTACAATATCACCCATCCCGAGCGCGCGTCGCGGATCCTCGAGCGCAAGCTGAAGAACATTGCCGCGACCGAAGCCGACATCGTGCTGACCGGGAACCCTGGCTGTCTGCTCCAACTGGACGCCGGGGTCAGGCGCGCGGGCATCAGGTCGCGGGTGCTGCATCCAACCCAGCTTCTGGACGCGGCCTACCGAGCAGGTAAGGCGGCCGGGAAACGGGAATGATCTCGGCACGCCGTCGTCACCGGAGCGATCGCTGCTAGCAGCCGAGCCTGGATTCCGCGCGGGCTCGGAGATGCCTCGCCACCGCTTGAGCACCAGGCGGTATGAACCAGCCGGCAGCTGAACCTTTCTGCTCGGCGCGATTGGAGACCGCGACAGCGCATCAGCGAGCCGTTATCCGGCCTCGGAACTGGTATGACACGTACCGTCCTCGGCACAGCGCGAGATCGCGTCTTCCCAGGAGAGAAGCTCGCCGGTTTCGCGGGCGTGCTCCTCGCGGAGCCGGGCAACGCGGACGAAGACGTCGGCGGTGCGCTCGCCCGGAAAGCGTTGGGTCAGGTGGAGGGCGCGGATTCGACGCGCGACAGGACGATAGACCTCGGCCTCCCAGCGCTGAGCGGCCTGGTGCAGATCGTCCATGCCGTGCTCCTCGGCGTAGGCCCGGATCATATCCTCCAAGTGGGGATACTGACCTGGCGTAACTGCGCCGATACGTGTCAGGCCGGTCGCTTGCTCGAAGGCACGACGCTCGGCAAAGACTCGCTGCGCCTGGGGATCGCCGATCGAGACGAACTCGGTGACGAGCGCGTCGATTTCGAGCTGACCAAGCTGTTTCGCTGCGGCGACGCGGTGGTTGCCGTCGAGGACGTAGTAGCCATAGCCGAGCTTGTAAAGCACGACGGGCGGGAGCGGTTTCCCTTCCTCCATGAGCTTACGGATACGCTCGTAGCGGTGCTCGTCGGCACGACGACGCGTCACCGGACGGAAATCGGCGTCGAGCTCGCTGGCCCGCCCGACGCTCCCAATGATCCGGGCAACCTCGACGGTGCGCAGCCCGAGCGATCGCGGGGCGAGCGGACCGGCGCGGGCAGCGTCCTCGGCAAAGCTGCGAATCGGGTGAGGGCGTTCGGCCGCGGCGACGTTCGGGCGCACCAGGAGGACCGGACAGGTGGCCTTGGCGATGATCTCCTCGGCGACACTCCCGAGGAGCAGACGGGAGAGGCCGTGGCGGATGTTGGTGCCGAGGATGACGAGGTCGACGTCTTCGGCAGCGATCTCGGCGAGAATAACGTCGACCGGGTGGCCAAAGCGAACGACTGAGCGGGCCTTGATGCCCTCGGAGTGGAGGCGAGTGGTAATGGCGTCTAGATACGTTCGTGCCTGGGCCTCGGCAGGCGAGACGGTATCACCCGCCATCGCCTCGTTTGGCAGGACGTGCAGGAGAATAATCTCAGCTCCAAAAGCACGTGCTTGGTCCTCGGCAAAGGGGATCTTGGCTTCGCTGAGTCGATTCAGATCTAGTGGGACCAGGATACGCTCGATCCCCACCGCATTCACTCTCGCAGCCCGGAGGTTATCTCCAGTGTAGCGGAGAGTGCGGCGCGGGTCAAAGGCATGAGTCGGATGTCAGGCAGCGGCTGCGCCAACCGCGATGGGATAGCCCGCCGCTATCCAGGCCTGCAGTCCGCCCTGGAGCGCGCGACCACGGAATCCCCGTGTACTGACAATCTGCGCCGCACGGGCGCTTGAATGCTCATCCGGTCAGGTTCAGTAGAAGACGATCGTCTTATCGCGCGGCAGCCGCGGCATCAACGAACGCAGCCGATTGAGCGGCGTCGAGATGGCGCCAGGAATGTGTCCAGCGGCGTAGTCTTCCGGAGAGCGGACGTCGACGACGACGGCCTGCCCACGGCTCAATAGCTCTGCGGTCTCGACCGGAGTGATCCGGAGATCGGGAGCTGATGGTCGTTGAGCTGCCATGATCCCCTCCGACGGAGTATGACACCGATACCGAATGGGGAGCAGTTCCATTCGGAAGGCACATCAGCGGATCTGAGGCTCTTTACGCCAGGTGATGCGCCAGGACCAGCGCGCGGGCAAGATCTCTGCCAGCGCCGGGAACGTCGCCAAAGGCAGGCAACTTGGAAGAGGCGTCGTGGTGCGTGACCGCGCGGGCTGCAAGCCCGGTTCGCGGCGTCGCGGCTGCGATGCGCCGAGGTTCGGCCGAGGACACGAGGCAACGGGAAGGAGCTCGCCTTTGTCGAGTGTCCCGTTGACGGCGGGTGCGTCCTTGGCTCGCGAATCCGTGAACGATGTCGTTCCGGGTTTGTCATGACACCCGGGGGATCCGCGGAATACGGGTGGTCGGATCATCCGGTGGCGTCGGGCGCGCGCCCGGAGCCGCTGTTCGGGGCAAGATCGGCATCATCCTGCCCCGAATCCGGGCTGACACACGAAGTCGTGCCGAGGACCGCCGGCTATTGATCGTTCGGCGTGTCCTGATAGGCGGCTGTACTCGCCGATTCGGTCGGTAGAAGCTCGAGCACGCTGACCGGCGCATCCATCTCGGGCAGACTGGGCAGCTCCTCGCCCTGGAGCTTCCGCCGCTCGACCTCTTGCTCGATGCGCAGGAGGTCATCGCCGTTCAGCTCGAGTCGCTGGAGGAGCGTCTCGGCAATCGCGACGACAAGCTCGCGATTCGCGTTCAGCAGACTCTTGACCTTCAGGAACTGCTCGCGGAGGAGCTTGTCGATCTCGCGCTTCATCCCGGGGTCGATGCCCTCGCCGAAGGCCGCCGTCGAATAGAGGCTTCCATTCATGCCGAGGTAGCCGATATAGGCGGCAGCCGCTCGCGTCGCCTGCTGGAGATCCGCGAAGACACCGCTGAGCTGGGTCCCGAGGAAGAGCTCCTCGGAGGCACGCGCGGCCAGTGCGACCTGGATGTGGGCAAGCAGCTCATTGCGATCGGTGGTGTAGGTTTCCTGGACTGGCTTGGGCATCGCGAAGCCGAGGACGCCACCCTCGTGGCGAATGATCGTCACGCGCGTGACACGCATGCGCTTGTAGAGCTTGAGCATTGCGACCGCGTGGCCGGCCTCGTGGTACGCCAGGGCCCGCTTCTCTTCCATCAGCATATTGCGGATGGGGTGTCGCAGGCCAACCTCGTGATTGTCCAGCGCGACAGCGAAGTCCTCGTAGCTGATCTTCGCGCGGCCGTTGAAGTGCGCGTTGATGACGGCCTCGTTGATGATGAACTTGATCGCGGCCGGGCTCTGGCCGATCGTCTCCGAGGCGAGGCGGTCGAGGTCCATCTCCTCGTGAGCGACCTTGTCGAGATAGTATTTGATGATCTCCTTGCGGCCATCGTAATCCGGGTAGTCGACGAAAATCTTGCGATCGAAACGACCCGGCCGCAGGAGCGCGGGATCCAGCGTTTGAGCGATATTGGTCGCACCGATCGTCAGCACGAGAGGTCGCTCGGAGGCCCCTTTCTTGAGGCCGAGACTGCGCTTGAGCTTGGCGAACCAGCTATCTTCGTGTGGTGGTGGGTCCATCTGCAGAAGAAGCTCGTTGAGCAGGCCGGTGCCGCCGCCAAAGAACCCGCCGAGCGCTCCACCGAAGCCTGGACCACTTCCCATGCGGGACATACCGATAGCGTCGATCTCATCAATGAAGAGAATGCAGGCGCCGTGCTTCCGAGCCAGGTTGCGCGCCTTGCGGTAGAGCATCATGACCGTCAGGTTGCTGACGCCGAAGAACATGTTCTGGAAGCTTGGGGCCGACGCGTAGCCAAACGGGACACCGGCCTCGGTCGAGATGCACTGGGCGAGGTATGATTTGCCGGTGCCCGGGGGGCCGACGAGCAGAATGCCGCGGGTCACCTGACCGCCCATCTGCTTGAACTCTTTGACGCCTTTGAGGAGCGTGACCACGCGACTAGCAGCCTCGAGGACCTCGGGATTGCCCTTGTAGTCCTTGAAGCCAACGCCCGTCTCTCCTGGCTGGACCCAGTAAGTGCGACCACGGGCGAGGAACCAGAAGAGAGCAGCGAACTGGACGATCATGAACAGAATGGCGAAGAGCAGCTGGAAGAGCATGAAGGCGCCGTAGAGGATGTACTGCCACCAGCTCCCAATATTCGGACCGATGACGAACCAGATCAGACCGATCACGATCGCGAGGATCAGGAGCTTCTTCCAGGCACGCCCCAGCCCTCCGAAAAAGCTGTCGATAGAGCGCTCGATCTCGTCCACCTGGGGCTTGGGGCGCTCGGTCGCGGTACTCATGGACACACTCCTCTCACTCGATTCGCGCGGTCCGATCCGCGCACGGCCCACGTCGTCCGGTACACGTCTTACTCGATCTTGAGAATCTTTCCGTTAGGCCCAACGGTAAAGACGAAGAAGATCTGGTCCGCCCCGCCATTCTGATCGAAGCCCCGGCGCGAGACGACGTAGAAGAAGTAGCGATCACCGTTGCGCAGCGGATAGCCGCCGATGAAGGCGACGCTTTCGTAGCGAGCGCCTTTCTGCTTGGCATCGTCGAGGCGTTGCTGCAGGAACTGCTCGGAGCCGCCCTGGCTTTCCATCGCCTGGATCGCCTGTGGATCGAGAGCCTCCCACATCAGGTGCGCGTTGAAGGTTGTCATTCCTTTAATGTACTCTTCGACCGCAGGGGGAGGAGTGGTAGGAGGCGCGGTCCGTACAATCGGCGATGGACTGGCCGCCGAGTCGGGCCCCAGCGCGGACGCGCTGGACACGGCGCGCGCCTGCAGGAGCTGGGAGCCGTTCAAACCACCGAGAGCAGTCCCGGCGATGCCAAGGGCAATGGCCACGACGGTCAGGCTGACGATCGGACGCCAGATGAGTGCGCGGATAACAACAGCGAGCAGGCGACGGATCACTCTCCACAACATGGTGCCCTTCCCTCACCCGCAGAAAGTGGGCTTACGTAAACAAAGTCTAGCACGGTCCTCTGGCAGGGTCAATCGAACCATCCCGCGGGAGTGCCGAATCTGTGTGAGATCTGTAAAAAACATGTAAAAGTTGTGATCCTCTGGGCAATCACCCTGGTTATGCTATACTGCTGCCGTCGCTCTGGCGGGATCGAGCGAGGACACACGCATGAGCCGCTTTGGATCAGATCGGGCGAGTCTGGTTCGGTGCTCGGGATTGTCGCGAGCGGTGCAACAGGGATAAGCGCAAGACGTGTCGGCACGTCGGGGGAGCCTCTCACCTGCACCCGCTGCTCGCGGGTGGGCCCACATGCGTCCGGATCGGTCGCTTGGTGTGATCCTGAGAGCAGCTTTCCTCGTGGCTGCACGGCTGGTACTGGGCGCCGCAGGACGGTCAATCTGTCCTGGCGTCCGTGGCGGATCGATGAATGGGCTGGATGAATCCACCGTGCTTTCCTCGGTTCGACCTGCATCAGCCATGATCCGCCGGAGTGAGCATCCCTGGTGCACAGCAAGGAGATTCCGGTCGTGCAGCTGCAAGAGCTTCTCGACGTCGGTCACTGGTTCGATGCTTTCCCTGGCCCTCCCAGCCAGATCTACCTCGTCGCGGTGGTCGGCTTCACCGTCTGGACCCTCGTCAGCGTGTACGTCTACTACTTCCGTCGCAAGATCTTTGCCGGCAACGGGGCGTTAATTGGCATGGCCACCCGCCTCGCACCCTACGCGATCGCGATCGGGCTGATCGGTCTGTTCCTCCTGGCCGTGCGTTATGCTGGGATTCCCTATATCTCGGTTCGCTTCCTGCTGTACGCGACGATTCTCGCTGCGATTGCCTACCTTGGATTTCTGGTCTATTACCTGATCCGACGGTACCCGACGCGGCTCGCGGAGGTACGCGCGGCAGAGATGCGCCGCCGTTACGCCCCGGAGCGGAAGCGCGGCAAGCGACGCCGCTGAGAGGCGTCGGGTGTGGGATCGTCGGCCGCTGACCGAGACGCCGAACCGAGCCCCTGGCGTCCGACTGCGGGTACCGGCATCAGCCCCCAGATGCGGCGGGGACGATCGAGACGTCGTCGCCATCCCGGAGGGGAGTCTCCAGGCCGTTGCTGAAGCGAATATCCTCGCCGCGCACGTAGATGTTCACGAAGCGTCGGACGGTTCCATCCGCCTCGCAAATGCGATCCTTGAGGCCCGGATACGCCTGACCGAGGCGCTCGATACACTCCCCGACGGTCGCCGCGTCGGTGGCCACCTCGCGCTGGCCGTCAGTCAGACGGCGCAGTGGTGCGGGAATTTTGACGATAACTGCCATTCTTGGGTCCTCCACCTGTGGTGACGTGTACAGGTCCTCACCCGGCGATGAGGTCTCCCTCGACCGGGTCGACTCGCACGCCTTGATTTTTTACCCAGTCCAGCGCCTGTCGAATAGATTCGTCGTCTCCGTCGATCTCGAGTACGACCCAGCCGTAGGTCGCGGTGACATCTGCACGACGGATGTTGGTGACGACGGGATACCGATGACCGATCTGGTAGATAATCGGCTCCTTGATCAGCTCAGCCGGAAAAGTGAGCTTGACACGACGTGTTGCCACGATCTCTCCCTGCGCGGAATGATCCTCCGGGTCGATGCTCGTATCGGCGAGTCGGCGATCGCGGATGGGCGGGCGAACCCGACCAGCGGGCTAGACCAGCGTGAGCTCGCGCTGGCGCAGCGCCTCTTCGAAGGATTCGAGCGTCGGGGCGATGCGCAGCGGGCGAACGACGTGATCCACGACGGCCTCCTGCGTCTTGAGGCCATTACCGGTGATGTACGCGACCGTCACCTCGTCGGGACGAATCTTACCGGCCGCGGCGAGCTTCTTCAAGCAGGCCACGGTGACGCCGCCCGCGGTCTCGGTAAAGATGCCCTCGGTGCGTGCCAGCAGCTTGATTCCATCCACGATCTCCGCGTTGGTGGCTGCTTCGCAGCTTCCGCCAGATTCCTTGATGATTTTCAGACAGTAATATCCGTCGGCGGGATTTCCGATCGCAAGCGACTTGGCGATGGTATCCGGGCGAACCGGTCGGACAGATTCGGTTCCTTCGATGTAAGCAGTGTAGACGGGTGAGCATCCGAGGGGCTGCGCTGCACTCATGCGCGTGTGAACACGGTCGATCAATCCAACCTGGTAGAGCTCGTTGTAGCCTTTCCAGAGCTTGGTGAAGAGTGAGCCCGAAGCAATCGGCGCGACGACGTGGTCAGGGGCGCGCCAGCCGAGCTGCTCGGCGACTTCGAAGGCCAGAGTTTTGCTTCCTTCAGAGTAGTAAGGGCGAAGATTGATGTTGACGAAGGCCCAGCCGTACTGATCGGCGACCTCGGAGCAGAGCCGATTGACGTCGTCGTAATTGCCGTCGACGGCGATGAGCGTCGGCTCATAGATTGCCGCGCCAAGGATCTTGCCCTGTTCGAGGTCGGCGGGGATGAAGACGCAGGCACGCAGACCAGCGCGCGCGGCGTGTGCGGCCACGGAGCAGGCGAGATTGCCGGTCGAAGCGCAGGCGAGCGTATCGAATCCGAGCTGAATCGCCCGCGAGCTGGCGATGGAAACCGGACGATCCTTGAAGGAGTACGAAGGGTTCACACTGTCGTTCTTGATATAGAGCTCGCGGAGGCCAAGCTCGCGGGCCAGGTTCTCGGCGCGAACGAGGGGCGTATAGCCGCTACCGATGTCGATCACCTTTTCCCCGTCGACCGGGAGCAAGTCGCGATAGCGCCAGATGGACCGCGGTCCGGCCGCGATGCTCTCACGCGAGATGCTGGCACGGATGGCTGCGTAGTCGTAGTCCACTTCCAGGGGGCCGAAGCAGTACTCGCAGACGTGGATGGCCTCGGCGGGATAGGAGCGGCCGCACTCGCGGCACTTGAGACCACGGATATACGTCACGACGTCCTCCAACAAAAAAGCTCTCGCCCTAAGTCGGGACGAGAGGCGTATGCTCGTGGTACCACCCTTCTTCGCCGATGCCTCACGACATCGGCCTTGGCAGGTACGGGGCCCGCGAGAGATGCGAGCCCGATACCTCAGCGGCGTTAACGGGCGCTGCTTGGGCCAGTTGACCCACCCGGCTGAGCCTACTGAAAGCGTCGTTGCGAGCGCTGAACGCTACCGCAGATTTCCTCGGCTCGCGCTCGTCGACGTCGTTCGGTCAGCGGCTCGGAGGCCATATTCCGCTGGAACCGCGGCACCGCATCTCAGCTCACGCGGCTCTCTGTGGCCTGGTTCGCAGCGTACTCGTCCTCGTCGTCGCCTTGCGATCTGGTTTTGTTGGATGCTCTCGGCGGCAGGATCCAGCCCCAGGATTGATCTGGACAGCATCCGCCGCGTTTGGAGGCTGGGACGGGCGACGGCTAAACCACGGTGATTCACGCGAATAAAAGCGCCCCGGCGATTGCAGGGGCGTCGGATCTCGCGTTCCCCTTATCTCGCAGAATTGCTCTGCCGGAGTTGGCACCGGGTAGTGCGGAACGCACTACTGGTTGCCGGGCTTCGTCGGGCCGTTTCCCTCTGCCACTCTGGATAAGAGCGCACCCGATTCAATTATGCGAAAACTCTACCATGCCACCGGGCGGCTGTCAACGATTTCAGCGCGTTTCTCGGTGCCTTGCGTGAGATCGGCAGGTGTGATAAAACGCGGACGCCGTGCCGTCGAGGGACGTGCGGATGTGAGCGGGAGAGGAGTTTGAGACGTGGTCGGAGGACGAGGAGGTCTCGGACGGGGACTGGGTGCGTTGATTCCAGGAAGTGGACCAGGGGTAGCGGAGATTCCCGTCACTCAGATTCGACCCAACCCGCGTCAGCCACGCCAACGGGTGGATCCGGCCCAGTTGACCGAGCTCGCGGCGTCGATCCGCGATCACGGGGTGTTGCAGCCGGTTATCGTGACGCACGCGGAGGATGGCGAGGGGTACGTACTCGTCGCCGGGGAGCGTCGGTGGTCAGCGGCAATCCAGGCGGGGCTCGATCGAATTCCGGCGATCGTCAAGGAAGCGTCACCGCAGGACATGCTCGAGCTGGCGCTGGTGGAGAACCTGCAGCGCGCGGACCTGAATCCGCTGGAGGAGGCGGCGGCCTTCCAGCAGCTCATGACGGAGTTTGGATTGACCCAGGATCAGGTGGCGCAGCGCGTGGGACGAAGTCGGCCGGCGATTGCGAATAGCGTCCGCCTGCTCTCGCTTCCGGAGTCGATCCAAACCGCGCTGGCGCAGGGAGAGATCAGCGAAGGGCACGCGCGCGCGCTGCTGGGAGCAGACGATCCAGATCAGATGCAGATGCTGTTTCTGGAGGTCGTCACGCGTCGGCTGTCGGTGCGGGAAACCGAAGAGCTGGTCCGTGGCCACCGGCGGAGCGCAGCGCCCCGACCACAGCGGTCGGCGCCGCCGGATCCGGAGGCGCGCCGGATCGAGGAGCTGTTTCGCCAGGCGCTGGGAACGCGGGTCGAGGTGGTGCGTCGAGGAGCCGGTGGGCGGCTGGTGATTCACTTCTATAGCGAGGAGCAGCTTCAGGCGCTGTACGAGGCGGTGACACGGGCGTAGGGTGGCGGGTAGGGGATGTTTCACGTGGAACAGCGACGGCTCCGGCTGCTCGTGGTGGTCCTCGTTGGCGCGGTCACGGTGTTCCTCTGGCCGCCGCGCGCGGGTGCCGCCGTGCCTCGAATCTCCTCAACCGGAGCCGGTGCCCGCCACGCCGCCGGTATCGTTCTGGTGGAGCCGAAAGACGGCGTCGATGCCCAGACCGTCGCGACGTCTGTCGGCGCACAGGGGATAGTCGCGCTCCCACGGATTGGCGTCGTCAAGCTGCGCGTGCCGTCCGGCCAGGAGGAGACACTGGCCGAGCGCCTTCGGCGCAGCGGGCTCGTCAAACGGGCCTCACCTGACTATCTGCGGTCGATTGCCACCATCCCCAATGACCCGGACTATTCGCAGCAGTGGGCGCTGCCGCGCATCGACGCCCCCGAGGCGTGGCAGACAACTCTCGGCGATGCGCGTGTAACCATTGCCGTGATCGACACCGGCTACGACTTCACGCACCCCGATCGCCCGATTCACCTTGTCGCGGGACCGACGTTAACCAGCAACGCGTTGCAAGATGGCTGCCCGTCAGCCGCGACCAGTACCCCACAGGACGATAACGGGCACGGCACGCACGTCGGCGGTATTATCGCCGCGGCATTCGACAACGGCGTCGGCGTGGCCGGCTTGGCTCCGAACGTCAGCCTGCTCGTGATCAAGGCGGCCGACTGCGTCGGCACACTCGCCGACAGCGACGTCGCGCAAGCTCTTCACTTTGCCGCGGACGCGGGGGCGGCGATCGTCAACATGAGCTTCGGGGGACCCGAGGACGACCCCATCCTGGACGATGCGGTGCAGTATGCCGCTGAGAGGGGCGTGATTCTCGTAGCCGCCGCCGGAAATCTTTCATCCGGCGCACCGTTCTACCCCGCCTGGCTCCCCGGCGTCACGGCAGTCTCGGCAACCGACTCGTCGGATGCGTTTGCCTCGTGGTTCTCGAACTATGGTCCAGATATCGCTGTCGCGGCACCGGGCGTGGGCGTTCTCAGCACGATCCCCGGTGGCTACGGGTACAAGACTGGTACGTCGATGGCCACGCCCCACGTCTCGGCCGTTGCCGGGCTGGTGCGATCCGCAGCACCGGGTCTCACCGCCTCCCAGGTGGTTCAGGCGATCGAGCGAGGTGCAGATCAGATGGGGCCGGGCTGCCCAAATGTCTACTACGGCTACGGCAGGGTCAATGCAGCGGGAGCCATACTGGCGGCGACGACGATGGCCACGGCCCAACGCGCGGCGTCCGAGAGCCTCACTTTTCGCGTCTTCCTGCCGCTCGTCGTCAATCAGCATTGCGGGCTGTGACACGTGGCCCCGGTACCCGAACGCGTGACGGAGACGCCTGCGCCCGCGGCGAATCCGTCACCGAGCTTGACGACCACGGCCATGACGCCAGGCGCGTGTTGTTCCACATGAAACAGTCGGAGCACACGAGATCAAAGATCGTACAATAATACATCTATACGATCATCAGTCCACCGGCAGTGCTCGGCTTTCCCCCTGGTGCCAGCACCGTCAGCCCGCTATACTTCACCGTAGGAAGGCTGACAGCGGAAGCACGCGTGGACCCGAAACACATCCAGACGATCATTGAGCAAACAGCGGTCATCCGTCCGCCTCAGCAACCACTGGCGACGTTTGGAATCACGACCGTGACCTATCACCTGGTGACCGCCACGGCACTGGCGACCGACGACGCCAGCGCCGACGAAGCGGTTGTCCGCACTGGCGTCGTCACGGCCAACCGTCCCCAGATCGTCACCCCCGCGTACTTGCTGCACCTCTTCGACGGCTTCGACCACGGTGAGGAGTTCGCGCGCTATCTGCTCGCCACGCACGGTCCGAACGCGCCCGGTCTCCTCTACCGCTACAAGAACGAGCTCCAAGAGACCAGTATCGTCGCGGATCCACCCGACACGGTCGCGCAGCGCCTCGGCGACCAGCTCGATCGCGAGCATCAGATTCACGCGGCGGTTATTCGGGGAGTCGACCACTACTGGGATATTTCCTTGATGAAGTTCATCCACGATCTCACCATCGCCTCGCTCGGCCAGACGATCGGCGACCTCGGACGGCACGGCCTGCTCGGCACCGATCGCGGCGTGCCGCGGGCCGCGCGCGCCCACATCGAGGAGATGTTCGCTCGAGTTGCCGCCGGGGAACTTGAGCCGGTCGTGCTGAAAACCGAGCTCGACCGCTGGGGACTCTTCGAGGAGTACGAAGACCGCTTCCTCGACATGTTCCGACTCTAAGACGCCACCGCCCTCACACGCGCGGGCTACCCGCGACTCAGGATTTTTCCGGCGATCCCGCGATCGCGGCAGTCAGACCGAGCCCGACGTAAACCGTGCCGGTCACATACCGTTGAATCAGCCGGACACTATCACTCCTGGCAAGCATCTGGCCCACCGTCGAGCCAGCCAACGCGTAGAGACTGTCCGTACAGCACGCCAGCACCACGAACAGCACCCCGAGCAGGAGCATCTGCACGACGACGGCGCCGCCCGCGGGATCGACGAACTGGGGGAGACACGCGTAAAAGAACAGTGCCGTCTTGGGATTCAGCAGGTTCACCAGAAACCCCTGAGCAACCAGATCCGAGAATGTCGTGCGGGCCCATCCAACGGTCTGATGCCCCTCGTCTCGCGAGAGCAGCGTGCGCGCGCCGAGGTAGATCAGGTATGCTGCACCGAGGTATTTCACCACGCCGAATGCGAGCGCCGATGCCATCAACAGCGCCGAAAGTCCAAGGGCGGCCGCGACCGCGTGCCCGAGGCCTGCCAGCTCGATCCCTATCACGGCCGCCAGCCCCGCACGCCGCCCGTGGGCGACGCTACGCGTCGTGATGCAGAGGACGGCTGGCCCGGGAAAGAGCAACAGGCCCAGCGCCGCCACCAGAAACAGCGCGATCGTCGGCGCGGCGGGCATCGCCACCTCCCTCGCGTTCTTCCCGTCGACCCGTCAGGCGCTCGATCGCGCCGACGTGCCCCCTTCTAACTAACCCAACTGCCGCTCGCGCCACGATGCGACGGCAGTCAGGCCCCGTGCCCACTGTACGCGGTCGCGCCGCATCGATCAAGGGCGCAACTGCGCCAGCGTCGATGCCTCCCACGGTGGACGTGCGCCGTCTGCCAGGCAGGGAAGGATGGCGCTTGGACCATTCCAAGGGCGCCGAGGACACACGAGATGATCCCGTGTCATTCGCGGCCGGAGGTGTCGTCGGATTGCGAAAAATCGCACGAGCAGCCGTGCGGGACGTCGACGTACATTCGGGGCTCTTTGTCCCTGCCTGACAAAGCTCAGGATCTCTCGAGCAATGGATCGCCCTGCTCCTTCCCAATGGCGGTCGAAACGCGTCCGCGAGGTAACCCGCCGCGGATCTCAGCCGAACCCCACATCCCTGAGCGCGATCGCATCGACGTCGCCGACCCGCTCGAGCGGGGGTCGCGTGCCGCCACTCACGCGCCATCAGGTGCGATACCGGTCCGGACGCGTGAGGAGCGTCCCGGATTTGATACAATCGCCCACGGCGAACGATCGGAACGGAAAGCGGGAAAGATCACGCCAGCATCCCGTTCCGTTTCTCGTTTTCCGCTTCTCGGTATCTCCACCACACTTCTCGCCAAGGAGGACTCGCAGTGGCAGCGAACGGAGCCCACGACCCCGAAGAGAGTGCCATTTTCGACATGCTACGCGGCGTCTCGACCGACTCCGCCTGGGCCGTCTGCTCGGCTCTGGGATACCCAGACACCTTTATCGAAGGGCTGACCGCGATTCAGCCTGACCGCAAGATGGTGGGCCGGGCGATCACCCTGCGCTATGTTCCGGTTCGGCAGGATCTGCGCGAACAGGAGCAGAAACGCGGAAGCTCGCTGAACAAGCGCGCCGTCGAGCTCAGCGGACCGGGCGACGTCCTCGTCGTAGACTCGGGTGGCGAGACCGGTGCGGGCTTCATCGGAGACGTTATCCTAACTCGCTTCATCGTACGTGGCGGAGCCGGAATTGTCGTCGACGGCGCGATCCGCGATCTTCACTACCTCCGCACGACTGGCCTCCCCATGTACATTCGGGGCGCACACGCCGCCGGTAGCAGCCGCCGAATCGTCGGCATCGGGCTCAACGAAGTCGTCCGCTGTGGTGGCGTCGCAGTCGTACCGGGCGACATCCTCCTCGGCGACGCCCAGGGAGTGCTGGTCATCCCGCGGGCAATCGCCCGCGATGTCGCCGAGCGAGCGGCCGCGATCGAGCACCGCGAGGGCTTCCTGCGTGCAGTTCTCCAGCAGGGAACTCGCACCATTGACGAGGTCTATCCCCCGAGCGACGAGGTCCTGCGCGAGTACGAAGAGTTTCGAAAACGAGAGAAGTAAGACGAGAAAAACGAGGAGCAACACCCATGCTGACGATGAGCGCCCAGCGCCTCCAAGATGTCACCCAACGCGTCTTCGTGGCGGCCGGTACCCCACCCGACCTGGCCACTCAGATGGCCGAGATCCTGGTCGAGAGCAACCTCGTCGGGCACGATTCGCATGGAATTATCCGCATCCCCGCCTATATCGAGCAGATCCGGAAGGGGACACTGATCCCGGACGCCCGGCCCGAGGTCGTCGAGGAAACCCCTGGCAGCGCACTCGTTGACGGCAGGTACGCGTTCGGCCACATCGCCGCCGCGTTCGGCACCGAGGTCGCCATACGTAAGGCCAAGGAGTCGAAGGCAGCCGTCGTCTCAATCGTCCGGTGCAACCACATCGGACGACTGGGCGAATGGACCAGTCGCGCTGCGGCGAAGGACGTTGTCGCCATCGTCGTCGTCGGCGGCTTTGGCGGACCAGGTATCGCCGCGCCGTATGGAGGAGCAGGTCGCGCCCTCAGCACCAATCCAATCAGCATCGGGATGCCCGGCGGCGAGATGCCTGACCTGCTGGTCGACTTCGCGACGACGGCCATCGCCGAGGGAAAGGTCCAGGTAGCACGGGCGAAAGGGGCACCGCTGCCTCCCGGCTGCCTTCTTGACAAAGATGGAAATCCCAGCACCAATCCGGAGGATCTCTACGCTGGCGGGATGCTGCTTCCGTTCGGCGGCCACAAGGGCTACGGACTGGCAATGGTCGTCGAGCTGCTCGGCGGCGCACTTGCACCCGGCGAGAGATACAACGCCGAGGGACGGCGGGGCGGGGCGGTGATCATCGCCGTCGATGCCGCCACCTTCCATCCTCTCGCCGATTACGAGCGAGCGGCCGATTACCATCTGCGACGGATCAAGCAGGTTCCGCCAGCCCGCGGATTCTCCGAGGTCCTGCTGCCGGGCGAGCCAGAGCGGCGGAGCAAAGAAGAGCGTTTGCGGGACGGGATCCCGGTGCCCGAAGCGACCTGGAACGCGATCGTTGCGGCCGCTCGGAGTGTCGGGTTGAATCTGGACAACTGATCGCCACCCTGGCACGCCTGCATATCACGCGTCGCAGGCGTAGCGGACCGCGCCTCCCCCGCGTCGACTGCTCGCCGTACTCCGGGGAGGCGCGCACCACGATTCATCAGAGGCGGCCACCTGCGACCTACCAGATGTGCCAGGTCTTCAGAATCTCTATACACAGTGCCAGCCATGCATTAAAATTGCGTTAAAATCGTGCATCGGCCAACGGCAGCAGGCGGGGGATCAGGTAGTCAGAGGGAGACGCAACGCGGCGACTCCCGATAGCTTGGTTCTCGCATCTCGCTCTCGACCGCACGCCGACTGAGGCAGGTCCGGAACATGGTGCGCCATACGCGAGTACCCCAATGGCGGGGACTGACAGGACTCTGGTCCGCTGCGTGGCCCCGCGACGGTGCGGGCTACGTGACTCGGCTCCTCCTGGCCAGCGCTGTCCTGGTTCTTGCCTGCTTTCTCATCGCCTACGCAACTGGCCTCGTGACCGGGCCGGTCGTGCCGCGCACCAAAGTCTCGGCACCGGTCGCCGAGGTTCTTACCTATGTCGGTAGCTGGCGTGGACCGGAGATTGATCCCCTGGTCACACTGCCTTCTGGAGTCCAGGTCAAGTCCAGCAACTACTACGGCGTTCGGATCGGCGCCACCACCTACTACTACAACCTGGCGCCGCATACCAGCTTTGATCCCCTGGCTCGCGGCGAGGTCACCCCGGACCAGATCCACGTCGTCGCTGTTGTCGGTGACCCTCCTGACCGGGTCATGATCTATACGATCGCGCAGTGATGGGTCGCGGAATCCTGCAACGCGGGGCGTACCCGCCCTCTGGCGCTGTCCAGAAGGCCGAGGCAGGATACGACAAGAGGCGGCAAGCCAGGGCGACAGTCGCGAGAGCGTTCCGCTTACACATGCCCAGCAGGTGCCGCACGAGTCGACCTGTTATGCTATCCTAAGGGAAGCAGCCAGGAGTCAGAGGTCTGAAGCGCCACCAACGGAGGTCAGATCTGGCTGCGCCCTGCCCGGTATCCAGGTCCATACCCGACGCGTGCCCATTCTGACTCCTGACTCGTGATTCCGGGATCATTCTCGCGGGGGGACGACGTGCGGCAACGAAAGCTTGGCGAGGAGGCGCAACAGGCACTCCACATCGCGCAGGAGATCGCAAACGCGGAGCACCACGGCCAGATCGAGCCCGAGCACCTGATGCTCGCGCTCCTGGCGTGGGAAGAGGGCCCGACGGCCGACCTGATCGAGAGCCTCAGCATTGAGCAGTCGGTGATCCGCGCGGAGCTGGTCAGCGAGATCGAGCAGTTCCCCAAGGCCTTCGGCCATGCTCAGTACCCCGCGCCCCGCCTCTCGCGCGCGCTCGACCTGGCCCAGGGCGAAGCCGCTCGGCTGAATGACGAGGCGGTTGGCCTGGAGCACCTGCTCCTGGCCCTGGTCGATCTGCGCGTCGGAGGTGTTACCGCCCGCGTCTTCGCCGAGCACGGCGTGACCCAGGAGCGCATGTACCAGGCTCTCAGCGAGCTCCGTGGCGCGCAGCGCTCCTCGAGCGCCGAGCCAAGCTACGAGGTCCTGGAGACCTTCGGACGCAATCTCACCCGTCTTGCCCATACCGGCAAGCTCGATCCGGTGATTGGCCGCGACGCCGAGATTCGCCGGGTGATCCAGATTCTCTCACGACGCATCAAGAATAACCCGGTTCTCATCGGTGAGCCGGGCGTTGGCAAGACCGCCATCGTCGAGGGGCTCGCCTGGCGGATCGTTCGCGGCGACGTGCCCGAGGGTCTCAAAAAGAAGAAGATCTTCGCGCTCGATCTGGGCGCGCTGGTAGCCGGCACCAAGTACCGTGGCGAGTTCGAGGAACGCCTCAAGTCGGTGCTCAAGGAGATTCAGAAGGGCGCGGGCGAGATCATCATCTTCATCGACGAGCTGCACACCGTGGTCGGCGCGGGTGCCGCCGAGGGTGCAATGGATGCCTCGAACCTGCTCAAGCCGATGCTCGCCCGGGGCGAGCTGCACTGCATCGGCGCGACCACGCTCGACGAGTACCGCCGCCACGTCGAGAAGGATGCCGCGCTCGAGCGGCGTTTCCAGCCAGTTTTCATCTCCGAGCCAACCGTGGACGATACCATCGCCATCCTGCGTGGTCTGCGCGAGCGCTATGAGGTCCACCACGGTGTCCTGATCAAAGACGCGGCGCTGGTCGCGGCAGCAACACTTTCCCACCGCTACATCTCCGACCGGTATCTTCCCGATAAGGCGATCGACCTGGTCGACGAGGCCGCCGCGCGGCTGCGCATGGAGATCGATTCGGTTCCGGCTGCCCTCGATCAGGTCGAGCGCCGGATCGCCCAGCTCGAAACCGAGCGAGCCGCGCTGCGCAAGGAGCAGAATGCTGCCGTTCAGGAGCGCATTGCGCAGATCGAAGACGAGCTGCGCGCGATTGGAGCCGAGCGCGATCGTCTCTGGACCGGCTGGCAGGAAGAGAAAAATGCGATCCAGCGCGTGCGCGATCTCAAGGAGGAGCGCGAGCGCATCCGCCACGAGGCCGAGGACGCCGAGCGTGCTCAGGACTATGATCGCGCGGGCGAACTGCGCTACACCAAGCTGGCCCAGATCGAGCGCGACCTGAAGGAGGCCGAGGCCCGGCTCGAGGCGATCGCCAAGGGCCGTGCCGGACGTCTGCTGCGCGAAGAAGTCGACGAGGAAGACATCGCCGAGGATCTCAGCCGCTGGACCGGCATCCCGGTGAGCCGGATGCTCGAGGGCGAGATGCAGACCCTCCTGCGCATGGAGCAGCGCCTGGCGGAGCGCGTCGTCGGTCAGGACGAGGCCGTTCGCGTCGTCTCGGACACGATTCGCCGGGCACGGGCTGGCCTGCAGGATCCGAATCGGCCGCTCGGGAGCTTTATCTTCCTGGGCCCGACTGGCGTCGGCAAAACCGAGCTGGCGCGCGCCCTCGCCGAATTCCTCTTCACCGACGAGAACGCGATGGTGCGTATCGACATCAGCGAGTACATGGAAAAGCACTCGGTCGCCAGGTTGATCGGCGCACCACCAGGCTACGTTGGCTACGAAGAGGGCGGTCTGCTGACCGAGCCGATCCGTCGACGTCCGTACAGCGTCGTCCTGCTGGACGAGATCGAGAAGGCACATCCAGACGTCTTCAACATCTTGCTCCAGATCCTCGACGACGGCCGACTGACGGATGGTCTCGGCCGGACCGTCGACTTCAAGAATACGGTCGTGATCATGACCTCCAACGTCGGCAGCCAGTGGATGGCGGAGGAGGCCCGCACCCTCGGCAACGAGCGCACGGGAGGTGATCTGTATCAGCGCGGAGATTCCGCCGACGCCCTGCGCGACCGCGCCCTCGAGGCTCTACGCCATCAGTTCCCACCCGAGTTTCTCAACCGGATCGACGAGGTCCTGATCTTCCACCGTCTGAACCGCGAGCACATTAGCCGTATCGTCGACATCCAGCTCACTGCCGTGGCAGCGCGCCTGGCCGAGCATAAGGTCGAGATGGTCGTCACGCCCGCGGCCCGCAGCCTCCTCGCCGACGTCGGCTATGATCCTGCCTATGGTGCTCGTCCTCTGAAGCGCGCGATCGGTCGCCTCATCCTGAACCCGCTCGCCAGCCGTCTTCTCGCGAACTACTTCCGCCCGGGCGACACGGTCGTCATCGACGCGCGGGAGGGCCAGATCGTGTTCGTGGATCAGCCTCATCCCGCGCACCGCGTCGTGTCCCTGGAGGCGGGTGACGGAGCAATCCAGCCAACGAGCGCTACCGCCGCCGGGGAAGATGGCGTACCGAACGGGAAGGCGCCACGAGCGGTGACCCGCAAGCGACGCAAGGGGTCTGACGAGGAGACGCCACGGGTACCACAAGCAGCCACGTGACCGCCTGGAGGGACGTGCTTCGCGCCTACTCGACAACGGCTTCGGCTTCGATCTCGACCTTCCAGCGTGGATCGAGAAAGCCAGCGACGACGATCATGGTGCTCGCCGGACGAATCGCGCCGAAGACGGATCCGTGAGCACGGGCAACCGCCTCGGCATCGTCGGCGTTGCGCAGATACGTCCGGGTCCGGACGACGTGCTCCGGCGCGGCACCTGCCTCACGCAGTGCCGATACGATGATGTCCAGGCACCGGCGCGCCTGGACCTCGGGATCAGGGTCGACGGTCCCGTCGGGCCAGATCGGCGCCGTCCCCGAGACCAGAACACGATTCCCGACGCGCAGCGCACGGCTGAATCCAATCGTCGGCTCGTAGGGAGAGCCGGAAGAGATGCGCAACCGTCGTGACTCGGCAGGGTTATGAAATCCGTGTGAGGAATCCATCGACATGTACCTCCAGCGATTGCATTTGACGCCATCCGCGCACTGACTGTCAACGCTGGAGCTGGCCGAGACTCTCTCCTGGGAGTACAGAAGAGTCCAGGGTCGTCGAGGATCCTCGGGCGCCCGCGAGGTTGGAGATGCAGGCTGGCCACGCCAGCGAGGGGCGCCCGAATCCAGGTTACGCCGCAGGCCGCGTGGCCTGACACCGCGATGCCACGTGCATCACGTCAGCCCGGGCCGAAAGCAAGCGCGGGACTATCGACTATACCGCGACTGTCGGAGCCGAAGAAGTACGCGAGAATATCAAGCACGAGAATAGTTGCCATAAAGAGCATCAGACTCATCTGATCCTTCCTCGCCACGTGTCTCGCACGTGGTCAAGAGACATTCTCGACGATGTCGGCTTCCCAGCACATGCCCAGAAAGGGAAGCGCCGGTATCTCATCGCCCGCGCCCCCTCTCCTCTTCTGATGCCACAGATGGCAAAGATGGCCCGCCTCCGAGGCGACCAGACCAATCGACTGCCCCGGAAGCCGATCGACCGATTCCGCCTCGTACCGCTCTTTCAGCTTCCATCCAAGCCCGATCAGCAGGTTGCCAATAGCCAGAAGCAGTCGCGCCAGGACAGTACGATCGCTGGCGCCGGCTTCACGCAGGAGTCGCGCGACCTCGAGCTTCCGCTCCAGTTCCCGCTGGCTTGCGTTGAACTGCAGCAGTTCGAGATACGGGTCGTTGTGCATTTTCACGGTGCTCTCCTCCCATCTCGGCCCGTGTCGATCCATTCGGACCGGGCCCTCGTCGGCAAGTCAACGTTGTCGGCTCTTGACAACCGCGATACACTCGACTCACGATGTCATGATATGAAAGTGTCACGGCGGCCAGAAACAATTAATGCAATTCATCCTGGCTGCTCCATTAATAAATCTTAAGTGGTATGAGGTGTAAACCTTGGATTCTGAAGGTCTACTGGACACCGTGAACTGCCAGATCCTGGCTGAGCTGCAGCAGAATGCGCGGCTCAGCTACAGCGAGCTCGGCCGACGCGTGGGCCTGACGCCGCCGGCCGTCGCCGAGCGCATCCACCGCATGGAAGAGGCCGGGATCATCGAGGGATACCGCGCGGTGGTGAACCTGGAGCGCATTGGTCTGCCCCTCCTGGCGCTGATTCGCATCGCCTGTAACGAGCACAACTGCCAGCAGTTTGGCGCCCTGGCAAAGGATATCCCCGAGATCCTCGAGTGCTGCCGCGTTACCGGTGGCGACTCGTATATTGCGAAAGTGGCCGTTACCTCCGTACAGCACCTGGAGTCCTTGATCGATCGCCTGATGCTGTACGGAGAGACGATCACGGCGCTCGTCCTGTCGTCGCCCGTCACCCACCGGATCGTGCTGCCGCCGTGGCGCGTGAGCGAGTCGCTGGAACTGCGCGATCTCGGCGAACAATCTGGGGTACGTTAGAGACCCACTCATTCCCGCGCGATTTTATTGACCGCTTCCGTGGCCTTTTCTACAATCCGCCTGAGGCGCTCGGGCGAACTGTTGCCCGCACCATCGAACGTGACGAATCAGACGATTGAAAGGAGCAACCAGAAATGTTCAGGGTTGAAGCGGTTAGTCGTCGTCGTCTTCTGGGGCTGATCGGCGCGGGCATGGCCGCGTCGACTCTCGCCGCGTGCTCGTCGGCGCAGACCCCAGCGACTCCCACGCCTCCATCGGCGTCCGCGAGCACGTCCGCGCCGACGGTCGCCGCCACGAAGCCCACGGCCGCCGTGGCGCTCGCGGCGACGC
>CADDYW010000028.1 GCA_902810745.1 Chloroflexota bacterium | reverse complement strand
CGGCCAGCGCCTCCAGCGCGCGGCGGCGCACCTGCGCCACGCCGACGGAACCGAGGCTGCCTGGTGGCTGGGCCTGATGGCGAATGGAACGCGCACGCGTGCCGTGCGGGCGCTGCGGATTCTCACCGAAGCGGTGCGCTGAGGAAGGTGTGCTGCCGCGCGCACGACGCGCGGCTGACCGATCGCGCGATCCGTCCGACGCCACCTCTCGCAGCGAAAGATCAGCAGGCCCGCTCCGGTCCAGGAGCGTCGGCGACGTCCTGGCGCGGACTGGGCCTTGCACAGATATTGCAATTTTGATATACTACCGGGCCGGCAGGGGGAAACGCCCGGCGCGCCGGCCCGGAGCGGACGGATGGTCGGCGGATGGGGGGCGCATCGGCGCGGGCGGCGTATGAGGATCGGTATCACCGGCAGTTCGAGAGGGACCTCAAGGACTTCGGCTCGACCGATCGAGGGCGAATCGTCGCCCAGCTCGAGGCGTTCATGATCGACTGGAGAGGTGACGTTTCCTTCGCCGAGCTGAAGCGACGGTGGGATTACAAACAGGTCGGTAGGGTCAAGGGGCAGGCAGTCATGCAGATCAGGGTGGCCCGCGATTACCGCGCGGCGGTCATGCCGGTGAGCAGCACCGATCCCCGGCTGTGGTTCCTCCACGTCTACCGCCGGCAGACGACCAACCAGGAAGAGATCGAGCGAGCGAAGATCCGTGCGCTCAGCATCCTGGAGCAAGAGGAGATATGAGGTATCGCCAGAACGAACCGCAAGGCGGACGACTGTCCGATCTCGTCCGAGAGGTGCTCGAGGAGAGCCCGGAGGCGGCTCGCGTCTACCTTCGCGAGAGCTGGCTCCTGGCCGCGATCCGGGCGCTGCGTGACGCGCGACGACGGGCCAGGCTGAGCCAGGCGGAGGTGGCGGCGCGCCTGGGCACGACCCAGCCCGCGATCGCGCGGCTCGAGAACGATCGGGAGGGTCGCACGACCCTGCACCGCTACGTCGACTACGCGCTCGCCTGCGGGATGCTGCCACTCGAGATCGTTGTCGAGCCGCTGGAAAGCGTGCGTCAGTTTGCCGTCGAAAATCCGATGGCGCCGCGCACGCAGACGTGCTATGAAGCCTGGGCCAGACGTACGGCCGCTCCGACCTCTCGAGACGTCGCGACGGCGGCCGGCGCCCCATCGCGCGACCTTCCGGCAAGCGCCCGGCGACGCGGCGCGTCACCTGGCGTCTGGTTTCACTCGCAGCCGCGGCTGGAGCCGTGGCGGGCGGCCTTTGAAACCCTCGTGACCGAGCCGAACGCGTGGCAGCCGACGTCGCCCGCCTATCCGCCGGGCGAGGTGGGGCGGGGTGCGAGCACCGGCATCCTGGGGCAGGCAGAGCAACCTGGCCTCCCGCCGCTGGCCGCGTGACGATGGACGACGTCAGGATCATCGGCTCGCGGCGCGCCTACGAGTTCGCTCCGGACGACATTCGCCTGTCGACACTCTCGCTCCCATCCGTCGTCGAGCGGATCCGGCAGGCATTTCGGTTCCAGGACGCGACAATCGGCACGCCGGTCGCGACCTTCGGCCCGGTCCCGCAGACCCTGCCCCCCGGTCTGACGTTCAGCCTCGGCCAGGTGGAGGCGCCGGGTGGCGCCGAGGTCCTCATCCGCGTGGTGAATTTCGAGCCGCGACGGATCGTCGTCGACGTGGCCGGCCCCTCCGCCGCCATCGACGTCGTTTTTGAGAGGATCCGGGAGTCCCTGGATGGTCTCACGAGCGGCGACGGGTGGCCAGCTCTTGGCGAGCCAACCGGAACTCTCGACCAGTCCACGATCACGGCGCGCCTGTCGTTCGCGCCGGACGAGCTGATGCCGCCGCGGCTGAGATCCGTATTCGCCACGGCGATGGGCGTCCAGGCGAACGGTCAGGTGGAGGCCATCGTTCCGACGCTGTTTGTCCAGCGCGCGCCGCGGGACGGCGAGTATCCGGGCGTTGGGCCGAGCAGCGTGGATGCTTTTCAGCTCGCGGTGCGGGCCGGCGCTCGGCCCGCCGACCGGGTCTACTTCAGCGTGGCGCCGCTGGACTCGGACCGTCACCGTCGCTATCTGGAGAGGCTGGAGGAAGCGGTGGTCGGCACGGCTCGCTGACGATTGCGTGCACCGTGGAGCGCGTCCGGCGAGGCGCCGGGCGCACGGCGGCCTGTCCACGGGACAGCGCGCAAAACCCGTGAAGAGGAGGCGATCGCGTGACCCTGACGAGTGCGACGACCCGGACCAAAACGAACGAGGCGCGTCCCCGCGTGCTGATCGAGGACTGGCTCCCCGCCGCGGCGATTGGCGTGGAGTGCATTCGGGAACGCTCGACCGGCCAGCAGCCCCCCGATAAGCGCATGCACGTCTGGTGGGCGCGGCGGCCACTGACCGTCTCGCGCGCGGCGGTGCTGGGCTCGCTCCTGCCCGCCGATTTCCCCCGTACCGTCTTCGAGCGCCTGCTGGGGTTCGGGCGGCCGGGTAGCGAGCTAGTCGCGATCCGCGGCATGATGGACGCGGGCATCCAGGTTTCCGGCGGTTTCGGATGCGACCGCGCCTTCAAGCGTCCGATCCGCGAGGATGACCTGGTCGAGCTGCACGCGGCCGTGGCAAGGGCCTGGCGCGGCGACGTCACCGTCATCGATCCGATGGCCGGCGGGGGCTCGATCCCGCTCGAGGCAGCGCGGCTCGGCTTCCGCGCCCTGGCCAACGAGTACAATCCGGTTGCCTGCTCGATCCTCGAGGCGACGGTGGATTATCCCTTTCGCTTCGGGGCAGCGCTCGGCGTTGCCGTGCGCAGGTGGGCGAAGACCTGGGCGGAGCGCGTCGAGGCGCGGATCGGATGCTTTTACCCGGCGTACAGGCTCGGCAAGGTTCACGCCTACATCTTTGCCCGAACGGTCCCGTGTCCCGACACCGGCTTCCCGACGCCGCTCGTGCCCGACTGGCACCTGCTGAAGCCGTCGAGCCACTCCGGCTGCGGTCCGAGCTGTCTCTTTGCCGTGCCGGTCATCGACCGGCAGCGCGGCACCTGGCGCGTGCAGATTCGACGCTTCGGCCACGGCGCGGGCGAGCAGAGCAGCGCGCCGCGCCCGACCTACGACGACGGCAAGGGGATCTCGCTCTTCACCGGTTACCAGATTCCATCCGACTACGTCAAGGCGAAGGCGCAGGCCGGCGAGATGGGCAGCGCGCTCTACGCCGTCGCGCTGAAGACGCCAGGGGGGCTGGAGTTTCGACCGCCGGAGGCGGCGGACCTGCGAGCGCTGGAGGAGGCCGAGCGCGAGCTGGCGCGGCTGCGGCCGGGCTGGGAGAAGGCGGGCATCATCCCGACGGAGCGGTATCCCGAGGTTTCCAGCGATGACCGTCCGCGTCTGTACGGAATGCCGCGCTGGGCCGACATGTTCTCGCCGCGTCAGCTCCTGGCGATGGGGGTGCTGGTCGAGGAGCTGCGCAGGATGCGGCCGGAGATAATCCGGGAGGAAGGAGCCGAGCTCGGCGCGGCGGTCGAGCATCTGCTTGGACTTGTCGTCGATAAGTTCGCGAACCACAACGCGGTTCTCTCGTCCTGGCACGCGCCGCGTGCGGTGATGCGGAGCGTGTTCGACCGACACGACTTCGCGTTCAAGGCCAGCTACGCGGAGATGGCGCCCTGCAGCGCTGGAAGTGGCCTTGACTGGGCGATCGACAACGTTCTCGAGGCCTACGAGGAGCTGTCGCGGCTCCCGCGTGCTGCGGGAGCGCGCCCGCCCGTGGTGACACTCGGCAACGCGGTGGCGCTGTCTGACCTCGACGACGGTAGCGTCACCGCCGTCGTCGTCGATCCGCCCTACGCCGACAACGTCCAGTACTCCGAGCTGGCCGATTTCTTCTACGTCTGGCTGAAGCGTACCCAGGGCCATCGCCGCCCCGAGTGGTTCTCGACCTACCTCTGCGAGCGTGACCAGGAGGCCGTCGTCAACGTCAGCCGCTTCCGCGACGGCGCCGCGTCCGGCGGAACGACGAAGAAAGGATCCGCGAAGGACGCGCGGGCGAAGGCGCACGCGTTCTACCAGCGCATGATGGCCGATGTCTTCCGCGAGGCACGGCGCATCCTCCGCGACGACGGCGTGCTGACGGTCATGTTCACGCACAAGAAGCAGGAGGCGTGGGAGGCACTGTTCACCTCGCTGATCGAGGCCGGCTTCACCATCACCGCGACCTGGCCGGTCAAGACCGAGAGCGAGCACAGCCTCCACCAGGCCCGAAAGAACGCTGCCCAGAGCACGGTCATCCTCGTCGCCCGCAAGCGCCCGGTCGGCGCCGGGATCGGCTACTTCAACGCCGCGCTGCGCCAGGAGATCCGCGACCGTGCCCGCGCCACCGCCGAGCGGCTGAAGGCCGAGGGCCTGAACGCCGTCGACCAGCTCGTCGGCGCCTTCGGCCCGGCGATGACCGTCTTCAGCCGCTACGAAAAAGTTCGGACCGATACCGGGGCTCCAGTCGGCGTCGACCAGGCGATCGACGAGGCCTCGGACGCGGTCAGCGCCTGGCGGATCGAGCAGCTCGCCAGCCGCGGGCTCGACGGCGTCGAGGCGGAGGGCCAGTTCGCCCTCCTCTGCTGGGACGTCCTTGGCGCGGCCGAGTTCCGTTTCAACGAGGCAAATCTCCTCGGCAAGGCCGTCGGCATGGACGTCGACCAGCTCATCGCGGCGGGGCTCGTCGCCAGGAAGGGCGAGAACGTTCGGATGCTCCCCGCCCGCGAGCGACGACGCGAGCGCGCCCTCGATCCCGAGGAGGCCGTCGAGATGCTCTCGGGTCCGGCCACTGTCGCCAGGCGCGGGACGAAGGGAGAGATCCGGAGGATTCATCCGAACGATCCGCGCTTCCGTACCGCCCTCGACGGCTGCCAGGCGCTCGCGCTGCGCTTCGTCGAGGCCGGCGGCGGCAGCGGCGGAATCGGCTCGGCGCGCGCGCTGGCGCGCCAGCAGGGCTGGACGAAGGACTCGCCGGTGGCGCGCCTCATGGAGGCGCTGGTCAACGCGGCGCCGCCGGGCGTCCGCCACGAGCGGGGAGCGCGATCGGTGGCGGCTCAGTTCCCGGAGTTTCGGGCCTGGCACGCGCTGCTCGAGCCGCTTTTTGGTATCGCGCCGCCCGACTGGACGGAGCAGCCGCCGCTTCAGGCCAGCTTGCCCGCGTTCGCGGACCAGTCCGAGCCGGACGAGGTCGGGCCAGGCGATGACGCGGACGACGGCGAGGACGAGGGGTAGCCAGTGGTGGAAGCCAGCACAATCGAGCGCGCCTCGTCACCCCCTCCACCGGCTGGACTCCGCGGTCGCGCCTGGCGGCGTTTCCTCCGCGGTCCGGATCAGGCGCTGCTCGACGACCTCTACGTCCCGGCGCTGGCGGCGGCGGTGGGCTACGATCGCTGCTGTGCCTATTTCTCGAGCAGCGTGCTCGCGGCGGCCGCCCGTGGCTTTGGTGGGCTGATCGCGCGCCTCCAGGCGCTCGGCGCGGCCGCGCCGCGTCCTGCCGTCCGGCTGATCGTGAACGAAGAGCTCGACGCCGGGGACGTCCGCGCGCTGACCGAGCAGGGCGATACCTCGCGGCTCGAAGCACTCCTCGAGCGACGCTTCAAGAGTCCTCGCGAGGCGCTGGAGAAACGGCGACTGGAGATGCTTGCCTGGCTGGTGAAGCAGGGACTGCTCGAGGTCCGGGTCGGCGTCATGCGCCATGGCGAGGGGATCGTCCACGCCAAGTTCGGAATTGCGACCGACGAGCGTGGCGACGCGGTCGTCTTCGCCGGCAGCGGCAATGAATCGGCGGCCGGGCTGCGCGCGAACTACGAGCAGCTCGAAATCTCCACCTCCTGGGGCGACCCGGAGCGATACGACGAGTACCGGAACGAGTTCGATCGGCTCTGGACCGACACCCATCCGGACGTGCACACGGTTCCCCTTCCCGAGGCGCTTCGCCTCAAGCTCATCAAGCTGGCGCCCCGGCAGGCGCCAACGGCTGAGCCGTCCACCGCCCGAGCGCGTCAGCAGGCGGCGATGCTCTGGCGATTCGTCGTGGAGGCACCGTACCTCTCGAATGGCGAGACCGCGTGCGACGCGACCGCGTTCGTCGACCTCTGGCCCCACCAGCGGCGAGTCGTCGCCGACGCGACGGCGGCGTGGCCAGACGGGCGGCTGCTCTGCGACGAGGTGGGGATGGGCAAGACGATCGAGGCGATCATGGTCGTGCGCCGTCTGCTCGCTGGCCGCGGCGTGCGGCGAGTGCTCATTCTGCCGCCTGCCGGCCTCCTGAGGCAATGGCAGGCCGAGCTTCGCGAAAAGGGCGGGCTGGTCGTCCCACGCCTGGACAATCCCACGACACTGGTCTGGCCCGATGGGAGGACCGAGAACGTCGCGGACCTCGCGACGGCGCTGCGGCGAGATCTCCTGCTGATGAGCCGCGAGCTGGCGCGCCTGGAGAGCTACCGGGCGATCCTGCTCAACGGGCCGAGCTGGGACCTCGTGCTGCTCGACGAGGCGCACCACGCGCGGCGGCGGGAGCAGGAGGAGGGTGAGTTCAACAGCGGAACCCTCCTCTTGACGCTCCTGCGCGACCTTCAGCTCAAGCGAAAGGCGCGGGGCTTCTTGCTGCTGAGCGCGACGCCGATGCAGACCCACCCCTGGGAGCCGTGGGACCTGCTGGCAGTCCTCGGCGAAGGCGGGGCGTGGCTGGCGGAGTTTGACGTCGTGCGATCCTACTACCAGGCGATCGCCAGTGTGCAGAGAGGTGGCTGCTCCGCGCCGGTCGCTCGCCGCGCGGCCGAGCTGATCGTGGGCGATCCGGCGTTTCCGACACCGCGCGATGTCGCCGTGCCGACAGGCGTGTCCGGGGTCGCGCAGAAGCTCGGGTTCCCGCTACCGACCGAGCGAGAGCCTCTCGCGCGCTGGCTCCGGCAGGGTTCGCCGCTGTCGCGGCGCATGCACCGCAACACGCGCGACACGCTGAAAGGCTACTACCGCCTCGGGCTGGTCGCCGCGCCTCCGCCAAGGCGCGAGATCGACGACGTCCTCTTCGACTACGCCGATGCTGCCGAACGGGCCGTCTACGATGCGGTGACGGCGTACATCGAGAAGCGCTTCACCGAGCTCGAGAAGGAGAAGCCCGGAAAAGGCTTCGTCATGACAATCTACCGTCGCCGCGCCGTCAGCTCGCCACTGGCCCTGGAGCGTAGTCTCGACCGACGTCGCGAGGGTCTCGAGCGCGTCGCGGCACAGAAGGCGGTCGATCCGAACGCGGGCGACGACGAGACCGTGGACGAGCGGGATCTCGGGGATCTCAGCGACGGGGAAGGCAGCGGAAAGGTGTCCGCCGCCTACCCGAGCGACCCTGGCGTGGCCCGCGCCGAGCTTGCCGAGGTGAACCACCTCCTCGACGCGGTGCGCGCGCTCGGAGGCCGCGACAGCAAACGGGATTGTCTGTTCGATAAGATCCGCGAGCTGACGGACGACGGCCGGGCCGTCCTCGTCTTTACCGAGTACAGCGACACCCTGGAATATCTGCGAGACACGCTCAGGCCGTTCTATGGAGCCTCGATCGGCTGCTACAGCGGGGCGGGCGGCGCAGTCTGGGACGGGAAGGATTGGCAGCCGGTTACCAAGGACGTGGTGACGGCACGGCTGGGCGGAGGCGATTTGCGGGTCCTGATCTGCACCGACGCGGCGAGCGAAGGGCTCAACCTCCAGGCGGCTGGAGCCCTGATCAACTATGACCTGCCCTGGAACCCGAGCAAGATCGAGCAACGGATCGGGCGGATCGACCGGATCGGGCAGAAGCTGCCGGAGATCAAGATCGTCAACTTCTTCCTCGAGAACAGCATCGACCAGCGCGTGTACCAGGTGCTTCGGGCGCGCTGTGGACTGTTCGTACGCTTCGTCGGACCCATGCAGCCGGTTCTTGCGCGCGCCCGTCGCATGCTGGCCGGCCAGGAGAAAGTCGATATCAGCTCCCTCCTGGAAGCCGTGGACCGGGCAGGACAGGATGAGCTCGCCCGGGAAACGTATCTCGAGAGTAACGCCAGCGGCGTGGTAACCGACCTCCCGGCGCTCACCCGGGCGGACATCGAAGAAGCGCTTGCCGTCCTCGACGGGACGTTTGGCCCTCGTGCCAGGCGGGATGCGACGAAGGGGACCTGGAGCTTGAGCGGCACCGGGACCCATCGACTGGAGCTTGGCGCACGGCTGGACGCGCTGGAGCGTGACCCTTCCATTTTGCCGCTTTCGCCGCTCCTCCCCGAGTTTCGCAGTCTCGTCGACCAGCTCACGGTGACCGGGGAGCGGCTCCCGCTGGTCGTGGGTGCTGCTGAGCGTGGCTCCTTCCGAAGGGCAGTCGCCTGCTGGGTTACCGACCAGTCGGTCGAACCGGTGACGACGTTCAGCGACCTGAAGCGACGTCTGGCCTCCTGGTCCGGCGAATACGCGGATCCCGCGCGCTGGGTCGCCGCGCAAGCAGACGCGCGGCAGGCCGCCGAGGAGGAGGTCCTAAGCATGGAGCAGGCGGCGCTGAATAAGGTCCAGGCGGGACTGGATCGTCAGGTGAAGGCGGCTCGACACCGGCTCCAGCTCGAGCTCGGGCGCTACCTGGCCTGTCTCGGGGTGGGGACCCACGACCTCAACAATCTCCTGCACCAGCAGATTCGTCGCGATACCGCCAGCGCGGCACGGCTCACCCAGTGCCTCAAACGTCTGGGCGGCTATCCGAGCTGGCCGCCAGCTCTCTGCCAAGAGCTGGACGAGTTTGCCGACCGGCTCACCGAGAACCAGCGCAAGGGGCGCCTGCTTGGGAAAGAGCTCGACGCGGCGCTGCAGGATCCGCGATGGGAAGCGTCGCCAGTATAACTGGGCTGTGAACGAGGGGCATATGCAGGCCAGCTTGCTGGAGCTTCTTCAGGATTGGCAGCGCAAGCAGGCACGGTATAACCAGTGTCTTCAAGAACTCGTCGTGGATGGTTTGGACCCGGAAGCCCGGCTGCGGGAGCTGGTGACCCAGCAGACGCTAGACGAACTGGAATCACTCGAACGGGAGGCTGCCGAGGCAAAGAAGGCTTTCCTCGCAGCAATTCGCCGGTCGAAACAGGGATGAGTTGGGCGCCCGAGCGCCGGAACGGTCTCGTTCGTGGACCGATCGGCGAAGGCAGCCATCAAGGAGTGGGCAAGATGCCACACAAGATACACACCGATTCGGCGACGGGAAAGGTATCGATGATGTACGTTGGGGAGCCTCCGTGGCACGGGCTCGGGACTCAGCTGAGCGGACCGGCCACTGCCGCCGAGGCGATCCAGGCCGCGAATCTGAACTGGCGCGTCGTGAAGAAGCCGATTTATGCTGTCGAAGGCCTGGTTCGGCAAAGGATTCCCGATAAGTTCGCTGTCGTGCGCGAGGACAAATGGGGACGATCCGACTGCTCAGTGTTTGGAATTGTGGGAACCGGGTACACGCCGTTGCAGAATGAGGAAGCCTTTCAATTCTTTGATCCGATCGTCGGCAAGAACGCCGCCATTTATCACACGGCGGGCGCGCTTGGAGAGGGCGAGCGCGTCTGGATTCTTGCAAAACTCCCCTCTGACATTCGCGTCGTTGGCGACGACATCGCACACAAGTACCTGCTCCTGAGTAACAGCCACGACGGCAACAGTAGCGTTCAGATCAAGTTCACCCCCATCCGAGTCGTTTGTCAGAACACCCTCACGATGGCGTTGAGCCAGGGTCCGACGCTGCGGGTGGTCCATACACGCGACCTGCGCGAGCGTCTTCGGAACGCGGAAAAGTCGCTTGGCCTCATCCACAGGCGGTTCAACGAACTTGAGGAGGCATTTGTGGCCATGGCGCAGGTTCGTCTCAACGAGGCAAGGTTGGCCGAGTACCTGAAGCTGGTGTTTCCCGATCCGCCCGAGCCGCACGACCGCCCTGACATGGCTCGCGCCGCGAAAGATCGAGCGTGGGCGGAATACTTCTTTGTGCACGGAAAGGGCAACGACCGTGAGGGGGTCACCGGGACCCTCTGGGCGGCATACAATGGCATCGCCGAGTACGTGGATCATCGTCAGTTTGAGCGCCGCCCCAATTGGCGATGGGCGATGGCTAATAGCTCGACTGGCGCGGACTCCGAGCGACTGAAGTCAGCCTGGTTCGGCGAAGGCTATCTGGTCAAGGCGCGCGCCTACCGGGTCGCGGAGGATAATCTGAATCGCTGGCTGAACTGATCGGTGGCTCAGTGCTCTCCGTTCTCGCTCGCTTGCCCTGGCGCTGCCGAACCGGTTGGCTCGGGCAATGCGCGCCACGGTTTGGCCGGTCCACGGAGGGCCACCCCTACCGGTAGGGGCAGACCCCCGTGTCTGCCCTGGTCCCGTGTCTGCCCTGGCGCCGTGTCTGCCCTGGTCCCGTGTCTGCCCCGGTCCCGCGTCTGCCCCGGTCCCGTGCCTGCCCCGGTCCAGCTAGTGGCCTGGCAGCTAGCTCAGTTTCCCTTGTCGCGCTCGACTTGCTACGATATAGGCGAACCGAAGGTAAAATCTAGAAGGTAGCACGTTGATAGGTTATTCAGCATGAACCAGACTTTCGTCACCGAGATCGCCCGGAAGAGCGAAGACCTCTCGCGCTGGTACACCGACGTGATTCTCAAGGCGGAGCTCGCCGATTACTGGCTGATCCACGGCTTCCAGGTCATTCGCCCCTACGGCTACGCGCTCTGGGAGAACGTCCAGAGCCGGCTCGACGCCCGCTTCAAGGCGACCGGTCACAGGAACGCGTATTTCCCGCTGCTCCTCCCCGAGAGCCTGCTCGCAAAAGAGGCCGAGCACGTCGCCGGCTTCGCCCCCGAGGTGGCGTGGGTTACCGCGGCCGGCTCCGAGGAGCTTTCCGAGCGCCTCGCCATCCGGCCGACCTCCGAGGCGATCTTCGGCACGATGTATTCGAAGTGGATCCAGTCCTGGCGCGATCTGCCCATGCTGCTGAATCAGTGGTGCAGCGTCGTGCGCTGGGAGAAGGCAACCCGCTTCTTCCTGCGAACGACCGAGTTCCTCTGGCAGGAGGGGCACACCGCGCACCGCACCGCGGAGGACGCGCAGGCCGAGACGATGCGCATGCTCGACGTCTATCAGGACTTCGTCGAAAAGGACATGGCGATCCCGGTGATCGCGGGCCAGAAGTCCGAGGCGGAAAAGTTTGCCGGCGCCGAGGCGACCTACACGATCGAAGCGCTGATGCCGGATGGCCAGGCGCTCCAGTCGGCGACGTCGCACTTTCTCGGACAGAATTTTGCTCGCGCCTTCGACATCACCTTCCAGGACCAGGATGGCCTCCGCAAGCACGTCTGGACGACGAGCTGGGGCCTGAGCACGCGCACGCTTGGCGCGGTGATCCTGACCCACGGCGACGACTCTGGCCTGATCCTTCCGCCGAAGATCGCGCCGATCCAGGCGATCATCATCCCGATCCCGGGCAAGTCGGCTGACGACCAGGCGATCCGCGACGCGGTCGAGCAGGCGCGCCAGAGCCTCGCGGAGCGATTCCGCGTCGAGGTGGACCTCAGCGAGAAGACGCCGGGCTGGAAGTACAGCGAGTGGGAGCTGCGCGGAGTTCCGCTGCGGATCGAGATCGGTCCGCGGGACGTGCGTGCCAATCAGGCAGTCCTGGTGCGCCGCGACACGCGGGAGAAGCAGCCCGTCCCGCTGCCAGGCCTGGCGACCGCGGTCGGCGAGACGCTCGATCGGGTTCAGGACAATCTCTTCGCGCGAGCGCGCGCGTTCCTGGAGTCGCGCATCAGCCGCGCCGACACGCTCGCCGACTTCCAGCGAGCCCTGCAGGAGCAGCCGGGCTTCATCCTGGCGCACTGGTGCGGCAGCCCGGAGTGCGAGGCGACGATCAAAGCCCAGACCGGCGCGACGATCCGCTGCATCCCCTTCCGCGAGCCCGAGGAGACCGGCACCTGCATCGTCGACGGCCGACCGAGCCGCAAGCGCGCGCTGTTCGCGAGAGCGTACTGAAGGCAAATTCGGGCGTCCGAGATCGAGCTATCGCGTCGGCGCAGGTGGCGCGTCGGGGCCACGCGGAATTCCTGCTGCTCCGCGTCGTCCTCACTGCGCTCGACGCCGAGGCCGGGCGTATTCGGCAGCGGGAAGCGCATCCTCTCACCGCACCAGCCACCGATCCAGCCAGGCGTAGGCTTTCTCCCGAAGATAGTCGGTGAAGCCGTGGCCGCCGTCGACCGCGACGAGATCCAGCCGATCCTCGGCACCCAGCGCGCGGTAGCGGCGCTTCGCGGTCTCGACCGATTCGACGATCCCATCGAAGGGGAAGATGCGGTCGGCATTGCCGACGACGGCGAGAAAGGCGCGGGGCGCGACGAGCGCGAGAATGTCGCCGACGTCGCCGTAGTCCAACAGACGCGGCACGTAGAGCGAGAAATTGTGGTTGATCAGGTCGCGAAAGATCGTTCGGTAGCTGGCGAATCCGCAACTCGAGACCGCGGCGACGATGCGCTCGTCGAGCGCGGCGGTGAAGAGGGTCTGCTGACCGCCAAGCGAGTGGCCGATGCAGCCGATCCGCGACGGATCGACCTCCGGCCGCGTGCACAGGTAGTCGATCGCGCGCATCGCGTCGAATGCCATCTTCGCCTGGAGCGTGCTTCCCTCGACGAGGCGCCGGGTGAACTCGAAGCGCTCGTGGTTATTTCCCTCGAAGCGGGGATCGTGTCGCTCCTCGAAGCAGAGGAAGTCGGCGGTGAGCGTCACGTAGCCGCGCCGCGCGAGCTCGAGCGCGTAGAACTGCTCTGGATTGCCGGCAAGCCCGGCCGGCTCGCTCTTGCCGAGGTGGAACTGGCCGGCGTGCTGGTGCAGGCAGAGGACGGCCGGGCCCGGCGCCGTTCGGGGTTTCGGCACGAAGAGATACGCCGGGATCCATTCTCCCGACTCGGCCTGGTAGCGGATCTTCTCGCGAATCAGATCGCCCAGGTCCACGCGCTCGATGATTTCCGGCAGCAGGTCGCCGCCGGTCGGGAATCGACCCAGCAAGCTCCGGAGGACGTCGCGCGTCAGGCGATTGCTTTGCTCCATCGGTTCCTCTTCTCCATCATCCGCACTTGGGATCTGCGTCCCACGGGAAGAGTATCTCTCGCGAGCCAGGCGAGTCTCGATCCGACGTGGACCCTCCGCCCTCCAGTACCCCCGAGACGGCCGCGCTCCCAGGTTCTGCCCCTTCTCCGCGTCGCACTATCTCTGATTCCAAATATTCCCTGGTCCCCCGCCCCCTGATCCCTGACGGCCTACCTGGTATGGGCGTCGCGCCAGGCGATCATCCGACGATAGTCGAGGTAGCCGTAACCGGTGCGCTCGTCGACGTCGACCTTGCCCGCGATGGCCCGGGCGAGCGGCTCGGCGGTGACTCGATTGAAAAGCGCGCTCGGCGGTCCCACGCTCATGCGAACGTCGGCTTTGATCCGTGGCGCGAAGAAGAGGGGGTCGAAGTAGCTCAGGGTCCGCAGCATCGCGGGCGCTTTCGTCGGGTAGGTGCGACGATACTCGTTCCACTCTTCCTGCGGGTAGGCGCTGGTTCGCGGCGCGAGATCCGGCACCGCGTAGAATGCCGGATCGGCGCAGATCACCGCCGAGACCCGCGGACGCAAGGCCGCCCCGAAGAGCGCGGTATCGCCGCCGACGAGCGTGATCTTGCGCGCGTTCACCTCGCGCCGACCAAGCAGAAAGTCGATCGCACGGACAGTATCGGCGACGATGCCACGATAGATGTACGTCGCGGGCTCCTCGATGCCGACGATCGCCAGCCCGGGGTAGCTCGCGGCAAATGGCTTGTCCGACAGCCGCTGCCCCCGCGCGCAGAGTGCCATCGACACGTAGTGCTGGCGCTCTTCGAACGGCGTCTGGGTGACGACGCTGGCGTAGGCCGGGGTGTGGAGGATCGCCGGAAACGGGCCATCGCCGCGCGGGACGTTGTAGTACGCGTAGAGCCGGTACGGCCCGATGCTGGTCAGATAGAGCGAGTAGCAGGTCGAGAACTCGGTCGAGCGAAGCGGGTTCGGGTCAAGCGTCGGCGCGGCCGGCACCGCGTCGAGCTCGGTGAGAACGCCATCCCAGAAGGCGTCGAAGTCGGAAGGTTTCTCTACCGAGGGTGTAAATCTTTCAGCCATGGTCAATCCTCTCGGGTACTCTTTCGCGCGGGCATAGGATCGCTAGTGGTGTGTCAAGCAGAAATTGATGGGTGGAGGCATTTGGGAAAATTGGCCCGCAGGGCCAATTTTCCCAAATTGCTCCTCCTCATATTTCCGTTGGCGGTGCACTAGTTCGGCGCCAGCTCTCATCATCATTCGTTTGGATGGAGGTGCTGCGCCAGGAACGCGTCGACGACGGCGGCGTGCCAGAAGGAGCCGGCATCGTGCATACAGTTGTCGTACGGGTAGAGCTTCTTGTCGGCCGAGCCGATCGCTCGGAACAGTGCGTATCCCGTCTCGGGTGGACAGACGTCATCCTGCAGCCCGACGTTCACGATGATCGGGCACTGGATCCGCGGCGCGAAGTTGATTCCGTCGAAGTACTCGAGTGTCCGACGCACCTGCTCCTCGCGCTCCGGATAGAGCCGCAGGTAGTCGTTGATCTCCTGATAGGGATAGGAATGGGTGAGGCGCGCGGCGTCCATGAAGCCGCAGAGGTAGGGCGCGCCCGCCGCCGCGCAGGCGATCTCGTGGCGCAGCGCTGACGCGACGATCGTCAGCGCCCCACCCTGCGAGCTGCCGGTCACCCCGATCCGCGACGGATCGACCTCCGGCCGACTCAGGAGGAAGTCGACCGCGCGACAGGCATCGACATAAAAACCGCGGTAGCTGTAGGTATTGCGATCGGTAATGTTGTGGGTCAGCAGCCCGGGATAGCCCGGGTTGAACTGACTGTTCGACCGTAGCTTGCCCCGCGGGGCGACGCTGAGCGCGACGTAGCCTTTCAAGGCGGTTGCCTTTGGCATGAGTGGCTCGCTGACGTAGCCCGGGACGTGGATCACTGCCGGCAGCCGCCCCCGGCGCTCGCGCGGCACGCAGTACCAGCAGGCGATCCGCACGTTGTCGAGGCTGTCGTATTTGACCTCGAACACCTCGACCTCCTCGGTCGAGCGCAGCGGAATCGGCTCGACGCTCGCGTTGAGCGGGATCCTCGCCGCCTGGGCGAGAACGTCGTCCCAGAACTGGTCGAAATCAGCGGGGCGTCTGGTGGTGGTTCCGTAGTCTTCCGCCGAGACCTTGCTCATCGCGGATCCTTCCTCCATTCGGACGATTAGAGGGTGACGTTGACCGCAGGCGTGGTGAGTCGTCTATGGATCCGGAAAGAGCGTCGGCACGCCGGCAAGATCCGTCCGGCGATAGGCACGGATGAACGCAGCCAGGCGGCGCGCGGCGATGTCGAGGATTTTCTGCCCTTTCTCGGCCGTGGCCAGGGTGGGGTCGCCGTGCACGCCCGGTGTACCCGCGCGAAAGACGGCGGGAAAGCCCATCCCGGCCTCGCGGAATGCCGCCGTGTCGACCGGAACGACGTGAGAGTCGGCGTAGTGACGAACCGCCCGGCTCAGATCGACGCCGTTGGGATCGAGCGCCAGGTAGCACGACGTCTCCGCCTCGCAGGCGTGGCCGACGCCTTTCAGCTCGCCGTCAAGGATCTCCTTGAAGTCGTCGCGCACCAGATTCCACCAGGAGGTCTGAGCAATCGGCCGCCCGCTGGTCGCCAGCTTGTTGGCCAGGGCCGAAAGATGGCCCGTGTTCCCGCCGTGGCCATTGATCAGGATCAGGTGGCGAAAGCCGTGGTGCATGATCGAGTCGACCACGTCGGTCAGAAAGGCGGTGAACGTCTCGTGGCGCAACGTGATCGTGCCCGGATTCTCCATGTGGTGCGGAGAATAGCCGGACCAGACCGGCGGCGCGACGAGTACCGGAAACTCGCTCACCTGCTCGGCGGCGCGCGCGCACACCGCCGTCGCGGTGTTGATGTCCATGTCGACGGGAAGATGATCCCCGTGCTGCTCGGTCGAGCCGACCGGAAGCAGGACGACTGCGCCCGCGTCGCGCGCCGCCGCGATCTCGGTGCGCCGAAGCTTCTGCCAGTAGACGGTGCGAAGCATCTGATGTACCTCCCCGAACCTTGGCCGTGGCGCTATTGTATGGCCGCGGGCCGGCTCGGGCAAGGGGACGCGGCGCGGAAGGCGGAAACGGAAGGCGGACCGCGGAAAGGGGACGGAGAACGGACGACCGTGCAGACGCGGAGAGATGAGACGGTCGCGTTCGACCGAGCGGCCGATGACTGCTCGACGGCAGATCGCGATGCGAAGGGTAGAGCTCAGAAGTCGCAATGGATCAAGAGCAAAGAATGTGCTACGATCCCCTTGCTCATGGCTTGCTTCCTTACAGTGGGGCATGCGCGTCGAGGACCATGCGATCGTCCACGTTCACTATCGAAACGGTCTACGCGGCCTCCTCGAGATCGGCATTCCGGTCCAGGGGGCGCGGCCGATTCGGCTGATCGGCAGCGAGGGTTTTGTCGAGCTCAATGGCCCGGCTGACGGGCGACCGGTGATCCGCGCGCGGGTGAGGGATCGCGCCGACTGGCTCGTGCCGGAAACAGATGAGTCGATCCACGATCGTCGTTACTTCACCCGCGCGGTGCTGGATCTGATCGGCGCGCTAGACACCGGCCGTCCGCCCGAGCTGCGCGGCGAGCGTGCCCGCAAGACGATCGAGATCATCGTCGCGGCGTACGAATCGGCCTATCGCCGCGGGCGGATCGACCTGCCGCTCGTCGACGTCCTGGATTGCCCGCTGGAGCGGCTCACTGCACCATCCGGCGCGTGACGAGCGCAGCCACCCGTTACGCCCGAGTCAGCTTTGGCGCCGGGCGCTGATCCCAGTAAGCGTCGATGTCGCGCTGCCAGCCACTCGGGACTTCGCCGGCAAGCACGTCGTCGATGCGCACTGCCCGCCCCGACCACGACGACTCGTAGATCCCCTCGACCAGAGCCAGTGTCCGTAAGCCATCCCAGCCGTCCACCTCGGGCTGGCGGCCGTGCTCGATCGCGTCGAGGAAGTCCCAGATCTCGATCGCGAAATGGTCGGTGACGCCGTTCGGGTAGAGCCGCTGAACGCGCTCCGGTCCGATCTCCCGCCGATGGCGTGCCTGGAGCTCCTCCATCGAAAGGTAGGTCCCGTCGCGGCGACGGAGCTCGCCCGGCCCCATGAACTGATGGTAGACGACGAAGCGGTTCGAGTAGCCGGTGTCCTCGATCGAGCCCTCGGATCCGTTGATGACGATGTCGCGGGTCTCGCGGCCCGCCACCGCGAAGGACCAGCACCAGGTGCCGATAACGCCGCTCTTGAACGTGAAGAGCGCCATTACCGTGTTCTCGCGCTGAGTGGCGATGCCCTCGCGTGCGACGACCGGCTGGCCGTCGCGGTAGGCGCGCACCTCGGCGTAAACCTGCTCGGGCTCGCCGTAGAAATAGCGAATCGTGTCGAGAAAGTGGAAGCCAGAGTCGATCACGCCCGCTCCGCCGCCCATCTCGCGGTTGTAGCGCCAGACCATCGCGGGCGACAGGTTGCCGGGCGTGGGCGGCGGGCGCCACTGGGTGTAGTTGGCGAAGAAGGTGCGCACCTCGCCGATCAGCTTTGCCTCGTTCAAGGCCCATGCGACGGCACGCTGGCCCGGCATGCGTCGATGTGGGACCGCGACCGCCAGGATCTTCTTGCTGCGGTCGGCCGCCTCGGCCAGCGCGCGCCCGGTCTTCAGCGTTACAGTGTAGGGCTTTTCGACCAGAACGTGCAGCCCCGCTTCCAGACAGCTGATTCCCACCACGTGGTGCAGCCCGTGCGGCAAGCAGATATCTACCGCGTCCAGCGGCGCCTTGCAGACCATCTCCTCCCAGTCGTGATAAAGCTGTGGATTCGCGCCCTGCTGCTCGCGCGCGTGTGCCGCGACCGCCCGAAGATTGTCGTCGACGGTATCGCACAGGGCGGTGACCTCGAAGTTGTCCAGTCCGGCTTTCTTCAGCATGGTCAGTCCGGTGATGTGACGCGACCGGGCGATTCCGCCACAGCCGATGATCCCAAGGCGAATCTTCTCTGGCACCGATGTCCCTCCTTGTTGATGATCGGACCCGGGTGAGGGGGGCTGGGTGGCTGGTGACGGGCCACGGGCGACGCGAATCGGCGCGCAAACCGCAATACGCAAAGCGCGGGGAGCAAGAGCGCGTCCTGACCCAATGCCCGCGCCAAACACCCACCGCCCATCACCCACCACCCGACCCCCGTTATGATAGAATAGTTCCTCTTATGAGTACAGTCATCCCCACCCGACGCTCGCTTCGCTGGCGGGTCTTCCAGCTTGCCTGGCCGGTCATCACCGAGAATCTTCTGCAGACGATGCTGGGTATCGTCGATACGATCATGGTCGGGCGGCTGGGCGCGGACGCGCTGGCCGGCGTTGGCACCGCGCAGCAGTACCTGTTTTTCCTGATCTCGATCCTCAGCTCGGTCTCGATCGGCAGCTCGATTCTCACCGCCCACGCGACCGGCGCGCGCGACACCGAAACTGCCAGCCGCATCGCCAAGCAGTCCCTGGTCTGGGCGGTCGTGCTGGCGCTGCCGCTCGGTGCGCTCGGCGTGATCTTCTCGAAAGATCTCATGCGCCTGCTCGGCGTGACCGAAGCGGTGGCGCAGATTGGCGGCAACTACCTGGCGATCACGATGATCGCCAGCCTGGTGCTCGTCCTGCCGTTCACCGCGGGCGCGGTGCTGCGCGGCGCGGGGGACACCCGGACGCCGCTCCTGGCGACCACCTGCGCCAACGTGGTCAACGTGGTCGTCGCCTACGTGCTGATCTTCGGCGCGCTGGGGATACCTGCGCTCGGCGCCAACGGGAGCGCGTGGGGCGCCGCGGCAGGTCGGCTCGTCAGCTGCGCGATTCTGTTCATCGCGCTCTGGCGTGGCCGCGCAGGGCTGACGATCCGGGGACGGCACGGCTGGTTGCCCGAGGGTGGCCTGGCACGCCGGGTGGTAGGTCTCGGTGCGCCGGCCGCGCTCGAGCAGGTCGCGGTCTCGGCCGGATTCACCGTCCTCGCCGCGGTGGTGGCACACCTGGGGACCGATTCGCTCGCCGCGCAGCGAATCGTCGGCAACGCGATGGGCCTATCGCTCCTCCCGGGATTCGGGTTCGGCATCGCGGCGACTGCCCTGGTTGGTCAGAGCCTCGGCGCGGCCGAGCCCGACGAGGGCGAGAAAGCTGCCTACATCGCGACCCAGGGAGCGGTGATCTGGATGACCGCACTGGGTGTGATCTTCCTGGCCCTGCGCTCGCCGATCTCGACTGCCTTCACCTCGGACGTGGGGGTAGTGCAGATCGCCGCCGACAGCCTGATCCCGCTCGGCGTTGCCCAGCCCTTCTGGGCGATTCAGTTCGTGCTGGCGGGCGCGCTCCGAGGCGCGGGCAATACCCGGTTTCCATTGCTGATGAGCGTTGTCGGAATCTGGGGAGCCGTGCTGCTCGGCATTGTCAGCACTGGTCCGTTGCACCTGGGGCTGCCGCACGTCTGGGGTGGTTTCCTGATCTTCAGCCCGCTCACGACCTATCTGACCTGGTGGCGGTTCCGCCGCGGCGATTGGAAGCAGGCGGTTGTAGGCCTTGGGGGACCCTGATGCCCGCGTGGCGAGCTGACGGTGCGATGCGAAAAACGCAAGACGCAAAGCGCAAGACGTAATCCGTGGTGGGAGGGTTCTCCGTCCACGAGGATGGCTATCCCCTGGGCTGGCTGCGTAGCAGAGGATCACCTTCCAGGCAGACGCCGTGGTGCTTTGCGCGTCGTGGAGTATTTGTGGGGCGTAGCACGGAGATCTAAAGCGCAATGCGCGATTCGCACGTACGGAGGATCGCGCGGAGGTCACCCGCGTTTTGCGTCTTGCGCATTGATCGATAGCAGGAGGATCGAGCGATGCAGATTGGCATTCACGTCAACCGATTTACCTGGCCTGGCAATCCCGAGGCACTTGCGCCGACGCTGGCGTCGATTGCGCGTCGGGCGGAAGAGGCTGGATTCTTCAGCCTCTCGGTGATGGATCACTTCTTCCAGATCGCGCACAACGGTCCGCCGAACCTGGAGATGCTCGAGGCGTACACCGCGCTCGGGTACGTCGCGGGCGTGACCAGCAAGCTGCGACTGGGCACGATCGTCACCGGCGTCACCTACCGCCATCCGGGCATTCTGGTGAAGCAGGTGACGACGCTGGACGTGCTCTCGGGTGGTCGCGCCTACTTCGGCGTTGGCGCGGCCTGGAACGAAGAGGAGCACGTCGGGCTCGGCGTCCCGTTCCCACCACTCAAGGAGCGCTTCGAGCGGCTCGAAGAGACGCTCCAGATCGCCAAGCAGATGTGGGCGGGCGACGAGAGGCCGTTTGTCGGCAAGCATTATCGGCTCGAGCGACCGCTCTGCTCACCACCGGCGCTCCAGAAGCCCCATCCAACCATCGTCGTCGGCGGTAGTGGCGAGCGGAAGACGCTGAGGCTGGTGGCGAAGTATGCCGACGCCTGCAACCTCCAGGGTGGTAGCCTCCAGGATCCTGCTGCACTGGAACTGCTTCGCCACAAGCTCGAGGTGCTGCGCGCGCATTGCGAAGCGGTTGGGCGGCCATACGATCAAATCGTCAAAGGCATGAATTCACGCCTGCGCATCAGCCGCGATGGAAAGGACGACACCCAGACGCCCGCGCAGGTCGTCGAGCGGTTTGCGGCTCTGCGCGAGCTTGGCATCACCTGGGTGAACTGCAGCATTCCAAACGCGCACGAGCCCGGCGTGCTGGAGCTGATTGGCAGCGAGGTGGTGCCGAAGATCTCCAGGCTGTGAAGTTTGGCAGACCAGTCGATCCAGGCGCTTGTGAAATCCGGCCCACCCTCTCGAAGCCGGGGTCAGGGACCAGGGATCGGGCCGAGTGAGCGCGCCGGGCGCCGCCCCCGATCCGACCCTCGGTCGCATCCGTTCTGCTCTGCGACGATATGGTTTCGAACCGCGCGACATCACTGGGGTCTTCTCGGCACACTTCAGACGAGCCTGCCCCAAAGAGCATGGCACCACCGCGCGGGCAGCGTATCGCACGCCGTCGGTGCTGATCGATGTCCGTCGAAAGACATGGCATGGACGAATCCTTGCGCACTCTGCTATGCTCCATGCAAGAAAGCGACGACGGAGACGAGTAGCGGGACCCGCTGAAGCCCAGAGAGCCGCCGATGCTGCGATGGCGGCCTTCAGCCCCACGCGAAGACCCTCCCGAGCGCGGGGAAGAACGACGCTCTCGCCGTCCAGTAATCCTCGACGGTTCGCTCCCGTTATCGAGCACTCGAGGCCACGCGCCGTTCCCGGGGAACGATCCAGCTGAGCCGAGCGATGAGCCAGCCCTCAGCGTCCATCGGTACCCTCTGTGTCTCGCCGTTGGAGGCGGCTCGGCAGCCGTGGCGAAGCGCGGTGGCACCACGAAGCGCCCCCTCGTCCGCGCGGACGAGGGGGCGCCAATGTCACTGGAGGTGTCACCGTGGAACGGATCTGGTCTACCGAGATTCGCCAGCACGTCGGCGAGCGCGTGCGCCTTGCCGGCTGGCTTCATCACCTGCGGCGTCTGCGCGGCGTTAGCTTTTTGATCCTGCGCGATGCGAAGGGGCTCGCGCAGGTCGTCGTCGAGGATCCCGCCGTCGTCGAGCAGCTCGCGCAGCTCCACCACGAATCGGTGCTGACGGTCGACGGTACCATCGTGGCCGAGCCGCAGGCGCCCGGCGGCGTTGAAGTCCGCCAGCCGTCGGTCGAGGTGCTCTCGCCCGCGGCTTGCCCACCGCCGTTCGACCTCTTTCGACCGGTCGTGAAGGCTCAGCTGCCGACGATTCTCGATCACGCGCCGGTCGCCCTGCGTCACCCGCGCCACCGGGCGCTCCTGCGCATCGCCTCGGCCTCGATGGCCGGCTTCCGGGCGACACTGCGGTCGATGGACTTCGTCGAGGTCCAGACCCCCAAGATCGTCGGCGCGGCGACCGAAACCGGGGCGAACGTCTTCACCGTCGACTACTTTGGCCGCCCGGCCTACCTGGCGCAGAGTCCACAGCTCTACAAGCAGATCATGGTCGGCGTCTTCGAGCGGGTCTTCGAAGTCGGCCCGGTCTTCCGCGCCGAGCCGCACGACACGCCGCGCCACCTGAACGAGTACGTCTCGCTCGACGTCGAGCTTGGATTCGTTCGCGACCATACGACCGTGATGGAGGTCCTGACGAGAGTGCTCCAGGGAATGGTGAGCGCGATCCGGGACGAGGCTGCCGACGCGGTCGCGCAGCTTGGCGTCGTGCTGCCGGAGGTGCCGCAGCCGATTCCCCGGATCCACTTCGCCGATGCGATGGAGATGATCGCGCGCGAGACGGGCGACGACCTGAGTCGCGAGCCGGATCTGGCACCCGAGCACGAGCGCTGGCTGGGCGATTGGGCGCGGCGGGAGCACGGCTCGGAGTTTCTGTTCGTCGTCGGCTATCCGATGAGCAAGCGGCCGTTCTACACGCACCCGGATCCCGCGCGACCAGGATATTCCAACAGCTTCGACCTGCTGTTTCGTGGGCTCGAGCTGGTCACCGGCGGCCAGCGCCTCCACCGCCGTGCCGACTACCTGGCAGCGCTCGCGGCGCGCGGTATGAATCCCGAGCCGCTGAGCTGGTATCTCGAGGCGTTCGCCCACGGCATGCCGCCGCACGGGGGATTCGCCATCGGACTGGAACGCTGGGTCGCACGGCTGGTCGGGGCAGCAAACATTCGCGAGACCGCGCTCTTTCCACGCGACATGAATCGGCTCGCACCCTGATATACTGTATACTTATGGCAAGGGAGAGAGGAGATCATGTCGTTGACGAGCTATCTGCACGCCGTGCCGAAGGCGGAGCTGCACGTCCACCTGGAAGGCTCGATCCAGCCCACGACGCTGCTCGAGCTGGCCCGGCGCAATCACGTCGATCTGCCTGCCGCGACCGTCGAGGGCATTCGAGACTGGTTCGTCTATCGCGACTTTGACCACTTCGTCGAGGTCTACGTCGCCATCACGCGCTGTCTGCGCACCGTCGAAGACTACGAGCTGGTCGTCTACGAGTTCGGGGCGGAGATGGCGCGCCAGAACGTTCGCTACGCCGAGGTCACGTTCTCACCCAGCACCCACCAGTGGCTGGGCGTTCCGCACGCGACCTACTTTCGCGGGCTCACCCAGGGGCGCGAGCGGGCACGCGCGGATTTCGGCGTGGAGATCAACTGGGTCTTCGACATCGTGCGTGGGGACCTGGATGCGAACGGGCGCGCGCGGGCCGACTACACGACCGGGGTTGCGATCGACGGGAAGCGCGACGGCGTCGTCGCGTTGGGTCTGGGTGGGGTCGAAGCGGATAACCCACCGGAGCCATTCGCGCCGTGGTTCGACAAAGCACGGGCCGCGGGCCTCCACAGTGCTCCGCACGCGGGCGAGTTCGCCGGGCCGGCGAGCGTCTGGGGCGCCGTGCGCGCGCTGGGAGCCGAGCGCATCGGCCACGGCGTGCGGGCAATCGAGGCCCCGGATCTGCTCGCGTACCTGGCGGAGCAGCGTATCCCGCTCGAGGTCAACCCGACGAGCAACGTCTGCCTTGGCGTCTATCCCAGCATCGCCGATCACCCGTTCCCGCGCCTCGTCGAGGCCGGGGTGATCGTGACCGTCAACTCGGACGATCCGCCGATGTTCAACACGTCGCTCAGTCAGGAAGTCGCGACGCTGGCCGAATCGTTCCGCCTCGACGCTGCCACGATCGACGAGATTCTCCTTAACGGCGTGCGGCACAGCTTCCTGCCGGCCGATCGAAAGCAGGTGCTCGAGGCAGAGTTTCGAGCGGAGATGAAGAGGCTCAAGGATCCACAGTCGGGGAGCGCTCGGCCGCTCTAATGCCCGTCAAGGGCGGGGGTTTGGGGGCATCCCCCAATGCGTTCCCGCTCCGGGGAGGGATTGTGCGGGGGACGTGTCCGAGAACGTCCACTGACTATTCCCTACGAGGCGACGGAGTCGATCGCGACGAGGACCTGGTCGTAGCTGGTCGTATCGCCCAGCGGCAGCAGCGTCGCCTGGCTGGTCTGACCCGGTCCAAGGTCGCCGACGTCGCCGACCGCATCGCCAACCAGGTCTCCATCCCGGAGGAACGTCGCCCGCACCGCGAACGAGTGCGGCTGAACGTCGTCGTTCGTGACCGCCACGCGGATTCGTCCCGAGCCATCGACCGAATCGATCGATGGTGCACCGAGCTTGAGCTTTGCCGCCACGCCTGCCGCGCGTGTCGTCGTGGCACTGGTGACGACCTGATCGACACGCAGATCGATACGATCGTACGTCGCGGGGAGACCGTCGAACGCCAGCAGATCCGCCGCGCGCATCTCGTGCGGTCTCAGATCGTTGACCGCCCCGGCGAGCTGCGCGACGGTCGCGTTCGCCCGACTGAGGGACGCCTTGATCGTGAAGCTCTTGACCTCGTCGGTCGTGTTCGAGACGAGCACCAGCACGGCACCCATCCCGTCTTTCCTCACCACGATCGGACGTCCGAAGGTAATGCCGTCGGAGCGGGCAGCCTCAACGGAAGCGGATGCTTCTGGAGGCGTGCCATCGGCATTCGCCACGTCGACGATCGGCGCGCCAGTCGCCAGAGCGCGAGCGCCGAGGAGAACGGCCAGGGCAACGGCCATGCTCAGCCCCATCCCGGGCGCGTCACTGGTCACGCGAGGCAGCATCGCTCCTTTTCCTCGATCCTCAACCGCGCTTACCGCACGCCGGTATTACCGTCACGCGAGAGGTGTCTGGGGAAGCCTCGCCGGAAGCGCTTCCCCGATCCTGCCGTATTGTGCCGGAGGTGACCTGAACGAAGTGTGAACGTCCGCGACTCAGCGAGGACGCGACACGGCCTTTCCTCGACTGCCAGCCATGGTATTGGGCAGCGCCAGCAACTCGAGGCCGGTGTCGGGATCTCGCGCGCGACGGAGTGCGCCTTCGAACGTCGTCAGAAATACCTCCAGCGTCGGCCGGACGATCCCCTCCGCGACGTGGCCACTCGACGTGTGGGCCTGGGCGTCGCTGACCGCGGCGTGCATGTGGATGATTGGCCGCTCGTTGTCGCGCCCGACGTTCCCCAGCAGACTCACGACCTCCACCTGCTGGTCAAGGTCGTAGGGCTTGAACTGCCTGGCGACGACGTCGAAGTAGCAGAGCCGAACCCGGCTGAAGCCGCCAAACGCCATGAAGTAGCCGCCCCGAACGTCTTCCTGGGCGACGAACTTCAGCAGGGTCTTCATCACCTCCTCGCCGGGATCCAATCTCAGCACGAAGTGGTTCCCAAACCGCTCGAACTCCACGCTTGCTCCTTATCTCACGCGCTCGGCCGAAAGACCATTCGGCAGTACGTGTCGCCCTTGGCCTGGCATTCCGGCTCGGTTACCTCGAACGGGTGTCCTTCGAGAGATGAGAGCGCGCCCGCGATGAATCCACGGATCCAGTGGCACTCGGAGGCACGCGCCTGGCCGCGCCAGGCCCCGGCCTCGAAGTCGTCGGCGAGGAGGGCGTCGCCCGCGAACCGGTCATCGACCCTGAGCGACACGACCGTGGCCCAGCCGAAGACCTGGAGGTCATGAAATCGCTCGCGGATAAGCTGAGGCGTCAAGTCGCAGCCGAGCTGTCTCACCAGCGGAGGGACTGCCGCGCCGGCCTGTCGTCCCGCCTCCTCTCCGGCCTGATAGAGTGAGAGCTCGGCCTGGTGCCCAAACGACTCCACCAGGCGACGATGCGTGCTACCGATGAAGTCGCGTGCGATCGCGATGACCGGTGTTCCCGCGACGTCGAGCCTACCTGGCTCCACTGCTGTGACGCCGCAGCTCGCCGCGCTGATCTGGAGAGCGGTGATGCCCGGGCGTGCCCGCAGGTCCCGAGCGAGCTGCTGCGCATCTACGGGCGTCGACGAGAGATCGATCACGAAGGTTCCGGTGAAACCGTGGTTCCGCGGGTTGGCGATGACGTACTGGAGCAGGGTTTTCGCCCCGTGGGATTCTGCGACCCGGCGTATCTCCTCGAATCGATCGAGGCTGGCCACCTCGGCGTGGCCGAACGCGAGCAATCGATTCGGGGCAACGTACATCAACGGAAGAGCCAGGTGCAGCGGGCGCGGCTGAGGTGCAGGCTGCATCGACGACCCCCTTCGGACAGACTTTCGAGCGCCAGTGGCAAGAGCCATGCCTGGGGGGAGGCCGAACCCTGTTCTCGTGGGAGTGAGGATCTGCCACCTTCTGGGCAGCAGGCGGAACGCGCCGTACGCCGTCGCCATTCGCAGAGATCCCGTGTCGCGCCTGCTAGTGTCTTGGTAGGTTCCGTCGCGGTCACGAGTGTCGACGGTCGGCCGACGCGCTACGGCAGCCTGCTCACGTCCCTTCCGCGTCACAATGGCGTGCCTGGTATCATATCGGAGCACGACCGGGAGGGCTTTGGATGAGTGGAGTGGTGATTGAACGAGTTGCTTTCATCGGCGGCGGAGCCATGGCCGAGGCGATGATCCGAGGGCTGCTCGGCAAGGAGATCGTTGGGCGAGCCCAGATCATCGCGAGCGATCCGCTCGTCGAGCGCCGCACCTGGCTGGAAGGTCAGTACGGTGTGAATACCACGTCGGATAACACTGAGGCGGCGCGGGATGCGACGGTCGTGATCCTCGCGGTAAAGCCGCAGCAGATGGGTGAGGTGCTGACCGGGCTGCGTGGCCGACTCGCGGCTCCGCAGCTCGTCCTCTCGATCGCGGCGGGCGTGAAGATCCGGACGATCGCCGAGGGGCTGGAGCACGACCGCGTCGTTCGGGTCATGCCAAACACTCCGGCGCAGGTCGGCGCGGGGATGTCAGTCTGGACGGCAACTGATGCCGTGGGCGCGATGGAGCGCGAGATTGCGCAGAGCATTCTGAGATCCTTTGGGCGCGAGCTTTACGTGCAGGATGAAGCGTATCTGGACATGGCGACGGCGGTGAACGGATCGGGTCCGGGGTTTATCTTCCTGTTCCTCGAAGCGATGATCGACGCCGCGGTTCACATTGGTCTCTCTCGGGGGATGGCCGAGGAGCTGGTCCTCCAGACGGCGTTTGGCTCGGTGTTGATGGCTCGTGAGACCGGCAGGCACCTGGCGGAGCTCAGGAACGCGGTGACCTCGCCAGCCGGCACGACGGCCGAGGGTCTCTACGTGCTGGAGGAAGGGCGCCTGCGGGCCGTCGTCGACCGTGCGATCGCCGCGGCCTACGAGCGAAGCAAGGCGCTGGGGAAACTTTAGGGCAAGGTGTGCAGGTGGGGATCGAACGGCGCCACGGCAACGCTCGAGACTTCAGGGCTGATGCCCTCCGCGCGGTAGGGTAATTAACACATATATTCCGTTGCTTTATGTATCTATACGTCGAGACCTGCTAGAATGAAGTGGGAACAAGACGAGCCGCGAGGTGCCGACCTTGAGCTTATTGGGCTCGACCAAGCAACAGATTCTCAGGATCCTTCGACGGTCACCCTGTACCGTCCACGATCTTGCCCTGATGCTCAACGTCAGCGATAACGCGGTACGAACCCACGTCCTTGCGCTCGAGCGTGACCGTCTGATCGAGCCTCGCGGCCGACGTACGGGCGTGCGCAAACCCTCCGTCGTCTACGCGGTGGCACCCGCTGCCGATCAGCTTCTCAGCAAGCCCTACGCGACAGTTCTGGATGCAGTTCTGACCGAGGTCGAAGGGCGCCACGGTCCGGCGGAGGTGGGCAGCATCGCGCGGACCGTCGGAGAGCGTCTCGCCCGGGAGCACCGCGGGAAGGTCTCCAGCCTCCAGGGACGGGCGCGGATTGAAGCCATCGCCGAGATTATCAATCAGATCGGGGGCGTGGCCGAGGTCGAAGAGACCGATGGTCACTTCGTGGTCAACGGCTACAGCTGTCCCCTGGTCGCAGTGATCCCGGAGCATCCCCAGCTTTGCGCACTTACCACGGCATTCGTCGAGCAGCTCGTTGGCGAGGGTACCGTTCACGAGCACTGCCGCCGCGATCCGGACGTTCGCTGCCGCTTCGAGATCGAACTCGAATCGAGCGGTCGGGGATAACTGATCGGAGAACCTGACGCGGCGCATCTCTGCCACTGGCCACCCGACCCGTCGCCGGGCCGATCTCGTACCCTCGCCGCACCAGCTCCACGCGACGACACCCGCCAAGATCCAGACCATTCCTCGCTCTGGTCGGAATCCCAGTTTACTCGGGCCGGGCTCGAGGTCGCATTGCCACGTGAAGGCATCCGTCACGCTCCTCTGACGCGGCTTGGAGCGCTGCGTCGCGGCCGTGGGACCGAATCGCTCACGGTGGTCTGGCGACATGCAGGCTTTCGTGGCTTTGCCGATTGCACGCGTGGTGAAGAGTTCGAGCGCAGGCTCCGGGAGCTCCTGGCGCTGGCCGGAGCCGGTCCGGTTGGGCTCACGCGGGTCGAGGCCGTGCCACGGTGCCGTCGTCGCTCGCCTGTCGCTGGCGCGCCCCTGCTTGGCGGAACTGTCGCCCGGCACGTTCTCGGCCTAGCCGCGTCATCTCTCCCCGCCCTGCCCCCTTCGCCCGCGTCGCCAGGTCACGGGTCATCTACCCTGGCCAGCCAGAACCTCCCACATCCGACGCTTGACCCACGGCCAGAGATAGGCTGCTGCCCGATCGCGCACACGCCGACTGCCGTGCCCAGCCGAGGCCCGAACGTCGGTGGTCGTCGCCCTCCCTGGGCCTGAGCAAGCAGCGCGCACTAACGGCGGGCGGCGTGGGGGGCGGGCGCGGCACGGCGTTTCGCCGCGAGTAACCGATTTGCAGGTGCTGTCTCCGACGGCGTCATCCCCGACGCGGGACCGGGCCGCTGCACCGGGGGTGGCGGGTGCCGAACCACGAGGGTCGATGGACGCGGGGCTGGCCTCACCGTCGATCGCGAAACGCGCCGCGCGGCAGCCAGGCGCGCTGCAAGGTGGGCGGCCGGCCCCGATCGGCCAAGCCAGTGGAGCTGAATGCGCGCAATGACGGGCGACAGATCGGCGAGCGAGAGCCGCAGACGCCGAATCGCCACGTCGATCAGGAAGAGAGGGATGAGCGCGGCGATCAGATCAGGCCAGATCGGCTGGGCCGAGTCGGCGGGACGCAGATCGTGGGAAAAACTGTCGGCCGGCGACGTTAGTACCGTGCCACCAGTGGCCGCGGTCAGCTCACGCAGGAGTCCGATGTCGGTTGGCTGACCACCGAACTCCGGCGAATAGGGGACGGTGAAGCCGGAAGTTTGCGTCACTGGTGACGTCTGTCCCGGCACGGTCTGACTGACCTGGACGAGGTAGGCTCCCTGATCGTCAGCCGGTACCTGCGCGGCGTAGCGTCCTGGCGCCACCTGATCGAGGGGAATCGTCCGAACGTCGCCTTTCGGACTAGCGATCGTCGCCGTCGTTGTCGCATCGTTGATGTAATGGCCTTCACTGTCGATCGCGTCGACGGCGATGCTCGCCTGGCCGGCGGTCATTGTCGTCTGGATCTGGAGGCTCTGCCCCTGGGGAGCCGGCACGGCCCATTTGAAAACCTGCCCCCAGAACTGGGTGAAGCCGCTCCACGACACCCAGGCCGATGACCAGCGAGCCGTCACGTCGGAGGTGAACGCGACCGTGCGCCCCAGCCCGAACTGCCACTGGGCCAGGATTGGATCGTGCTCCGGGGACTCCAGCCCAACCACCGCTGACGCCTTTGGAGTCGTCGCGACGTAGCCGTACAGGGGAGGGGTCTGGCTGATACCGTTGAGAATCGGCGTCTGATCAACCGGCGCGGGAGTGAACGTCTCCTCGGTCACTGCCGCTCGGGCGATCTCGGTGGTCTCCTTCAGGACGAAACGTGGGACGTCGAGCGGATTGCTTGCGTCGTAGAAGCGTCCACGCCCCCAGTCGGCAAGATTCTGGAGGAGATTCAGGTCGGCGTCGGTGCCGATTCCGATCGTCGACAACGTGATCCCGTGTGCGCGCATCTGCGCGGTCAGGCCAGCGTAATCACCCATCGGCGACAAACCGTCCGTCATCAGCAGGATGTGCTTCACCTTCGCCGGCTGATTCACGATATCGTTGTAGGCGGTCTGGAGGGCCGGGTAGATCTCGGTGCCACCCCCGGCCTGGAGGCGGGAGATCGCGGTCTCGAGAGCGGCTCGATCGGTCAGCGACTGGGTCGGGAGAATCCAATGTGGCTGCTCATCGAAAGCGACGATGCCGATCTGATCCTGGTCGCTGAGCTCTTTCGTCGCCCCGAGCGCTGCTTCTCGAGCGAGCTCGATCTTGGTCGCCCCCGGCGGGCCCTCACTCATGCTGCCTGACGTATCGATCACGAGGATCAGGGCGACGCTGGCGTGGGCCTGGCGGCCGCGCACGTTCATCGAGACCGGAAGCACGTCCTCCAACGGCGTCTGGCGGTATGCTCCGACGCCAAAGCTGCGATCGCCGCCGATGACGACCAGACCGCCACCAAAATCCTGGACGTAGGAGCGCAACGCCACCAGGCCATCGGGACCGATCCGTGTTGCCGGAAGGTTGATCAGTCCGATGGCATCGAACTGGCGCAGACTGGACACGTCTCCGCCGAGAATCGACGGCGCCTCGACGTCGACGGAGAGACCAGAAGCGTCGAGCGCACGCGAGAGATAGCGCGCGTCGCCAGGATCGCCTTCGACGAGAAGGATGCGCGGTGGACCCGAGACCTGCAGGGTCGCGTAGCCGACGTTGTTGTCCGGCAAGGTGTCGCGCGCTGGCTCGACGACGGCTTCGAGGGTATGCTCACCGGGCTCGAGCGGATCGTGGCCGATCACCAGGCTATTCTCTCCGGTGTGGAGATCGAACGTCTGGGTGGAGTCGAGGCGCTGATCGATCAGCAGTCGCACCCGCGCCGACGTTTCGACGGTCGAGCTGATCGTCAGATTGATGGTGAAGCGTTCGCCTTTGCGAATCGCCGAGGGTACGTTGACGCGCCTGACCGCGACCTCGGGGCCCGAAGCCCCGGAGAGCGAGACCGCGTCGACCTGGATCCCCTCGGCACGCAGCAAGGGTGCCTCGGCCAGTGCATCCCCCCGGTTCTGGTTTCCATCGCTCAGCAAAACAATCCGTCGTGAGCCGCCCTGGGGAAGAACGCCCTCGGCGAGACGCAGGGCGCTGGCGATGTCCGTATGATTCCGATCCAGGTGCGCCGTTGGGTTGACCGGGGAAACCGCAGTGGTCAGTCCCTGCTCGACCGCCGCGTCGCCCGCGAACGAGATCACCGCCGCGCGGTCACCGGGGTGCTTCGCCTGCACCGCCTTTTCGATCCAGTCGATCGCCTCCTGCTGCGCGGAGAGTGGCACACTGGCCGACCGATCGATAAGAAAGACCGTGGAGAGGGTATCGGTCCCGGTCCAGATGACCGGCGCTGCCAGTGCGAGAACCAGAGCGGTAAAGCCGACCAGGCGGATGAGCAGCAGGGCGTAGCGCCGAAACGACGCGTGAGCACGCCGGCTGCCGCGGTCGATCACGATGAATGCCGGCAGCAGAACGAGCAGAAGCAGGGCAATCGGCCGGGTGAACTCAAATCCCATCGTCGTACCGCGTTCCCGTCACTACGATGCCAGGCGCACGCGCGTGCGTGCGGACGTCAGAGCATCTCCCTCTCATCACTCGTCACTCATCACTCGTCGCTTACCGTCGATGGAACCACCACCACTCTCCGAGCATCAGTGGGATCGCGAGCAGCAGCAGCCAGGGAGCGTACTCGTGCACCACCGGAACTTTCTGGTTTGACGGCACGTTGACTGCCGAGTCGCGGTCTGTCAGCTGCGCGCGCGGTCGCAGATCCGACTCGGCTGGATCGAAGAGATTCACGGCGAATGGTTCGACTGCGACGGACTGGGGGCCGACGAACTCTGTCGCCTGATACAGGCCGACTCGCTGGGTTTGACCAAAGCGGATGGCCTGGCCCGACGGCACGAGCGTCCAGCGCTGATTCCCCGGCCCCTCGATCACGACGCGATCGACCCCTGGCCGTGGCTGGATGATAGCCGGGGCGAATGGCGCAAGCGAGGTCGACTGGGCCACGGTTGGTGGGATCAGATAGCGCATCACATTGCTGATCAAAATGGGAAACGCCGCTGACAGGGGAAGATTCGACTGGCGTAGATCGAACGTCAGGCCGACGATACGATGACCATCGTTATCGCCGATGAACCCAAGTGGCAGACCATTCGCCTCGATCAGCGGGTGTGCCCAATCTGGTAGCTTCACGTTGCTGGCCCGCGCGATGCGGATCGTCCGTAGATCGACGTAGGCAAGCGTCGGATCATCGTTCCGCCAGAGAGTGATCTGGGGCGTGCGCACGACGCCTTCGAGCGGCAGCCACGGCGCATCGGATGGGTCGATGATCAGCGCGTTCTTCGTCGGGGGCTGGTCGGGAATAAAGCCGTCGAAGACCAGAACGCCGTAAGGCGTCGTGTCGACCGTCGGGTAGCTGCGTGGTGTGACCTGATAGAGGGAGAGGCCGGGCACTGCCTGCAGCGCCTTTTGCAGAAAGAGATTTCCCCGCGTCACCAGCAGAACCGGCGTCGTCGGCTGGGTACTGCGCACGAGGATCGCCCGGTTATCGGCGCTGAGCGCATCTCCAGGGTCGATCTGGAGCTGGATCACTCGGGCCTCTGGGGGCACACTGGTGAAGAACAACTGCTGGGAGCCGTTGGCCGGAAGATCGATCGAACGTGTCTCGACTGGCCGTCCGTCCGCGCTGAGCGTGACGGTCAGATGCGCTGATTGGGACGCGAAGTTCTGGACACGCGCGAAGAGCTGGCGAGTGTCGGCCGATTGGAGTGTCGCGTCGCCAAGACCGGGGCGTACCGACATCGCCGTGACCGCCTGGTTCCCCGTGGCGAACCCGACCTGGTGGAAGCGCAGGTTCACGTTCGTCAGATCGTCCCACTCGGCGGGGTGCGGATAGGCGCCATCAGAAAACAGGTGGATCGTCGCGTCCGGCCGGCCGTGTGCGAGCGCTCCGGCGAGACGAAGTGCCGCGTCGATCGAATCCCCCGCGGCATCGGTCGCCTCGAGGCTATCGAGGCCGCGATTGAGGGCGGCGTGGTCGGTTGTCTCGGGCACCACGACCTTGGCGACCGCGCCGGCCTCGACCAGGGCGGCGCTGGTGCCATCGGGCAGACTGTCGACGAGATTCTGCGCGGCGGCAAGCGCCTGGTCGAAGCGGCTCGGCGCCACGTCCCGCGCTCGCATGCTCGCCGAGGTATCCACGATGATCGCTACGAATCGGCTGGCCGGGGCCGGGGCAACCGTTGCCGGCCGCGTGAGGGCGATGGTCAGGATGGCCAGGAAGATGAGCTGGAGGACGAGCAGAATACTCCAGCGTAATCGCTGCCAGGGCTCGTGCGCGGCCAGGTCTCGCCGGAACGTCTCCCAGAGCAGGATGCTCGACACCTCGCGCTCGGTTCGCCGCACCTTGAGGAGATAGAACAGCACGACGATGGGCAGCGATAGCCCAAACAGGGCGGCGAGTGGAGCGAAGAACGTCACGAGAGGATCCCTTGCGCCCGCAGCGCTCGAAGCATCGAGCGCTCCAGATCATCGCCCGAGCTGAGACAGACGTACCGCGCACTGCGCTCTCGGCAAAGCTGGGCCAGGTGATCGATCCAGGCGCTCAGTCGCTGACGATAGCGGGCAATCGTTCCTAGATCGAGATTCACCTCGACCGATTGACCGGTCTCGCGATCGATCAGCTGAACGTCCTCGGCTGGCTCTGGCTCGAGCTCCTGCGGCGACAAAAGGTGAATGACGATCGCCTCGTGCATCGCCGTCGCCAGCCGGCGCAGCCCAGCCTCGGCGGTGGGGCTGAGCAGGTCGCTGATGAAGACCAGCAGGCCGGGTAGCTTCAGGTGGTCGACGTAGCCGGCCAGGCTCGCGGCGAAGTCGGTCCGCGGGGACCTCGGCGCGGCCGCGAGGGCGGAAAATACAGCGGCACGCTGGTGCTGCCCCCAGAACGGGCCGGCTGTGCTGACCGGCCGGTCCGCCAGGAAGCCGATCTGCAGGCGGTCGTACCCGCAGAGTGCGACGTAGGCGAGTGCCCCGGCGAGCTGCAGCGCCTTCTGGAGCTTGTTGGGACTCCCGTAGTCCATCGAGCGGCTGACGTCGATCAGCAGGTGCACCGGCAGGATCTGCTCGTCCTCGTACAGCCGGACGAACAGCTCGCCGGAGCGGCCGTAGGCGTTCCAGTCGATCTGGCGCAGGTCGTCGCCGGGTGCGTACGCGCGAAAGTCGACGTACTGCAGCGAGGTTCCGCGGAGTCGGCTCCGCCGGTCGCCCTGTCCCTGGCGGGCGAGACGGCGTCGGCTGACCAGCGTCAGCGTCTCCAGGCGCCGGAGCAAAGCAGGTTCGAGCGAGAGGCTACTTTCCATAGCATGGCCAGTATAACTCGCCCGGGTACCTGCGGTCGACGCGTCTGGGCGAGTAATCCCCTGATGGGTGAATTGGATCTTAGCGCGGTGCTGTTAAGGATCCATTAAACTGGTCGTCTAGGCCCCCTTGGTTGACGCGATGGCTCCGGGCACGCACCACTTCCCTGCTCGTCCGACCAAACAGTCTCTCGAAGCGTTCGTTCAGACTCACGTCACTCCTGCGCTGCTCCACGCCGACTTCGTCATGGCTGAGGTTCCACGACCGCACGAGCAAGGGCGCTGCTTCCAGGTATAATGAACTCGACCATCCGCCGTGACGATGAGAAGCATGGCTTACAGCGACGGAAAGTCGTTCAAAGGCGGGTACTTTGACATTGCCAGCCCTCTTCTACTCACGTGGTGGACAAGCACAAACCCACACTCCGACGAGCGTCAGCACGCTGGGCACGTTCACCTACGACGCCAGTGGAGGTCGCCAGACCGACCCGGCGGGCAACACCTATGCCTACGATGCCGAGAATCGCCTCACGAGCGTCTCGGGTCAGGTCAGCCTGCAGAACACCTACGATGGCGATGGGACGCGCCTCATTCGCGTGGCGAATGGGACGACCACCCACGACGTCGGCGATTGGTACGAGGTCGACCCGAGCACCGGTCTCGACACGGCGTATGATCCGTTCAATGGCCAGCCGATTGCGATGAAGACAGGCTCGACGCTGACCTACCTGCACCACGACCACCTCGGCAGCCTCGTCGCGGCAAGCAACGCCTCGGGCGGCGAGGTCGCCTCGGCCCGGTACTGGCCCTTCGGCGGCCTGCGTTCGAGCACCGGGACGCTCCCGACCGATCGGCTGTTCACCGGCCAGATTCGCGACCTGAATGACGACCGTTTCTACTTCTTCAAAGCGCGGTATGATGATGCGACGGTTGGGAAGTTTCATACGCCCGATACCGTCCGCCGACCCCACTCCGAGGGATGTCCGCGAGTGAAGGGTTTTGCGGCGTGCGCCAGAAACAATGCCCGTCTGGTTACCTCACCCAGCGGTTTCTTCGGACGAAGGTACGACGATACGCCCGAATGGACGGGGACCGGGGAGCGATAGCTAGCTCCGCTCGTGGAAGAAGGTCCACTAGCTTCTATGAATGCGATCGTCTGCCCGATCCGTTTTCTCGCTTCGCTGCCGTCATGACGGGAAAGCATCAGGGACGGTCGCGCCGCATAGTCGTAGGTCTGCCGCGTTGCGGGTATAGACTGGTCGCTCTTCCCGAATGGCACGTGCCGCGAGGTAGGCGTCGATGAAGCCAACCGGATGGGCCGCCCAGAGGCGTAATGCTTCCGTCAATAACTCTTCGTCCGCGACGACGCCATCCCAGGCGATGACTGATGTCAGGTACTGGGCGACGTCGATCCGACTCATGCCCTTGATGAAGCGCGGCAGAACGTAGGTCAGCCCGTGCACGACGAGCGCGTCAAGAATTGCTTTCTCGCGTCCTTCGGCGAGTGATCGCAGGAGCCATCGACACGTCTCGGCATGGACGTCGTGCGTGAGAGCGTGAAGGAAGATGTTCGTGTCGAGTAAGCCTTTACTCACGCCTGGCGTCCCCTTCCCCCATCTTGGCGATGACCTCGGCGGCTGCCACGACTTCTCCCTCTGCCCGAAGCCGCGCCAGGTCGACTGGTTCGTCACAGTGATAGCGCTTGAGTATCTCTTCCAGGGTAAGCGTGGGGACGATCTCCACGAGGAGCTTCCCCGCACCGACAGCCTCGATGCGCACTAGATCACCCGGCGCCAAGTGGATCTGCTCGCGGACTTCGCGGGGGATGGTGATCTGGCCACGCGCAAGGACCTGTGCCAGTGCCATTGCTACCCTCTTTTTAGCATCGCCGTGATCGTCGGTAAACGCGCTACCGTCAATCGACATCATGCCATGTGCATTGGTGCCCTATGCATACAAGTCGTCGTTCGTTCATCATAGCCAGACCTGTCGAATTCTGGCTAAGCGGAGTTCTTCTCGAGCAGATCTCGCAAGGCATCGAAGAAGGCTTCGCCTTCTAGATAGACAATGCGATAACGACGTCGATCGTCGATAGGGAGGTCGCCCAGCGAGAACTTGCCGCCCTTGTCATGGTTGAGCGCCTCCACCAGGCGGTCTCCAACGACCGCCGCCAGGCGCTCGCCATCCCCGTAGAAGTACTCCTGAAGCAGCGGCAGGATGCGGTGGTACCAGACGAAGTGAAGGTCGTCGGCGTCTTCGATTCCCCACAGGTAGCTATGGCCGATCTGATGGTCGCAGTCGAGCAGGGTAGCTATCCGTTGATTGATCTCCGTCAGAAGCTCGCGCAGAAGGATGCCCTTCACGGACTTGTCTCCAAGCAACGAGGGATTGGCCGGCACCTCGAGAAACGTGAACCGTCGCCGCAATGCGAGATCGAGCAACGCGATGGACCGATCCGCACTATTCATTGTCCCAAGGATAAGCAGATTTGCTGGCACCCCAAACCGCTCCTGCGAGTACGGTAACATCACCGTGAGTGCGTTGCTCTGGCCAAGGCGCTTGTCGTCCTCGATCAGGGTGATGAGCTCACCAAAGACTTTGGCGATGTTCGCGCGGTTGATCTCATCGATGACGAGGATGTACTGGTGCTGGGGATCGGCCTCTGCCTTCCGACAGATCCGGCGGAACACGCCGTCGACAACATCGTAGCGTACCTGACCATCCTCGGCGATGGGCTTCAACCCCTCCACGAATTCCTCGTAGGCAAAGGACTGGTGGAATGTCACGAACTCGGCGTAGCTGCGGGAGACCGTCATGGGTAACGAAACTGCGTTCCCGCGCGCGTTCAGAAAATCCACGAAGTGATTTGCTTCCTCCGCGGTGAGACGAAACAATGTCCCCCGTGCATTGTTGATGACCGGCTCGGACTTCTTGAGCACCGGATCCAGGGCGATCTCATTCCACGAGACAGGCTTTATCAATTTGTGCACCGGCTCAAGCAGAATTCCCTCGGCCTCCCGCTCTCCCACTGTCCGGACATTTCGATCATCCTTCACGCGGGCAATCGCGACCACCTGCTTGGTCGGGTGGGCGAGATATCCAAAGACGAGGTCCCCCTCGCGAACAAGATCAAAGTTTCTTGAGAGGCGGCCGCGCTCGAAAAATATCTCCTGTTCGGCGAAGAGTTGATCCCAGGTCCACTGGCGTGGATTCGCCGTCACCCACCAGAACTGTAGCTGATTGACCCTGTCGTCAGCATCAGTCCGTACTTCCCGCTGTAACTGCTGCACGGATTGCGTGTCCTTCGCCAGCACCGCGTCCCAGTACCGGGCAGCTTTGCCTCCACCCACGTTCTTCTGAAGCAGGAAGTAGTTGGCGAAGTGATTCACGATCCAAGTCTTACCAGTACCCGGAGGCCCGTAGACAATAATGTTCCGTGTACGCGTTGCCATCGCGAAGAGGCGTTCGAGCGGGGGAGGAACGGTGAGTTCGGATGGGGTCGGAGATGGCTGGATTTTGGACTTCCTTCCCAAGGTGTTCAGGGTGCCTGCCAACTCCGGGTATTTTTGTTCATACGCGTCGAGGATCTGCTCCCACTGCGTGGGCGTCAGTCGGGTAACGGTATGCTGGCCAAAGGTGAAGGGTATCTGGACCGGGTCGGTTATGAGCCAATTGACTCGGCGTGCATGACGGTACTGCGGGTCCGTGCTCGGATTGTCGGGGGCGTCCGGTGGCAGATACTCACTGCTGACTTTGCCGATTCCGAGGATCGTTTTATTTCCCTTGTTGGCGACCACGATGTCGTCGGGCTTGATTTCGTGGGTGAACGACCAAATGGACCGAGCACCACCCTCGCTCCTCCCGGCATCCTTCAACGCTTGCTTGATTGCGCCTTTGTCCGTGAATTCCCGAAAGTCCACGGCGTCGAGCCAGTGGACGACGATACATCCCCCGTCTCGACACATTTCCCAGTATTCGCCGTCCGAGCCCGGGGAGATTTTCCACACGTTGGGATGCTCCGGTGCTTGGTCTGTCGGGGGAAGCTCGTCGTACAGAAAGCGCATCATCTGCAGGGGTTCGAAACCAGCAAACTCGGGCAGGGACTGAAGGTGTGTCAACAGTCTGCGATTGAGTGCGAGCACGTCGCCGTCCGTTGGTTGGCCGAAGAGACTCAGGAAGTAGCGGAGATGATCGGGATTGGCGATTGGCAGGAAACGGTCGGGAAAATAGAGGGAGAGGGGTTTGACGCGCAGGCCATACCGCTTGGAACCGAGACTCTCACGCGCAATCTCGTCGAGCTTGTCGTACTGCTCTTTCTGGGCAGCTTCGACAAGGAGAGCAATGCCGCGGGTGAGACGACTAAGGGCATCCTGCGGATCCGAAAACATCTGGTTACACTTCCAGTTGGCATCCTTCTTATCCCACCAAACGCCGAACTTACCAACGCTACCCCCACTGATACTTCCCAGATCGTGCGTCTTGAATTCAAGCCAGTAGCAGAAGCTATCGTGTGACCTGTCGTGCCCAAGGGCGTATTGTTCCAGAGTGAGTTGTCCGACCGTTTCCGGCGGAAAGCGTTTGATGAACTCGTCGCGCAGTGTTCTGAGATCCTCAGGGGCTTTGATGGGGTGCGTTTCTCGCCACTCGGTAAGCTTCTCCTTCCAGATCGTGTCTGACGCCTCCATTTTAGGTCACTCCAGCCAGAATCTTCTTAAATTCGTTAATCAAGTGCTGTCGGGCAGCAGCCTGCGCAAGGTCGGCGCACAGATCAACCGTCCTTGCCTCGATTGTCTGAGTGCTATCAAGGAGATGAAACGCTGCGCTGAGCGGGGAGGGATGGTCGACCGTCTTGGGGTATACCAGAATGACCCGAGGGCACTGGTACCGATGCGCATACGCATACATCTGGTAGAAGTCATCGTGGGACACGCCGAGCGAGTGAGGTTCGGCATCTAACCGCTTGTACTTTGCATCTAGCAGGAGTGGGAAATCGCCTCCCTGGCGGAAGGCCAGATCTGGCTCTAATCGAAAGACAGCGCGATTACTCGCACGGGCAAGGTGGCGGGCTACGGTTCGGGCTCGGGGTAGAAGCTCGCATGATTGGAGAGCATCCGGCAGGATCTCGGACCGGTGCATCTGAATGAATCTTGTGACGAACCCTTCGAAGAGCTGGTTCATATCGAAGAGTAAGGCAAATGCGGTGGTATTCCCGGATAAGAGCTGGAGGCTACCCCCGTCGAGGAACAGACGTGCCAAGCTGAGCAATGGGCCAAAGCGCTGGTTCAAGCGAGAGATAAGGGCTGGCGATGCGTCCGCGACCGTGACCCGCGGCTGAAGGGTTACCTCATCCATCCACTGGCGCAGGGTTCCAAGCAACCGTCGATTATCGGCGACGCGGGTAAGTGACCAGAGACGCTCGACGGCGAAGCGAAAAACTCGATTGAGCTGATTATCTATTCCGAAATCATCGAAGGTGACGGAAAAGCGGTGCCTCCGATCGGGCCGCCGGAGTTGCATTGGTATCTTCCATTTCCCCTTGAGAACCGTCGTGTCGTCCTCGATCCGGAAGTAGGTCCGGTGGGGCCCGCGTTGCCACTCCGCGACGAGATGGGTCGCGAACAGGTGGGTGAGGATCTCGAACCAATCGGAGTCGCGTTCGAGCAAGGGAAGGACGGCGTGCTCGTGGACGTCCACCGCAAGGGCGAAGTTCAGCAGGGTGAGAAGATTACGTGTTGCTTCCCGCTGGCGTGTCGTTGCGTCGTCCGCATCAGTTCCGTAGATCTTCGGGAGGATCTGAACTGTTTTGGTGGCCAAGCGCACAACGCCGACCATCTGGGTTGCTTCGATGGCGCGCTGACCCCCTTTGATGGACGCACGGAGTACCTCTCGCCCTGTCGATCGCTTCAGACGCTCGATGACGGCGAGGTCATTCTCCGTCCAATTGAACTCCTGCTTCTCGTGCTCGAAGAGAGTTATCGTGCCTGCCATTGATGTCGATGATGTCTCACCTTCGGAACCGGTACAATCGGAAATTCTCCCGGTCCCTCCTAGACCGATGAGGTTGACGGTCCCCGCGGTTATACACGGTTGTATCCGGTCGTTGCATACGCCGACACATCGGTCGTGGGAAGTGTAACCATCGTATCCCCGGCGACTGAACGCTGGAATAGTGGGCTCTTACCCTGCGGGACACGGCGACGACGGCTAGCAGGGATGGGCACGTTCGTATTCGACATCGGTGGAGTGCGATGAGTCAAGCGAACGCCCCGGGCGGCCGAGGCGACATCCCCGGCCACCCAGGGCGCTGGCTTGACTGACGTGGCGGTCGACCGGCGTGCCGTCGGCCGAGACGTTCTCAGCGAGTGGCTTACGCTTTGCCGTTTGCCCCGCGGATCGTCTCCAGCACGCGCTCGGCCGTCATCGGAATCTGGGTCGGCCGGACGCCGATGGCGTCGCGCACGGCGTTGGCGATTGCGCCCGGTCCCGGAATGGCCGGCGGCTCGCCGACGCCCTTCGCACCGAACGGCCCCTCCGGCGCGGGCACCTCGACTAGCACGGTGTCGATCGCGGGCAGGTCGATGGCGACCGGCAGGGCGTAGTCCAGAAGCGTCGCGGTGAGCAGCTGCCCTTCCTCGCCGTACACGAGCGCCTCGCGCAGCGCCCAGCCAATTCCCTGGGCGACTCCGCCCATGATCTGTCCACGCACCTCGGCCGGGTTGATCGCCTTTCCGACGTCCTGGATCGCGGCGTACTCCTTGACCACGACGTCGCCAGTCGCGCGATCCACGCGCACCTTGGCCAGGTGGACGGTGAAGCCCGGCGCGTTCGGCGCCTTGCCGCGCTTACCCTGCCCCTGGACGGGCGCGTAGGGCGCGCCGAAGTTCATTGTCAGGTCGCCGATCTTCTCGAGGGTGATGCTGCGATCCGGTACGCCTTTCACGCGGACCACGCCGTCGACGATCTCCAGATCCTCCGGCGCTGCTTCGAGCTCGTCGGCGGCGATGCGCAGGATCTGCTCGCGTGCCTGCAGTGCCGCGCTCTGGACTGCCGGGCCAACCATATAGGTCGTCAGGCTACCGCCCGAGACCGGTCCGAATGGCGCCGTCGACGTATCGGCATTCACCACCCGAACCTTTTCGACCGGTACGCCGAGAACCTCGGCGGCGATCAGGGCGAAGCTCGTGTTCGTACCAGTCAGATCAACCGAGCCGGTGACGACGGTGAAAGAGCCATCCGGCTCCATGCGACAACCAGCCTCGGCCGGCATCAGCCCGCCCGGCCAGCCGCCGATCGCGATCCCGACGCCTTCGTCCGCGGACTTTTGGTGGCGGTTCCGCCAGATGGGATGCTCCCGCGCCTTCTCCAGGCACTCGCGCAGGCCGATTCGGGGCCAGGGTGTACCGTCCACCCGTGGATCCCCCTCGGCGACCGCGTTTTTCAGGCGAAACTCGAGCTGATCGAGGCCAAGCTTGCGCGCTAGCTCGTCGATCGTCGATTCGAGCGCGTAGTAGGCCTGCTGCGCGCCCGGAGCGCGGTAGGCAGCCGGGCTGACCTTGTTCGTCATCACCTCGAGGCCGCGGATGTCCACGTTCGGGCAGCGATAGCTGCTGCCCATCAGGTGGCAGCAGATGCCGAGCGGCGAAGCCGGGAAGGCGCCGGTATCGAAGACGACCTCCGCCTCGAGCGCGGTCAGGGTCCCATCGCACGTCGCGCCGGCCTTCATGCGGATCTCGGCTTCAGGGGCCGGATTCGCTGCCAGGTACTCTTCGGTGCGGGTGAAGGCGAGGCGGACCGGCTGCTTGACCGCCATCGCGACCGCCGCGACGAGTGGTTCAATCAGCATCAGCTTCGACCCGAAGCCCCCGCCGATGACCATCCCGACGACCTTGATCTTCTGCGGAGGGAGGCCCAGGATCTTCGCGAGCTGCTGGCGCGGAAAGAACGTTCCCTGCGTCGAGCTCCAGATTGTGAGCGTCCCGGTTGGATCGAGCCAGGCAGCCGCGGTCTGGGGCTCGATCGGCGACTGGTGCGCCCACTGGGTCTGGAAGGTGAGCTCGACGACGGCATCGGCCTGGCGAAAGCCGGCTTCGACGTCGCCGCGGCGCTGGCGTGTCTGATTGGAGACGTTGGGCGAGGCGGGCTTCTCGAGATCTTCCTTGGCACCGCTGACGCTCGCGTGGGCCTCGGTCTCGCCCGCCGTCTTGAGTGCCCGGAGCCGAGCGCGTGGCGCATCGGCGGCGAGGGCCGCCTTGGGATCGATGACCGACGGAAGCTGCTCGTAGGTGACGTCGACGAGCGCGAGGGCATCCTCGGCGAGCGCCTCGGTCGGAGCGAGCACGACCGCGACCGGGTGCCCGTGGAACACGACCTCGTCCGCCGCTAGCGGCTCGCCCTGCCGTGACGGGTCGGGATTGGCGATTGGCAGGTCGGCCGCCGTCAGGACAATGACGCCGGGGATCTGCTCCGCGGCGGACTTGTCGATCTTGACGATACGCGCGTGGGGATACGGACTGACCACGAGCCGGGCGTGGAGCATGCCGGGGAGCTGAACGTCGCCCGCGTATTTGGCCTGGCCGGTGATCTTTTCATAGCCGTCGAGTCGGCGGATAGAGGTTCCAACTATGGTCGTTGTCACGTTCGTTCCCTTCACGTTCACAAAGTTGGTGCGTGGCTGCGTGCCGAGGAAGTGCTCTTGACCGTCGTGGGTCGTCGGCTCCTTCAAATATAGACGAACAATCGGGGTGACGACAAGCAGTTGTCGCGCACCGACTCGGTTCTACCTCGTGTGGGTGAAGTTTGAGGCAGTGTTGGCAGAGGGGCAAGAAAGGCGTAGGGTGCCAGATGAGGTCGGGTGGCTGCCCGCGAGGCAGCCGCAGCCGACCTTCAAGCGATCAGACGCTCAAGGCATCGAGATAAGTGATTCCGTTGGGGGGAACCCCGGCCATGGCAAGCGGGCAAAGGCCGGGGTGCCGATAGGATCGTTTGCGTTCGCTCCGTTCTTGGGCTGGCTCGAAGTTGTGATAGACCGCGAAGAGCAGGGCGGACCGTTCCAGCCGAAGGTCCGAGCCCTGATTGCGCCCGTGGCCCAGGCGAAGACGGAAGTCTCGCCAGAGCCATTCGGGGTTGGTGCGGACCAACCCCTGGTTGTAGTCCAACAAGTGGGTTAAGGCACCGTCGAGGTGCGCGTCGAGAAGACGGGCCAGGTCCTTGCCCCAGCTTTGGGCGTGGAGGCGTTCGAAGGCGTGCTGGGCGGCGCGATGGGTGGGAGCGTCGAGGACGGCGCGGACCGCCCCGACGATCTCCTCCCGGGCGTGGCGCTTGGCGGCTTTGGCCGCTTCGCCAATCATGCCCGTCGCAGCGGCGTTGACCCGGGCGGCAATCTCCCCGGCCAGACCCCGCCAGAGATGGAAGATGCAGCGCTGGTGGCTGACCCAGGCGAGGGAGCGCGCCAGATAGGCCTCCAGCCCGGTCGCCCCGTCGCTGGTCACCCCCCGAATCTCCCGGAGCACCAGCCCCGCCTTCTCGGCCCGCTCAACGAGTCGGTGCCAGGCCGCGGGCGTCTCCTCCCCATCGGCCACCACCGGTGGCCAGATCACCCCGCTGACGCCGTCGGCGAGCAGGAGCACGACTTTCGTGGCCTTCCCCCGCAGCCGGGCCCAGAGCCCATCGGTCGCCAGTTGGCCCGAACTGGGCACCGCCGCCAACTGGTCCGGAACCGTCTCTTGGGCGCGGTGGCCCGCCTGATCCAGCCAGCGTTCGACCGAGCTCGGGCTCAGGTGGCAGCGGTCCTCCTCCGACGGCGCTGGATCCAGGGGCCGCCAGAGGAGCCAGCGTTCCTGGTGGCCCAACAACGACCGAAGGTGTTCGGCGGTTTTGCGCACCGAACTGCCGACGTGTTGCCAGTGATCGATCGCGCAGCGGCGAACCTCGCGGGCGTACCAGCCGCCCCGCACCAAGAGCGCCGACTGTTCGGAGTAGGTGCGCCGACAAAGCGTGCAAAAGTGACGGGGGACGACGACGGTCTGACGGCCGTCGAGGAACCAGGGATGGCGGGTATAGCTGCCCCAGCGCTGGGTGAGGGTGTCGCCACAGCGCGGGCAGCGGCGCCACTCCCAGGCGCCGCGATTCGCGAGATCGCGCAACGAGTGGAGAAAGGCACGCCCACGCTCTACAATATTCATCCGGGCTCCGATCAGGACCGGTTTGGCTTCGTCCCCCCGATCCTACCGGAGCCCGTCAACGTCTGCCTGCCCCCTAGCCTCTTCTCCGTTCACCAACACTCTTTAGAACCGAGTCCGCGCGACGTCGTGCTCTGTCTGATACACCTGGCCATCTGCAGTTCTCACATGAACGACGCAAGCCACCGCGACGCCCACGGCCATTCTATTACACACAACGCGCGAAGCAGCCCAACGGTTCCAAC